>JAYSBB010000012.1:0-37112 GCA_041915645.1 Tolumonas sp.
GACTTATTTCGGGGCGAACAAAATATGAGCACTCACGCTCTTGCCCTGGATATGCTATTCTCTTCATTCTGATGAATGAGGAGGAGCCTATGTTAATTTCAGCCTTACGTTATATCGGCAAAGCCGTGCTGTTAGGGCTGTTGCTTGCAGGTTTACTGGCTTTAGCCCCTCGCCTGCATCTCCTGAATTTGGGTACCTCCGATCCACACAATGCTCCCGCACTGAGTTATGCTTATGCCGCCAGCCAGGCAGGCCCCGCAGTTGTTAATATTTATACCCGCAGTTTCCAGCATTCCGCCCTGAATGATACGAAAGAGCTGTTACCGCAAAGTCTGGGGTCAGGTGTGATCATGAATCGTCGGGGTTATGTGCTGACGAACTTCCATGTCATCTCTGATGCAGATCAGATTATTGTCGCACTACAAGATGGCCGGATCCTGTCTGCTGAGCTGGTCGGTGCTGACGTACCAACTGATTTGGCCGTACTGTCGATTACTGCCGATAACTTACCGGTAATTCCGCAAGACCCGCAACTGTCTCCGCTGGTGGGTGATGTCGTGCTGGCGATTGGTAACCCCTATAACGTTGGTCAGACGATTACACAAGGCATTATCAGTGCCACCGGGCGGGTGGGCTTAAGCACCATGGGGCCAGACAGTAATGGCCGTCAGGATCTACTGCAAACAGACGCTGCAATTAACTCCGGTAATTCGGGTGGTGCCTTAGTGAATACCCGTGGTGAATTAGTCGGCATTAACGCCGGCGCCTATCATTTGGGAACCTCGCAGGAAGGTTATGGCATCAGCTTTGCCATTCCCTATAAGCTGGCCAAACGGATCATGGATGAACTCATTACACATGGTCGGGTAAAACGCGGTTATGTTGGGATCTCAAGTGTACAAATCGACTCGGTCACCGCAAAGCTGCAGAATGATCAAGTATCGCAAGGCTTAGTGATTGAAAACATGGACAACAATGGACCAGCCGTCAAGGGTGGTTTACAACGAGGTGATTTGTTATTACAAATCAATGATAAGCCTATTAACAATGTTCGTGATGCCATGGACATCATTGCCGAAATGCAACCAGGTACAAAGGCGAAATTCACTATTTTGCGTGATGGTAAACAACAAGTGCATACCATCACGGTGGAAGAAGATACTCGGTTTAGTAAAGCTAATACGCATTAATAAACAAAGGCACCCGAAGGTGCCTTTGTTTTATCTCAAAACTAAATAACTGTTATTCGGCTTTGATACGTTCAATCTGACCACCCAAAGCGCGCAGTTTTTCTTCAATACGTTCGTAACCACGGTCGATATGATAAATACGATCGACGATCGTAGTACCTTCAGCAATAAAGCCTGCTAACACCAGACTAGCAGAAGCACGTAAATCAGTTGCCATTACCTGCGCACCGGATAACCGCTCGACGCCATGGCAAATGACCGTATTACTTTCGATTTCGGCATGCGCACCCATACGGATCAATTCGGGAATATGCATGAAACGGTTTTCAAATATCGTTTCAGTGATCACGCCAGTCCCTTCGGCTACCAAATTCAGTAGACTGAATTGAGCCTGCATATCGGTAGGAAACCCAGGATGTGGCGCAGTACGGAAATTCACCGCTTTTGGACGACGACCGTGCATATCGAGACTGATCCAATCCTCACCGATTTCAATATCCGCACCGGCTTCTGTGAGTTTGGCTAATACCGCTTCCAGTGTATCCGGGCGAGTATTTCGGCAGACAACTTTACCACCAGAGACGGCGGCAGCGATCAAGAAGGTACCGGTTTCGATACGATCCGGCAGCACACGATAAACACCGCCACCCAGTCGTTCAACACCTTCAATAACGATTTTATCACTGCCTGCACCGGTGATTTTCGCACCTAATGTATTCAGGAAATTCGCCGTATCAACGATTTCTGGTTCACGGGCGGCGTTTTCAATAATAGTCTTGCCTTCCGCCAATGTGGCAGCACACATAATAGTGACGGTGGCGCCGACACTCACTTTGTCCATAACAATGTGAGCACCTTTCAGGCGACCATTAACAGAGGCTTTAACGTAACCCTCTTCCAATGTGATCTTCGCGCCTAGCTGCTCAAGGCCATGAATATGCAGATCCACAGGCCGGGCACCGATAGCACAACCACCAGGCAGCGACACTTGCCCTTGACCAAAACGCGCAACCAAAGGGCCAAGCGCCCAAATGGATGCCCGCATCGTTTTCACGAGATCATACGGTGCACAGAAAATATTAACTGGCCCCGCATCCACATGTACGGAGCCATTACGTTCCACTTTGGCACCCAACTGACTCAGCAGTTTCATGGTGGTGTCAATATCACGAAGCTTAGGAACGTTCTGGATCTCTACCGGCTCTTCAGCCAGTAAAGCAGCAAACAGGATGGGCAGTGCCGCATTTTTGGCGCCAGAGATAATGACCTCTCCGGTGAGCCGGGTTGGCCCCTGCACACGAAATTTATCCATAATGATGATTTCTCAAATATTCAGGTTTTATGAGGTGACATCCCGCCACTTAAAAACCGTTCAGTTTCCGATCGCGTTGCCACTCTTCTGGTGTGAACGCCTTGATACTCAGAGCATGGATAGCATTACTGGCAATTTGCTCGGTTAACGGAGCATAAATTGTCTGCTGTTTTTTAACCCGGCTCATACCGGCAAACAGTGCGGAAACGGCAATGACCTGAAAGTGGCCATTGTCACCCTGTACATATAACTCGTCCAGCGTGAGAGCGGCCCGAAGAATACTCTCAATCTCGGTTGGATGCATAATAATTTCTCGTTTATTGCAGTGAAACCAGATCGAACAGTGCACTGACGCCATACAGTGAAATCAGTTGCACTAATTCAGGTGAAGCGCCCAGTATTGACAGGCGCTGATTATCCCGCTGACATGCTTGCGCCCATTTAACTAGGAACGCCACACCAGCAGAATCAATCTTATTAACAGAGCTAACATCAATGCTGTTCTGCTGAAACAACACGATACGCTCAGGCCACCAGATAGCGACCTGAGATGCATCAAGGTTTTCCGTCAATTTCATGACTGCTTGCCAGGTAATGTGGCTGGTTGACGATTATGTTCTTCCAGCATGCTGCTGACACTATCAATGCCTTTTTGGCGAATAGAACCACCCAATTCAGATTGTTTCGACGATAACAAACTCACGCCTTCGGCAATCATATCAAACACTTTCCATTCACCGGTTTTGCTATTTTTACGCAGTTGGAACACAACATTGATTTCCGGTTTTTCCGGATCCAATACTGTCACTTTCACTGAAACTTCTTTTTTCTCATCCAGAGGTTGGCTGGATTCGACTTTTATCTGCTGCTTGTCATATTTACCCAGCGCATCGGCATAGGTCGCAACAATATAATCAGTAAAGGCTTTAACAAAACGTTCCCGTTGCGGTGGTGTAGTATTTTTTAGCTCTTGCCCAATCACTTTGTAGGCCGCGAATTTGTTATCCACATACGGCAATAATTCTTCACGGACAATGGTGCGCAGGTGATTTGGGTCTTGTTTTACTTGCGGTGCATCGTGCTCAAGACGGGTAAAAGTCTTCCCGGCAGCATCTTTCACCAGCGAATACGGATCTTGTGCGTTAATGGCAAATGATTGCGCTGAAAACAGCATCAACAGAACAGTTGCACTACGGCTTAACCACTTCAACATTGCGTGACTCCTTAAACTTTTACTTATTCGTATTTTCTGCGGCTGAAGTCTGATTACCAGACTTGCCATTCGACTGCCCGTAAACAAATTTACCAATCAAGTCTTCCAGCACTAATGCTGATTTGGTGTCCGTGATCGAATCACCATTCTTCAACATCGAGGTACCCATCTCTTCATCTGAAAAACCAGGTGTCAGTGCGATATATTGTTCACCTAATAAGCCCGATGTTCTGATGGCCGCGGTGCTGGTATCAGATAGCTGGTTGTATTTACTATCGATCTGCATTTCTACTTTTGGTGTAAAAGTTTTGGCATCGATAGAAACATTCGCAATGCGCCCCACCACGACACCGCCAATTTTGACCGGCGCCCGCACTTTCAGGCTACCAATGTTATCAAAACTGGCATACACGGCATATGTATCACCCTGACTGCCAAAGCTCAACCCGGCTACTTTCAGCGCCAGCATTACACCGGCAAAAATGCCGGCCAACATGAAACATCCCACCAGAAACTCAACTTTACTGAACTTCATTGTACTCACCTGAACATGACGGCTGTCATTACAAAATCCAATCCTAATACCAGCAACGAGGCATGAACTACAGTTCGCGTAGTCGCCTGACTGATCCCCGCTGCCGTAGGCAGACTATCGTAACCATTAAACAATGCGACCCAGGTAACGGCCAGTGCGAACACTATGGCTTTATAGATCCCCTGGACAATATCTTTATCCCAATCCACCGATGCTTGCATGGATGACCAGAAACCGCCTTCATCCGCGCCGAGCCAATCAACCCCCACCAGCTTGCCACCAATGATGCCGATAAAACAAAACATCAGAGATAACAACGGCAGGCTGATCGCACCGGCCCAAAAACGGGGTGATACAATCCGTCGCAACGGATCAATCGCCATCATTTCCAAACTACTTAACTGTTCGGTCGCCTTCATTAAGCCAATTTCTGCCGTTAATGCCGAACCAGCACGCCCTGCAAACAATAGCGCTGTGACAACCGGCCCCAATTCACGTAATAAAGAGAGCGCCACCAACGGGCCTAACGAGGCTTCAGCGCCGAAATCCACCAGCACCCGATAACCTTGTAAGCCAAGCACCATGCCGATAAATAAGCCCGATACCAAAATGATCAATACGGACTCGACACCCACAACATAAAGTTGCTGTATTAATAACGGAAAATGTTTTCTTGGTTCCGGACGGCCAATCAATGCCTGATACAGCATGATACCGGCGCGCCCGATAGCCGTTAGGCTCTGAATGCCACGTAGTCCGAGACGACAGATAAAATCCACCAACATTTACAATTCCTGTAACAATTCAATGGCTGGATAGTGGAACGGTACCGGACCATCCGGTAACCCCTGGACAAACTGCACCACTTCCGGATTACCTTCCCGGCGCAGTTCTTCGGGAGAGCCCTGTGCCACAATCTGATGGTTAGCAATCAGATAGACATAATCGGCAATACTCATCACTTCGGCGACATCATGCGACACGATCACCGAGGTAATGCCCAGCGACTGATTTAATTCACGGATCAGTTTAACCAGTACCGCCATCGTGATCGGATCCTGCCCGGCGAATGGCTCATCATACATGATCAATTCAGGATCCAATGCAATGGCACGCGCCAGCGCAGCTCGTCGTGCCATACCTCCTGACAGTTGTGACGGCATCATCTCTGCTGCGCCACGTAACCCCACTGATTCCAGTTTCATTAACACCAAAGTGCGAATGATCTCTTCCGGTAAATGCGTATGTTCGCGTAATGGATACGCCACGTTGTCAAACACACTAATGCCACTGAACAAGGCGCCACTTTGAAATAACATGCTCATTCGTTTACGAATGTCATACAGTTCGCGCCGCTTCAGTTTGGGAATATCAATCCCGTCAAACAGGATCTGCCCTTGATCGGGTTTGATCTGCCCGCCAATCAGCCGCAGTAATGTCGTTTTACCGATCCCGCTCGGCCCCATCAGGGCGGTAATTTTGCCTTTCGGAATGTCCAGACTGATATTGTCGTAAAGTAACCGTTCGCCGTGGCTAAAACTCAAGCCCCGGATCTGGATCAATGAATCACTCACGCAACCTCCGCTGATAAACTTCTGTCGGCCATTGTATATGCTGAAAATTATCGTCGCCAATCAAACAGGTTCCATCGAACCTGTTTTCAGGCAAAAAAAGTGCCGTTATCGCTTCTGGGCCGAGGTTTTCATATAATGGGTTCTTGTGCAATACGCTCAGAGGACCGTCAATGCCAACTAACTTCGATTTTAGCCAGTCCGCCCAACGTGTTTTACGCCTTGAATTGCAGGCGATTGAAGGGCTGTATCAAACACTGGATGAACAATTCACGCAAGCTTGCCAGCTGTTATTTTCCTGCCAGGGCAAAGTGGTCGTCATCGGAATGGGCAAATCAGGCCATATCGGTCGGAAGATGGCCGCGAGTTTTGCCAGTACCGGTACTCCCGCGTTTTTCGTTCATCCGGGCGAAGCCAGCCACGGCGATTTAGGTATGATCAGCAGCAATGATATTGTCATTGCTATCTCAAACTCCGGTGAAAGCAATGAAATTTTAGCCGTATTACCGGTGATTAAGCGCTGGGGCATTCCGCTGATCTGTATGACCAGCCGTCCAGAATCAACTATGGCAAAAGAGGCGGATATCCATCTGTGCCTGCACGTTGAACAAGAAGCCTGCCCGCTAGGTCTGGCCCCCACTTCCAGCACCACTGCTACATTGGTGCTGGGTGATGCCTTAGCCGTGTCACTGCTGGAAGCACGCGGTTTTACCCCAGATGATTTCGCTATGTCTCACCCCGGTGGAGCACTAGGGCGCAAGTTATTGCTGCGTAATGCCGATATTATGCATCAGGGCGAACTATTACCCACCGTATCAGATAAAGCGACAGTCAGCGAAGCCTTGTTAGAAATGAGCCGTAAGGGTCTGGGTATGACGGCAATTCTGGATACACAAGGTACATTGGCAGGTATTTTCACCGATGGTGATTTACGTCGTATACTGGATCAACAACTGGATATACACACCACACCGATCACGAAAGTAATGACCGCCAATTGCATCACGGTGCCAGCTGAAATGTTGGTTGCGCAGTCGGTTAAACTGATGCAAGAGCGAAAAATTAACGCCTTGATCGTGTTAGACAAACAGCGTCATCCTGTCGGTGCGTTTAACATGCATGATGTACTGAAAGCTGGAGTAGTATGAGCGATTACACTGACACGCCCTACGGACCGGTTGCAAACCAGATCCTGACACTGGCCGCCAAAATTCAATTGCTGGTGTGTGATGTCGACGGCGTATTGTCCGATGGCCGGATCTATATGGGCAACGCGGGTGAGGAACTAAAAACGTTCCACACCCACGATGGTTTTGGTATCAAAGCCTTGCTGAATGCCGGCATTGATGTCGCCGTGATCACGGGGCGGAATTCACAAATCGTTCAACGCCGGATGCAAGCACTCGGTGTGCAGCATATTTATCAAGGGCAAGGCAATAAGTTACCTGCATTTGAAGACCTGTTGGATAAACTGGATCTGATGGCATCACAAGCGGCCTACATCGGTGATGATGTCATTGACCTGCCAGTGATGCACAGTGCAGCATTAGGTATTGCGGTCGCCAATGCACACCCCTCGGTTTTACAACAAGCCGATTTAGTCACCCGAACCCGAGGTGGCGACGGCGCAGTACGTGAAGTTTGTGATTTGCTCTTACAAGCTCGCGGGCAACTCGAAAGCGCACAAGGAACTTCAGTATGATCAATCGGCAAACAGTGCTGATTATACTGCTGTTTGCAGTGTCACTACTGGCATGGCGGTGGTCGTCGCAAGAAGACAACGGTAATACTCAGGTGAAAAAGAAAGATGTTTCACTGCCCAGTTTTACTGCCACCCATTTGCACAGCTGGCGTTACACTGCTGATGGCAAATTGATGGATATCCTGACCGCCGAACAAGCATTGTATTATGAATACAATAAAATCACCGATGCGCTGCATCCGGTATTACAAACCTTTGAACTTAACGGGCAAACTGCCTGGAATATTTCCGCCAAGACCGGACAAATGTTTGGCAATGACCGTATTATCTTGCGCGATAATGTCGTGATTAAAAATCACAACCCGGCGTTAAATGTCGATCAAATGCAAACTTCATATCTGGATATGAATATGAACACGCGCCAGATAACCAGCGATAAACCCGTTACTATCGATAGCCCGGATTATCATGTGCAAGGTGTCGGCTTACATGCTGATCTCAATACCAAACGCTACCAAATTTTGGAACAAGGCCATGCCACTTACTTTAAGCCACGCTAGTTTCGGCTTGTTATTACTGCTTTCTGTCAGCGGTCTGCAAGCCAAAGAGTCCGATTACCAGCAACCGGTAACCATTGACTCAGGCAGTCAACAAGCAGAAATGAATGAAAACAAAGCCACATTTCTGCAAGATGTTGTGATCACACAAGGCTCGATCATTATCCATGCCGACAAGGTGGTGGTATTACGTCATACCAAAGGCGATGATGAAATGATTGCCTCTGGCCGCCCGGCAACCTTCTTCCAGATCCTGGACAATGGCAAACCGGTTAATGCCAGTGCCAGCGAATTACGTTACCAACTAAAAGATCGCCTGGTCACACTGACCGGAAAGGCAGAACTGAAACAGAACGACAACCAGGTGAACGGTGATGTGATCCGCTATGACATTCAGAAACAGCAGATGATCGCCCAAAGCAGTGGCAAAGGTTCCCGTGTGAAGACTATTTTCCTTCCACAGGAAATCGACGAATTTAATAAAGCAGGCAAACCTTAATTCTATGGCACTTTTGCAAGCAAGCGGCCTGAAAAAAAGCTACAAAGGCCGACAAGTAGTACAAAACGTCAGCCTGCAGGTAGCAACCGGGCAAGTGGTCGGTCTGCTCGGCCCGAATGGTGCGGGTAAAACGACCTCATTTTACATGATTGTTGGGCTGGTACCGCAAGATGGCGGCACCGTCACCATCGATAACCTCGATATCACCGCCATGCCGATGCATCAGCGTGCGCGTCATGGTATCGGTTATTTGCCACAGGAAGCCTCGATCTTTCGTCGTCTGACCGTGGAAGAAAACCTGCTGGGTGTATTACAACTGCGTAGTGAACTCAGCCGTGCCGAACAGCAGGAAAAGGTGGAAGCGCTGCTGGAAGAGTTCCATATTGGGCATATCCGGAAAAACACCGGGATGAGTCTGTCTGGCGGTGAACGCCGCCGCGTTGAAATCGCCCGGGCACTCGCCGTGGAACCACGCTTTATTCTGCTGGATGAACCATTTGCTGGTGTGGATCCGATTTCGGTCATTGACATCAAACGGATCATTGAACATTTACGTGATCGCGGGCTTGGCGTATTAATTACTGACCATAATGTGCGTGAAACCTTGGATGTCTGCGAAAAAGCATATATTGTCAGCCACGGCAATCTGATAGCCGAAGGGACACCAGCAGAAGTATTGCAAAACGAACACGTTAAACAAGTTTATCTGGGTGAAGGATTTACCCTGTAAAAAGTGTGTCTATGGCAGTAATCAGCCATAATTAAATCGCGGTCTGTCAGTGGGCGCATTTTTTGGTAGCCTAATGGCTTACCCCTGACACCGACATGGAAATTAGAGATAAGGACACATCCACGTAGATGAAGCCAACCTTACAGTTGCGTCTTGGCCAACAACTTGCCATGACCCCACAATTGCAACAAGCAATTCGTCTGCTGCAGCTGTCCACTTTGGAATTACAGCAGGAGATCCAGCAAGCGATTGATGCAAATCCTTTGTTAGAACAAGAGGATGATGCTGATATTGCGACGCCGGAAATGCCTGATGATGATGATTTCACCCCACCGGACAGCAGTGAAGAGATGGCACAGGCACAAGAAAATATGCCTGAAGAACTGCCTATGGACACCACTTGGGATGAAGTGTATTCCGCCTCCGGTTCTTCATCCTCCGGCAGTGGTCTGATGAACAGTGATGATGAACCCGTATATCAGGGTGAAACCACCGAAACATTACAAGACTACCTGCTATGGCAAATGCGATTAACACCGTTCAGCGATCAGGATGAAGCGATTGCATTAACGATTATCGATAGTATCGATGAGTCCGGTTATCTGATCACCTCTTTGGATGAAATCCTGTTGGCGGTTAACGTCAACAATACCGATGAATCAATAGAGATCGATGAAGTCGAAGCCGTCTTAAAACGTATTCAACATTTTGATCCCATTGGCGTCGCAGCCCGCTCGGTACAAGAGTGCCTGCTGATCCAATTAAATCAGTTCAGTGCCGATACCCCCTGGTTAAATGAAGCCCGATTGGCTATAAAAGATCATATGGATCTGCTGGGTGCACGTGATTACCGGAATCTGGCACGCAAGCTACAGTTAAAAGAAAATGAACTGAAAGACGTATTGGATCTCATCCAGACGCTGGAGCCGCGCCCCGGTAGCCGGGTCATGCCAAGCGAATCTTCGTATGTGATCCCCGATGTTTCAGTATTGAAAAAACATGGCCGTTGGGTCGTTGAACTCAACCCCGATGCGATGCCAAAAATCCGCATCAATGAAACTTACGCCTCGATGGCGCGTCATGCACGAAATAGCAGCGACAGCCAATTTATTCGCTCTCATCTGCAGGAAGCGAAGTGGTTCATTAAAAGTTTAGAAAGTCGCAACGAGACTTTGCTGAAAGTGGCGAATTGCATTGTGCAGCAACAACAAAACTTTTTTGAATACGGCGAAGAAGCCATGAAACCTATGGTTCTCAATGACGTAGCAGAAGAAGTAGAGATGCACGAGTCGACAATTTCGCGAGTTACTACACAAAAATTCATGCATACACCGCGTGGCATCTTTGAACTGAAGTATTTTTTCTCTAGTCATGTTAATACTGATAGCGGCGGAGAATGTTCTTCGACTGCAATCAGAGCACTGATTAAAAAATTGGTCGCGGCAGAAAACCCGGCCAAACCGTTAAGCGACAGCAAGATCGCAGACTTGCTGACGGAACAAGGCATTATGGTGGCACGAAGAACGATCGCAAAATATCGCGAATCATTATCCATACCACCATCAAGCCAGCGCAAACGCCTGCTGTAGGCCAACAATAAGGAAGACGTATGCAAATTAACCTGTCGGGTCACCATGTAGAAGTAACTGATGCACTGCGTGATTATGTCACCAGTAAATTTTCTCGTTTAGAGCGTCACTTTGAGCACATCAATAATGTTCAGGTTACCTTAACAGTTGAAAAGCTGAAGCAAATCGCTGAAGCCAAGCTGAACGTCAACGGCGGTGAAATTTTCGCCAATGCGGAAGAAGACAGCATGTACGCCGCTATTGATGCCTTGATGGACAAGCTGGATCGCCAGATCATCAAATACAAAGAAAAATTATCCAGTAAGTAATTATGTTAATTTCTGAAATCTTGTCTGCGGACTGCACGCGAAGTGCAGTCCCATGCAGTAGCAAAAAACGTGTATTAGAAATCATCAGTGAACTCGCCGCTCCCCGTCTGGGATTGGATGAACAAAAGCTCTTTGATAGCCTGCTCGCCCGAGAAAAAATGGGCACCACAGGCATTGGTGGTGCAATTGCAATTCCACATGGTCGTATTCCTGATGGTTATCCGGTAACCGGCGTGTTACTGACGCTGGAACAACCGATCCCGTTTGATGCCATTGATAACCAACCAGTTGACCTGCTGTTCGCCATGCTGGTGCCGGAAAGTGAGTGTAAAATTCATCTGAAAACACTGGCCCTCGTAGCCGAAAAATTTAATGATAAGAACTTCTGTCGTCAGTTGCGTTTGGCTGAATCAGACGAAGCGTTATATCAACAAATGATCAATGGATGATTATCGATGAAACTCATCGTCGTGAGTGGTCGCTCAGGTTCCGGAAAAACAATCGCGTTACGCGTGCTGGAAGACTTGGGTTATTACTGTGTAGACAACCTGCCAGTTTCGCTGCTGTTTCAGCTGGTGGCAGAGTTACGCGGAAAATATGACCAGATCGCGGTGAGCATCGATGTCCGTAATCTCCCCGTGCAAGCCGATGAACTGATTTCTATTCTGGATCAAATCCGACAACATCAGGATCTGCAGTTCTCTAATTTCTTCTTTGATGCTGACAACGCTACCTTGCTGAAACGCTATGGTGAAAGTCGTCGTTTGCATCCACTGTCCAAACAACAATTAACACTCGAACAAGCCATTCATCAGGAAACCAACCTGCTGGCACCGCTGTCTTCGAATGCGGACTTACGTATTGATACCAGTCATC
This sequence comes from Tolumonas sp., assembly GCA_041915645.1. GTDB lineage: Bacteria > Pseudomonadota > Gammaproteobacteria > Enterobacterales > Aeromonadaceae > Tolumonas. The sequence continues at coordinate 12,083 of JAYSBB010000012.1, forward strand.
TGAGTATTCATGATCTCAGCGAACAGATCCGTGAACGCGTGCTTGGCAAGAAAGAACATGAATTGGTAATGGTGTTCGAATCATTTGGTTTTAAACACGGTATCGCGAAAGATGCCGACTTTGTCTTTGATGCCCGCTTTCTGCCGAATCCACACTGGATCACCGAACTCAAGCCACTGACCGGTTTGGATGAGCCGGTGCAGCGTTACCTGTTATCACAGCCGGATGTGGTGAAATACATCAACCAATTGATCAGTTTATTGGAAACCTGGTTACCGCAACTAGAACGCAACAACCGTAGTTATGTCACCGTAGCCATCGGCTGTACTGGTGGTCAACATCGCTCGGTATTTATCGCAGAACAGCTGGCAAACCATTTTCTGGTGTTGGGTAAAAACGTACAGCGCCGCCACCGCACACTGGAGAAACAACATGCCCCGGGTTGAAAATCAGGTTTCGGTCATCAACAAGCTAGGGTTACACGCCCGTGCCGCGATAAAACTGGTGCAATTAGTTGCTAACTTCAAAGCAAAAATCACGCTCTGTAATGGCGAAAAACAGGGTAGTGCCGACAGTGTCGTCGGTCTGCTAATGCTGGAGGCGGCACAAGGGCAAACCATTCGCGTGATCTGCGAAGGCCCAGAAGCTTTTGAGGTCATGGAAGCGGTACAGCATCTGTTCGAAGCCCGCTTTGATGAAAATGAATAGATTATCTAAAATGAATAGATTATCTAAACTGCCGGATGTTGTTGCAGCGCTTTCAGTAATACCTGAATTTCCGGCCGTTGCCGATCCTGCACTCTGATCGCCGCATGTAAACGACGCCACAACCCCTTCCCTAACGGTTTAGACACCATCAACTGCTGGGGTTCAAACTCCTGACAAACCCAGTCAGGTAAAACCGTAATCCCCCACCCAGCCGCCACCATCTGCGTCAACATCAGCGTGTTATCGACCATTTTAATATGTTTGGGTTTCAGCCCAACCGGCTGCATAAAATGGCGGATGACATCTAAGCGTTGTGGCTCGACCGGATAAGAAAGCAATATTTCATCACTCAAATGGGCCGGTGTAATCATCACTTCCTGCATCAATCTATGTGTCGCCGGTAACACCAGACGCATCTCAAACTCAAACAAAGGCGCATAAAAAATCCCTTCACTGGGCAGTAAATCCGCCGTCAACACCACATCCACCTCGCCGGTTAACAAAGCTTGCTGTGGTTCAAAACCTTGTTGATTGGCAAAGGTCAGCTCTAATGCCGGATAAAGCCGCTGGATCTGCTGTAACGCCGGTGTCAGCCAACGAATACAGCTGTGGCATTCCACCGCCAGACATAACTGTACTGGCGGCTGCTCACCGCGTAAATCACAGGCTAAGGCATCGATCTGCGGTAACACGGATTCCGCCAAAGCCACCAGCTTCATCCCATCGGCTGTGAAACGCAGAGGACGGCTTTTCCGCAAAAACAGCGGTCGTGCCAGCCGCTGTTCCAGTTCTGTCAGTTGATGTGATAGCGCTGACTGGCTGATATGCAAAGCATCAGCTGCCCCCGCTAACGATCCCTGACTTTTTAATGCCAATAAGGAACGAAGATGTTTCAGTTCAAACATGAAAAACCTGCAAGTTACGGATGAAAAAGTTGCACTGGTAATCATTAAGGTAACGCGGAAATATAGACATGTAAACATCTAGACGTCCAAAAGGAATAGACATGACTTATACTACGCATACACTCGGCTTTCCACGCATCGGGTTACAACGCGAACTGAAAAAAGCGTTAGAAGCCTATTGGGCTGGTGAGATCGATCAAGACACATTACAAAAAACTGGGCGGGCATTACGTCATCGTCACTGGCAATGGCAACAACAAGCCGGTGTTGATTTACTGCCAGTTGGTGATTTCGCTTGGTACGATCAAGTACTGACCACCAGCTTGCTGGTTGGCAATGTGCCAACACGCCATCAAAACGACGATGGCAGTATTGATCTGGATACCTTATTCCGGATTGCTCGCGGTCGCGCGCCAACCGGCACACCCGCGCCCGCAGCCGAGATGAGTAAATGGTTTAATACCAATTACCATTATTTAGTGCCGGAATTTCAGGCAGATCAAAGCTTTGAACTGCGTTGGACACAATTATTTGGGGAAGTGGAGGAGGCTTTAATCGCCGGTCATCAAGTCAAACCGGTCTTACTCGGGCCACTGAGTTACCTGTGGTTAGGAAAAACCAAAGGTGCTGATTTCGACAAGCTCACCTTGTTGCCACAATTATTGCGGGTATATCAGCAAGTTTTAAAAAAACTGGCGGCACAAAAAATTGAATGGGTACAAATTGACGAACCCATTCTGGTGCTCGATCTACCCGTAGAGTGGCAGCAAGCTTATTTGTCCGCCTATGAACAACTACAAGGCACCAACTGCAAATTACTACTCACCACCTATTTTGGCAGCATAGTACACCAACTAGACTGGTTACCGAACATCACCGTTGATGGCATCCATCTCGATGCAGTCAGCAACAGCCAAGAAGAGCTGGCGGCAACATTACAGGCTATTCCAACCCACTGGCAACTATCTTTGGGTGTGATCAATGGTCGCAATATCTGGCGTGCCGACCTTCATGCTATTTATGCACAGCTGAGTGCAGTAAAAAAATCGCACCCCAATTTCTGGTTGGGCACCTCTTGCTCATTACTGCACAGCCCGTTAGATCTGAATGCAGAAACGAAACTCGATGCAGAAGTAAAAAGCTGGTTTGCTTTTGCGCGCCAGAAATGCACCGAGTTACATCTGCTGCAACGTACTCTGCGCCAGCCAGACGATCAGAAAATACTGACCCTGCAGGCCTACAGCGCACCATTACAACAGCGTAAACTCTCGACCCGAGTACAAAACCAAGCCGTGCAATCTGCCGTTGCCGCGATTAAACCATCTGATGCAAAACGGGCCTCCGCCTATCCACAACGCGCCGCATTACAACAAGATCGTTTCCAACTACCCGCGTGGCCAACCACCACTATTGGTTCTTTTCCACAAACCAGCGAAATTCGCTCATTACGCCGTAGTTATAAGCAAGGCACTATCGATCTGGCGACTTATGAACAAGGCCTGCAACAAGAGATCGCTTATACAGTCGCGGAACAGGAACAGATCGGGCTGGATGTGCTGGTGCACGGCGAACCTGAACGTAATGACATGGTGGAATATTTCGGTGAGCAATTAACTGGCTATGCTTTTACTCAAAATGGCTGGGTGCAAAGTTATGGTTCCCGTTGTGTAAAACCACCGGTGATCATTGGTGATATCGACCGACCAGAAGCAATGACTGTGCGTTGGAGCCAATACGCCCAATCGCTGACCGAAAAACCGATGAAAGGTATGTTGACCGGCCCGTTGACTATGTTGTGCTGGTCATTCCCACGGGAAGACATCAGCCGGGAAACCATGGCGTTGCAACTCGCTTTAGCCTTACGCCACGAAGTGCGGGATCTGGAACAGGCCGGTATTGGGATTATCCAGATCGATGAACCCGCATTGCGTGAAGGCTTGCCATTACGCCAGCAAGATCAAGCAGCTTATCTTGATTGGGCGGTACGGGCATTTAAACTTACCGCTGCCGGGGTGGCCGATAGCACGCAAATCCACACGCATATGTGTTATTGCGAGTTTGGTGATGTGATGTCATCGATCATTGCGCTGGATGCTGATGTGATCACGCTGGAAACCTCGCGCTCAGACATGGAGTTGTTAGACACTTTCCATCATCAAGCATACCCGAATGGTATCGGTCCTGGGGTCTATGATATCCACTCACCGAATGTACCGGACGTAAAATGGATGACGCAATTACTGCAAAAAGCACAACAGCATTTGCCAGTAGAACGGCTGTGGGTCAACCCTGATTGCGGCCTGAAAACCCGTGGCTGGCCGGAAACACAAGCCGCGCTGAAAAACATGGTTAACGCGGCCCGTTGTTTGCGGGAACAAGTAGCGCAATAAATCGCGATGTCCCGTCAACCAATCATTAGGTTGACGGGTTCACTCCGGTTCGTCAGACATGCTACCCTGTGACCCTCTATGGTTGTCATCAACCATCTCATTACTGGGGATAAACATGCTATTCTGGAATGCCAATCCTATTTTGGTTCAACTCGGTCCGATTGCCGTCCATTGGTATGGCGCCTTATTTGCTGCCGGTTTCCTGCTCGGTTATCAACTGATGCAACGTATTTATCGCCAGGAAGGCCGACCAACCGAGCAACTGGACAAACTTCTCACCTATATTTTTATTGGGACTGTGGTTGGTGCACGATTAGCACATACGCTGATCTATGAACCAGAATATTATTTGGCTCACCCGATCGATATTTTAAAGATCTGGGAAGGTGGTTTAGCCAGTCATGGCGGTGGTATCGGCGTGCTGCTCGCGATCTGGTTGTTCGTTCGCCAACATCCGGAAAATCGTTTTTTGTGGTTAGCTGATCGCTTAGCTATCCCAACCGCGCTAACCGGTTGTTTTATCCGACTGGGCAATTTCATGAACTCGGAAATTATTGGTAACCCGACTGATGGTAGCTGGGGTGTAGTCTTCGAGCGTATTGATAACCTACCCCGTCATCCAGTGCAGTTATATGAAGCCGCTTGTTATTTCATCACCTTTGTATTTTTATTCCTGCTGTTCCGTAGCAATAAAAGCAAACAACCGGGTTTTTTGTTCGGTCTGTTTCTGGTGTTAATTTTCAGTGCCCGTTTTGTTCTGGAGTTCTTCAAGACACCACAAGCAGCCTATGAAGCCGGTAATTTGATCACGGTGGGACAATGGCTGAGCGTACCATTTGTAATCGTTGGTATTATTCTGGTTCTGTTATCTGGCAGGAAAAAAATCAGCTAGTTTTGAACGTCTCGACAGTGCGTCTGTTGTTCACACAGAAGCACTGTCGGATGTAGCAGTTTCAACCGTTATCCCGCAAACAGACAATCAGGAACACAATCTACTCCTGATGTTCAATCATGTCCCAGCACGGATTTACCTTACTTGAACTGATGACAACCCTGGCCGTTGGCGCCATTTTATTGCTGATTGGCGTACCTGGTTTACAGTACTTACTTGCGGATACGGCGGTACAAACAGAAGCTTTTTCACTACATACCGCCTTACACCACGCCCGAAGTCAGGCTATCGATACTGGTGAATATGTTATCGCTTGTCTTGCTAATGAGCAGGAGCAGTGCGTAAAAAACGGCTTCTCACACCTCTTGCTATTCAGCGATATCAACCGCGACCGACGACTCACATCTGGCAATGATGGCGATACGATCCTGTTTCGCGGCTCGCCCTTCCATCAGCTAACCGTTACCACGAACCAAATGCAGTTCATCTTTCAACCCGATGGCACACAAGCGGGAACACCCGGTTCCATTACCCTCTGCGGACATGGTATAACCAACGGAGTAGCTATCATTGTTGCGATGAGTGGTCGGGTCCGACGACAAGAAATCTCCTGCCCATAATGCTCCGAGGTCTTAATACTCTGTTTGATATTCAGATATTTTCCGTGGCTTTATTCCGTCAGATAACGGGATACCGACCTTTGAACACTGTCCATTTTTATCGTTAGCACCCGCTCTGACCCAAGTCATCCATAACTGATGTGCAGATGCTTGATAAACAACGCCCAGATTTTCCAGTAATTGATCATAGTATTGCGTCACTACCGAAGAATGTTCACTGAACAAACCTGATTGCAGATCTAACCGGTATAATTGCGTCGTCCCGATCGAATGACCGCCCGATTGATTACCATCGAGCGGAGAAAATGACGTAAACCAAACCTGACCCGCGACCACATAACCATTTCCAAATACTTTTTCTTGTGGTTGCTTCAAATCAACATACCAGCCTGACGAAAAATTAGCGTTATCAGCAACTAACCCCGAATTGTTTATCTTTTGCAAAGTATCGAGCGTTAACACCGATGCCGCTGCTTGTGCCTTTTTATACGGGGTCACCTGCCGATCGGCTAAGGCAAAATAGTAGTTTGGTACCGGATCATGTTGATCAGGATGAACACGATCACCACTGCCCAATAAAACCCAATCCGCAGGCGCCTCTACAGCCGCTTGTTTTCCGGTTTCTATTCTGACTACAGAGCGAACTATCACCGGCTGGCCAAAAAATTGTCGGACACCAGCTATCGTTTCATTCTGCGCCGGCCCTAACGCCGCCAGTTTTGTCATGCGCCAATCAGAAAAATCACCCACCATCTCCAAACGCCAAACATTACCACCAGTATCTGCGGCATACAGACGATCGGTAGTTCCATCCTGATCACTATCCAGCAGAGCCACATCAGCAGGAATGGCATCTGTCAGCGGCGCCTGTAAATTATTCAGACTGTCAGCATCAGAGCTGATCGAAAACAGTTTTGCCCCGGAATCAGCATCAATTATATAAATAGCCCGACCACGTTGTGCTGAGTGCGTAGATTCATGATCTTTTTGTGGATCGTAGCCACCACCAACAATCAGAATGGGCCTTTTCTCAGAACCATGACCAGAGATATACGCTAATTGCGGTGTCGACCAGGTTTCACCCAATAATTTATACATTCCATCTCGATCATCCCCGCTAATTTTCCATTTCAATGCCGGGTGATCGGGGTCGGTCAAATCCAAGGCATAATAACTACGCCCGCCTCGTCGCAAGCCAAAGAAAACCCACAGTCTATCGCCCTCATCAGACTCAATGATGCCATCATTATCTTTATCATCATGAAACACGCTGATTTCACCATCCAAGCCATACTGATGAATGCGAAATTCAGCTGGCGACGATGCAGTAACACGAGACAAAAACTCAGCCGGAATAAATGCCCATGCCTCATCCAATGTATTGCCTGCATCGTTGAATAAATGCAACACTCCGGCATTAGTACCAACCAATAAGCGCCGGTCAGTGCCTTTATGCTGATGACCATAATCCAGTACCCGCGGCTGATTATGCATACTGTCGCCAAGAAACCGCGGGATCTTACTCAACACATCTTCAGATAATGAACTTAATGGCGCTGGCCCATCACCCGTATTACTTAACAATTGCCGGGATGCCTTAACTCCAAGCATGGTGTTAACATCATTCGCCGCCGTTTGATTTACAACTGACGATGACCAGAAGCTACGCGCGTTATTAAGCAATTTTCCAGTGCAGTCAAATACCGGCTCACCATTGCGATCCGTTATTTGTCCATCGGTTGATAACTTGAATTTTTTGATCTCGCCTTGCCAACCATGTTCAGACTGATAGCTAAACATCGAAAGATAAACATGCTCATCAGCAACCACCGGCGACATAAAAGAATAAGAATGCGTAAATTGATTTTCCGTCGACCAAAGCGCAGCATCATCGCTCTTTGCAAACGGTGATAGGCCTATTCCCATAAACATGAGAACAACAGCTATCCAATTTAAGTATCGTTCTTTCATCATTCTGGTCGAAACCCTGGTAATGAAAATAAAGGTAGTTCCAGCGTGGTAACAGCCGCTATTTTTGTAGTAGGACTCGCGGAATTCAGTAACGAAACATCGGCATAACGACAACGACTGAGCACATTATTACTACTAGCCTGACTCGTTCGACCACAAGCGGTCTCATAACGAACATCAAGTCGGTATCTGTTATTGCTGGTTGTCCATGTCAGTATGGAATTCACCGGCAAAGATGCGATGTTTTGCAATACATCGTTTTGTAACCGAACGGTTTGTAAACCGGCATCAATTTCAGTGCTCTCATTAAATCGATGGCTAGTTGCTGCACTCATTTGCATTTGCTCCCGGCTCCACCGCATGACAGACAGCGCCATCAGCGTTAGCGGCAACATCAAAACTAATGCGATCACCAGCACCATTCCCCGTTCACGAACATGGCACATTAATGTGTCACCTCGGCGCGAGCATTCCGAAATTGCACACTTGATTGCAGTAGAAGACGTTGATAATTATCGTTAAATGGCGGTAAAGATAAATCACCAAGTTGGTAGCTTTGCTCATTTCGATAACTAGGAGAACGCTCCTGTGCTCGGAGCAGAAGAAACACTCTGATCCCTGTTATCGCAAAAGTATTCCAAATCGCCGGAGAAATTTTTTCAGGGGGAAGATACCTATCGGCAATGCCATCGGCAGGTATTGAGTCATCGACCGCCAGCAAGATCCGTATCTTCTCAACACCTTGAACCAGCGGCAGACTATAAGTAGCTCGCATCTGATCCGTCAGTTGGATCAGTCTTAATTCGGGAACACCATCTACTTCCTGTACATAATAAACATGGTGCTGATACTCCCAAATTTTCGCACCAGCCAGACGCGTCACCAACCCTCGGAGATCACTCCCTTTACCAGCAAAAAACAGCGCTTGATTTACGTTACCAGCCAGATAAATACGAAGGGGGTTTAGCGTCATATTCGGATAATTGATCGGTGCCCCAATCACGCGTTTAAGCGCTAATACGTCACTGTCTGGTTGTAATTTAATATGCTGTAAGCAGCTCAAATCCGCATTTAATGCGCCATTATGATTGGTGTGCCGAGCCAGAAAAGGTCGTAATACACCATCCGCATCTGAGGAGGGAAATGTACCACCACGAGCGCCCCGCTCATCTAGACAATCATTTCCCGCTGTCAATTTAACCATGGAGGATACATCGTCGTTCAGACGTAATCCCTGCCCCGAATAATCCCCCAAAAAGCCAGTTTGACGCAGATCCTGCAATAACAGATTCATCGCCAGACGGCCATTCTCCTGTAATTCATTATAAGTTTGCAGTTGATGCGTATTGTTCCGCGACATCACATACAACGAAAAAATTCCCGCAAGCAAAAACAGACCGATCGTCGTCGTCAGCATCCACTCCAGTATGGTGAATCCTCGAATCGATTTCATAGCACTGTTTGCACCATGAATTGTCGACGCCCTATACCGGTATGACCGCAGTCATTATTTAATACCGGGAGCGTAGATGAAGACGCGGCATTGTGAATAAACCAATTGATCGTCACGGTCGCCTGAATCAGGCGTTCCGCATGCTGACGTTGCAGATTCAAACAAACCAAAACGGGGACAGACGCAAATGCAGAAGCCAAATGCCGTATCCAATCCGTCACCGCCGTTTGCACCAGCCCATCAGCACAATCAGGTTTTTTGTTGGTGCAAAGAACAGAATCACGAGCCTCACTATTAGCATCAAACTCAAAATGATAAGCACTGTTGGCTGTCGGCAAGATGGCATTTAACCAGGCTGTTTTATCCATGCGTAATCGTTCCAAAACATCATTAACGGTATATACCGCCTGTGCATGCTGTTGCGATTCATAAGCAAATTTCGCAGCGAAACCATACATACCAGCAACACCCAGTAAGCTGACGGTCAGGATCACTACACTGATCATTACCTCTAACAGAGTAAAACCTCTCAATGGGGCAATAGAAAATGCGAATGCACTCTTAGTCATTAAGGCTACCAGCAACGTTCATGGCTGCTGCTATCACGCGAACCATCTTGAGCTAATGTGAATAGCTGGCATTCAGTGTCATGGATCTGTGCATTTGTTGCCATCGCCGTTAAGCGGAAGGAAGCAGAGGCGACTGTTACTGTGATACGATAATAGTCATTCTCGGTGGTATGACTGTTATCAGGGAATGTCTTTAACCCTAATTCCGATAAAGATGCATAACGCTGCTTTTGCAGAAAAAATTGCTCTTGCAAATTTGCTATTTGAATTAATGCACTATGAGCTTCACTACGCCGACTTTGCTGCAGATATTGGCTAAATTTAGGATATGCAATGGATGAAAGGATACCCACTATAACGATGGTAAGAATCAGTTCTACCAGAGTGACCCCTTGTTGTCTGAATCTATTCCTCATCTCTGCGGCCATCTATAAACAACCTATTTGCGCATATTATAATCAGAGATAAAGTATAAAACGGCTGATAAAACAATCAGGTAAAGCTAACGAAATTCAAAGATATGTATGTCAATAAAATAGGTAGGAACGATATTACTATCGCATTACGAAGTTATCGTTATTAATGTAAACGAAAGATCGTGTGGTTATTTATCTAGTAACAACCACACGGAATAAAATTAAGTACGCAACTCAAGCGGCACTTCAAACACGGTGTCTTCTAGCACGCCATCCATCTGTTCTAAATTACTGCCGCCTAACTGATAAAGGCGATCAATAACGCTCTGAACTAACACTTCTGGCGCCGAAGCACCGGCAGTTACACCAACGCTTGTGGCATTACTGAACCACTCTTCTTGTAACTGTGATGCATCATCGAGTAAATAGGCTTTGGTGCCCAGACGTTCAGCTAATTCACGCAACCGGTTCGAGTTAGATGAGTTTTTAGAACCCACCACCAGCAGCACATCAACTTGTGGCGCTAACGCGCGAACGGCATCTTGACGATTTTGCGTGGCATAACAGATATCGTCTTTACGCGGGCCTTGTATCGCAGGAAAGTTTTCGCGTAGAGCGTCAATCACATCGCGGGTTTCATCGACACTCAATGTGGTTTGCGTTACAAAGCTGACATTTTCTGGCTGCTGAATAGGAAGTGAATCTACCTGTGAAGCATCTTCGATCAGATACATGCCAACACCAGTATCATCATATTGACCTAACGTGCCTTCCACTTCTGGGTGGCCTTTATGGCCAATCAATACCACTTCCTGACCTTTCCGGCTGGCGCGATGTACTTCCATATGAACTTTACTCACCAACGGGCAAGTTGCATCAAATACCTGCAATCCGCGTTTTTTGGCCTCTTCACGAACGGCTTTGGATACACCGTGTGCTGAAAAAATCACGGTATTGCCATCTGGGATCTCATCAAGTTCATCGACAAAAATAGCGCCCATCGATTTCAACTCATCCACAACATATTTGTTGTGCACGACCTCATGGCGTACATAGATCGGTGCGCCAAATTTATGCAGGGCATTTTTGACAATGGTGATCGCCCGATCGACTCCGGCACAAAAACCGCGTGGATTGGCTAACAGAATTTTCATGATGTCCCCTTTAAACTCGTAAAAATAAAGCCGGCAAAAATACCGGCTTATCTTATCAGCTGATGTTAATCGCTTGTTATTTATCGACGGGTTTCTTAATAAAACCGTCCAAAATAATCAGTGCCGCACCACAGGTAATCGCCATATCCGCCACATTGAATGTGGCAAAGCGATAGACTTCCTGCCAGTGAAAATCTAGAAAATCAACAACATGACCATAGATAATACGGTCGATTAGATTTCCTAACGCGCCACCAATCACCAGACTGTATGCGACATTGGTCAGTGATAACTTAGCAGGAGTTCTGGCCATCGCTACCAGCAAAATGCCCGAGATCACTACCGCCAAGCCACTAAACAACCAACGTTGCCAGCCTTCCGCACCAGCAAGGAAGCTAAAAGCCGCTCCCAGATTATATACATGCACCAGATTAAAGAACGAGGTGACATACACCCCGTGTCCGTAAGGAATGTGCTGCATGATCGCCAGTTTGGTGAATTGATCTAACGCAATCGCCAACACAGCCAACCAAATCCAACGTAATCCGGTTTTTGTCAGTAATGTCATCATGCAAAGCGGCGAACTTCGCCTTCTCCGGCTACGTTAGTGACGCATCGACCACAAATATCACCGTGACCTTCATGTGCGCCAACATCATCCACATGGTGCCAGCAACGTTCGCATTTCGCCGCAGTGCTGACAGCTACTTGTAACCATAAGCCCGCGACTTCGGTTGCTTGTGCACCTTCTGGCTGAGCTGCGACTTCCTGCACCAGTGCTTTTGACGTCAGCAACACAAAACGCAATTCATCACCCAGCAAATGCAGTTTCGCCGCCAATTCAGCATTGGCAAACAAGGTTACTTCTGCCTGCAACGAACTACCAATGAGTTTTTCGTTACGTGCCACTTCCAGCGCTTTATTCACTTCCGCACGAACAGCTAATAAATCAGCCCATACCGTATCATCCAGTTCTTCACCGGATTGCATAGCAAACAAGCCGGTATACCACTCACCGGTCATCACGAACTTATCGCGTTGACCTGGTAACAGTTTCCAAATCTCTTCAGCGGTAAAACTCATGATTGGCGCTAACCAGCGCACCATGGCTTCAACGATATGGAACAACGCGGTCTGACAAGAACGACGCGCGATACTGTCGGCTTTCGCGGTGTATTGACGATCTTTAATGATGTCCAGATAAAACGATCCCATTTCCACCGAACAGAACTGCATCAGTTTTTGGGTCACAATGTGGAAATCGTAGTTTTCATACGCGGCAATGATCTCTTCTTGCACCGCTTTCGCACGACCGACGGCCCAACGATCCAGTACCACCATCTCTTCTGGCGACACCATATCCGTTTCAGGATTGAAACCATTCAGGTTGGCAAGGAAGAAACGTGCAGTGTTACGAATACGACGATACGCATCGGCAGAACGTTTCAGGATCTCGTCGGAGACAGTCATTTCACCGGTGTAATCGGTTGAGGCAACCCACAGACGCAGGATGTCAGCACCCAGTTTGTTCATCACATCTTGCGGGCTAACGACGTTACCCAGCGATTTCGACATCTTACGGCCAGAACCATCCACGGTAAAACCGTGAGTCAGCACTTGGCGATAAGGGGCCTGATGTTTCATCGCGACACCGATCATCAAGGATGACATGAACCAGCCACGATGTTGATCTGAGCCTTCCAGATACATGTCCGCGCTATGGCCGTTAAATTCCGGACGCACATCAACCACCGAGGCGTGAGTAGAACCGGAGTCGAACCAAACGTCTAACGTATCTGGCACTTTGTCATAATCAGCGGCTTCGGCACCCAGCAGTTCTGCTGCATCCAGATCCCACCATGCTTGAATACCTTTCTGCTCAACACGTTTGGCAACTTCTTCCATCAACTCTAACGCGCGAGGGTGCAGTTGCTGAGTTTCTTTATGCACAAACAGGGCAATCGGCACACCCCAAGTACGCTGACGAGAAATACACCAGTCAGGACGGTTTTCGACCATCGCTTCGATACGGTTTTGGCCCCATTCCGGGATCCAGCGTACACCTTTGATATCTGCCAGTGCTTTTTTACGCAGACCAGCCTGTTCCATGCTGATGAACCATTGTGGTGTCGCACGGAAGATGATTGGGGTTTTATGGCGCCAGCAATGCGGATAAGAGTGTAGATAAGCTTCATGATGCAGCAGAGCGCCGTGTTCACGCAGTACATCCACAACTTTGTCATTGGCTTTAAATACATGCTGACCAGCAAACAGTGGCGTATCCGCCAGATATGTGCCGTTACCCGCAACCGGGTTTGCCACTTCCAGACCATATTTGTTACCGACTACAAAGTCTTCCTGACCGTGGCCTGGCGCAGTATGCACCGCACCAGTACCGGAATCAGTGGTAACGTGATCGCCTAAGACAACCGGTACGGTAAAGTCGTAGAACGGATGGTGGAAACGCAGTAGTTCCAGATCGGCACCGGTGCAACGACCTAAAATAGTGAAGTCAGCGATTTTGGCGCGGGCTAATACTGATTCATACAGTGCCGCACCTAACACTAAACGCTCTGGCTGTTCGCCGTTGACCTGTACCAGCACGTAGTCCAGTTCACGGTGCAACGCAACACCGCGGTTAGCCGGCAGCGTCCATGGCGTGGTAGTCCAGATCACTACCGATAATGGGCCTTCACCAGCAGCACCAAATTTACCCGCTACCAGTGCTTCATCTTCGGCACGGAAACGCACATCAATTGCTGGCGATTTTTTATCGTAATATTCTACTTCCGCTTCGGCTAATGCAGAGCCGCAATCGGTACACCAATGCACAGGCTTGGAACCTTTGTGCAGGTGACCATTGGCAATGATCTTACCCAGCGAGCGGATAATGTTGGCTTCGGTGTTGAAATCCATAGTCAGGTACGGGTGTTCCCAATCACCTAACACGCCCAGACGGATAAAATCGGCTTTCTGTGCTTCCACCTGCGTTTTGGCATACTTACGGCACTCTTCGCGGAACTCGGCTGCAGACACCTTCTCGCCTGGCTTACCAACCATGCCTTCCACTTTCAGCTCGATTGGCAAACCATGACAATCCCAACCCGGCACGTAAGGGGAATCAAAACCCGATAATCCTTTGGATTTGATAATAATGTCTTTCAGGATCTTATTGACGGAGTGACCAATATGAATGCTGCCGTTCGCGTAAGGTGGGCCATCATGCAGAATGAATGATTTTTTACCGGCTTTGGCTTTGCGGATCGCGCCGTACAAATCTTGTTCGTACCAGCTTTTCAGCATTTCCGGCTCACGCTTTGCTAGATCGCCACGCATTGGAAACGCGGTTTCCGGCAGGTTCAACGTATGTTTATAGTCGCTCATCAGTCCTAAATTCCATCAGGTTCAACATGGGTAACCGGCAAACCAAACCATTGTCTGGCTTGGCGGGCATCCATTGTTATCTGTGTTTGTAATGCGGAAAACGAAGGAAATTTCTGTTCGTCCCGTAATTTGTGGCAAACTTGGATTTGTAGCTGTTTACCATACAAATCGCCTTTAAAATCAAAAACATGTACTTCTAGCTGTGAACGAGTGCCGTTCACCGTCGGACGAAAACCGATATTCGCCACCCCAAAATGGATCACATCCGCAATCAGCACCTGAACCGCGTACACCCCTTGCACAGGCACGACCAAACGCTTCAGATGAATGTTGGCGGTGGGAAAGCCAATCGTCCGACCTAATTTAGCGCCATGCGCTACGCGCCCGGTAATAGTGTAAGGATGCCCCAACATATGGGTAACATCCTCCAGCCGGCCTTCCCGTAGCGCTTCACGCAGTAAAGTGCTGCTCACTCTTTGCTGATCATGCAGTAAGGTATCGGTACTTAATACCTGAAAGCCATACTGCCGGCCTGCTTCCACCAATAACGCAAAATCGCCCCGGCGCTGTAAGCCAAAACGAAAATCATCGCCAATGACCAGAAACCGCACCGCTAATTTGCGAACTAATATCTGTTCAATAAACTCAGCGGCCGTTAGCTCAGCAAACGCATGATCAAATTTAACGCATAACAACCGATCAATATTTAACGCAGCAATCGCTTCGTATTTATCCCGCAAGCGACTAAGGCGTGCCGGGGCTTTATCGCCGGCAAAAAATTCCAGCGGTTGCGGCTCAAAAACCATCACACAAGACGGCAACCCGAGCTGGGTTGCCTGTTCCTGTAACCGACTCAACACGGCCTGATGTCCACGGTGCACACCGTCAAAGTTGCCAATTGTGAGCACACAACCGACATGTTCAGAACGGAGATTGTGAATACCGCGGATCAATTCCATAAATACGGGAGCCCTGTAACATCTGCAAAACTGTCGGATTATATACTGAACGCCGCCACTGATCAGCCCTCTGTCACGGTTTTGAAATGCTGGATGCGAATACCGACGACAAACATAGTGAGAATATAGGCCGCGACACCAATCACCAACAGCTTGGTTAACTCCCAAACAGAATACCATTGCGACCAGGCGATCCACTGTTCCAGCGGGGCTTTCAGCCACTCTAATGCCGCCACCATTGCCAATGTTGCCAGCAGTAAACGAACAGAAAACACTAAGGTCTCTCGGCCAGGTGTATAAATTCCTCGTCGGTACAACCCCTGGAACAGCGAAATCGCATTCACGGTACCAGATAAAGCGGTCGACAAGGCCAGGCCAATATACCCCATCGGATAGATTAAAATGGCATTAAACACCATGTTCGAAATCATCGAATGCACACCATAACGCACCGGTGTCTTGGTATCTTGCCGTGCATGAAAGCCAGGCGCCAACACACGGGCCAGCATCAACGACAAAATACCGCACGATGATGCCAACAAACTGGCCCCCGCCATCGAGACTTCATGTGCGCCGAAATGACCTCGCATAAACAACGCGCGCAAGATTGGCTCTCGCAGCACCATCAAACCAGCCATGGCTGGCAAACCTAAGAACATCACCATCCGCACGCCCCAGTCCATTGTCTGGTTAAACAGCTCTGGAGCCGCATCGACATGACGCTTGGATAAGGAAGGTAAAATCACCGTACTGATCGCCACGGCAAACATGCCGAGCGGGAACTCCAGCAAACGATCCGAATAATAAAGATAGCTGATGGCGCCGGTAGAAAGAAAAGAGGCCAGCATGGTGTTAAATATCAGATTGATCTGACTGACCGAGACACCAAAAATCGCCGGTAACATCAGCGTTCTGATTTTGACAACGCCCGGATGGTGCCAGGCCCATTTCGGCTTCACCAAAAAGCCCATCTGCCACATATACGGGATTTGATAGACCAACTGGAGCAAACCACCAGCAAATGTGGCCACCGCCAGCGCCATCACGGGTTCCTTTACATGGGGTGCAATCCACCAGGCGGTTGCGATCAGGGCAATATTTAAAAACGTCGGCGTAAATGACGACACGCCGAAACGACCATAGGTGTTCAAAATAGCACCCGACATCGCGGTAAAAGTCACAAACCAGAGATATGGGAAGGTGATTTTCAGGATCAGACTAGCCAGCTCAAACTTCTCACCACCCGGCTCACCATGCCACCATGACATAAACCAGCCCCAGCCGAACAAGGCGGATAACACGGTTGAGCCAAGCACCCCCAAGATAGTCACGATAGTAATGATGGCACCAAGCGTGCCGGAAGCAGCCGCCAGCAA
This sequence comes from Tolumonas sp., assembly GCA_041915645.1. Taxonomy (GTDB): domain Bacteria; phylum Pseudomonadota; class Gammaproteobacteria; order Enterobacterales; family Aeromonadaceae; genus Tolumonas. Next base: position 28,880 of record JAYSBB010000012.1, read on the forward strand.
CTCGCGAACCCCTTCTTTATCCCCCTTGGCCCGATATTCCGTCATCACAGGCACGAAGGCCTGATTGAACGCGCCATCGGCAAATAAACGACGCATAAAATTCGGAATGCGATTGGCAAAGAAAAATACGTCTGACGCAACACCGGCCCCTAGCAGATGCGCAATGGCAATATCCCGCACCAACCCCAAAATACGCGAGGCAAAGGTGGCCGTAGTCACCATTAGACCAGATTTTATTAACTTCTTGCTCAAGATAGACCTCGAAAACTGTACAGCAGCCAGATTCCTGCTAAAATCGACCGACAGTTTAACTATCTGTGCTCTGGGTGGCTATAAGAGTGCGGCGGTTATTTGCACAAATCGATTGACTTTATCGGGTTGAGAATGCATATTTCTCGGCCTTTTTATAACACTCGCTAAGACCGTTTTTTCAGGAGTTTTACCTTGGCTAACATTAAATCTGCTAAGAAGCGCGCTATCCAGGCAGAGAAAGCCCGCAAGCACAACGCCAGCCGTCGTTCCATGACTCGTACTTTCATCAAGAAAGTAGTAGCAGCGATCGCATCTGGTGATAAAGCTGTTGCTCAGGCTGCTTTCGCGGCTGCACAGCCAATTCTGGATCGCATGGCGACCAAAGGCCTGATCCACAAGAATAAGGCTGCTCGTCATAAATCTCGTCTGACTGCACAAATTCACGCAATGCAATAATATTGCTTCGCGTCTGCACAGACAAAAAAACCGGCTTAGGCCGGTTTTTGTTTTTTACACGGATGAAATATTTTTCGAGGCACAATATAAACTGTGTAACGTGGCAATGATTGCCTCGACCTCTGGGCTACTCAGCGAATAATACACTGTCTGAGCTTCCTTCCGGGTTTTCACCAAATTATCCCGACGCAATAAAGCAAGGTGTTGTGATAATGCCGACTGACTGAGACCGATTTTCTGATTCATTTCACCAACTGATAATTCACCACCCTGCAGACAACACAAGATGATCAGTCGATGCCGGTTGGCCATCGCTTTCAATAATGACACCGCCTGATCGGCGCCAAGTTCCATTTCTTCGATGGTCATTTATATCTACTCCTTTGGGCCAAAAAGCGTGCCATCATAGCAGTAAATCTGATAATGAGAATAAATGAGAATGCGATTTACTGCTCAAGTCCGGCAAATAATGCCGAAAAGTCACTTTCACAAAGTCGTTTAACCGCTGGATGTTGGATCATCCTTTCCGCAAAAATAGCATAATATTCTTCTTTTAACTCATCCGTCTGGCCTAATAATGTCACAGACTGACCATCCAGAAACTCTTCCTGATAAAGAGTGGGTGCCACAAAGATCCCTTGGTTGAACAGGCCAAACGCCTTCATCAACGCTGCATCATCAAATTCGCCAAAGATCTGCGGAGCGAGACCTTGTTCATCAAACCATCGCGTCAGTTGTCGCCCCATCGCGGTTATGCGGGCAGGAATGAGTAATTTTCTTTCCATCAGACATTCTGGAAATGGTTTTTCCGGTAACGGAGCCTGACAGAAAAAACTGACACCGCACTCGCCCAGTTTTTTCGACAACAAATCGGGATGCTGTGTCGAATCTACAGGACAATCAGACAAGATCATGTCCAGCTTGTGTTCGCGTAATTGCTCCAACAACATTTCATGTGTCGATTCAAGACAACGCAGATGAACCGCACTATCAACGGGTAATGCCGCGAGTAACACTTTAGATGCGATCCGTTTGGACAGCACATCCGCAATGCCGACATTAAAGGAACTTTCATTTTCCTTTCGGAATGTCACCACCTCAAGCATTTCATAAGATAGTGAAAACATTTTATCGGCATAACGAAAAACCAACTGCCCTAATTCGGTTGCTTCGATATTCCGCCCTTTCCGCTTGAATAAACGACCGCCCAAACGATCTTCCAACTGACGGATCTGGCCTGTGATAGTCTGCGGTGTAAGATAGAGTGCTTCGGCAGCCTGCGTTACGGAACCTTTTTTCTGGGTCATCCAGAAGTAATACAGATGATTGTAATTAAGATGAAACACCTATTGCTCCTTAATCAGGCTCGTACGCGCGGTACGACATAACAAACTATATCCCAAAATAGCGGCCAACAAAGAACCCAGCAAAATCCCAAATCGGGCCAGTTCGAAATGCGTTCCCGCTGTATCAAACGCCAGACCGGCAATAAAAATCGACATGGTAAAACCAATACCGCACAACACTGCCAACCCAGATAACTGGCGCCAACTGACATTATTCGGTAACACTGCCAATCCACTTTTTACTGCACTCCAGCATGTCAGCAAGACACCTAGCGGTTTTCCAATCAATAATCCGACAATAATAGCCAACGGCAATCCGCTAGTTAAATCAGACCAGGATAAACCATCGAAGGATAATCCAGCGTTGGCAAAGGCAAACAACGGCAGAATAAAATAACTACTCCAAGGATGCAGCTGATGCTCTAGCCGGCGCAATGGCGTATCGGGATGGGCACGACGATGCGGAATAGCAAATCCTAAAATTACACCCGCTATGGTGGCATGAATGCCCGATTTCAGCACCGCTACCCATAAAAAGGTGCCTAATAGCAAATAGACACCCAAATGCATAACGCGCATTCGATTGGCTAGCAGTAAAAGAACACTCAACCCGGTGGCAATCGCTAACGGCAACAAATGTAATTCGTCGGTATACACCAGCGCTATCACCATGATCGCACCCAGATCATCAATAATGGCCAACGCGAGCAAGAATACTTTCAACGCGGTTGGAATCCGTGACCCGAGCAATGACAATACGCCTAATGCAAAGGCAATGTCAGTGGCCATCGGAATCGCCCAGCCCGATGTCAGTTCTGCATGATCGCGGATAACCAACCAGTACAATAACGCCGGAAAAATCATGCCGCCGATGGCAGCAATGACAGGCAAACTGGCTTGACGTAAGCTGGAAAGCGACCCTTCCTGCATTTCGCGCTTTATTTCCATACCAACCAGCAGGAAAAAAATGGCCATAAAACCATCATTGATCCACAGTAATAATGGTTTATGCAGATCCAGCTCGCCGATCCGTAGTTGTAACGGTAATTCCAAAAACGCATGGTAAAGCGACTGCCAAGGCGAATTCACCATCAACAGCGCTAAAATGGCAGCACAAAATAAAATTACGCCACTGGCTGCCTCCAGATGCAGGAATCGCTTTACTAAACTGACCATCGAAAACCTCCCGAGATAAGTAAATTAAGTATAGCGGCGATCTATTATCAGTAAAAATCCGTTTAATTCGATAAACTAATCGGAATTACCGAGTAATTATAAAGTCAGTAACGACTGGTATAATCAGCAGCTAAAGCGAGATCGATCAGCAGCACGCTCAATTCGTCATCAATTTTTAGGAAAAAACATGAAGCAATATTTAGATCTTTGCCAGCGCATCATCAACGACGGCGTATGGGTTGAGAACAAACGTACTGACAAACGCTGCCTGACCGTGATCAATGCAGACTTAACTTATGATGTGAAAAATAATCAATTTCCGATCATTACCACCCGCAAAAGCTTTTGGAAAGCAGCCATCGCGGAACTACTGGGTTATATTCGTGGTTATGATAATGCCGCCGACTTCCGAGCTTTAGGTACCAAATCATGGGACGCTAACGCTAATGACAATGCCGCTTGGCTGAACAACCCAGCACGTAAAGGTCATGATGACATGGGGCGGGTTTACGGCGTTCAGGGGCGCCACTGGAAAAAACATGATGGCACTGAATTGGATCAATTGGCGAAGATTGTTCATAACTTATCTAACGGCATTGACGACCGCGGCGAGATCCTGACTTTCCATAATCCGGGGGAATTTGAGCTGGGTTGTTTGCGTCCCTGCATGCACACGCACACCTTTTCCCTGTTAGGTGACACCTTATATTTGACGAGTTATCAACGCTCTTGTGATGTGCCGCTGGGTTTGAACTTCAATCAAATTCAGGTATTTACATTGTTAGCTCTGATGGCGCAGATCACTGGCAAGAAACCTGGACAGGCTTATCATAAGATCATCAACGCCCATATCTATGAAGATCAGGTGGAATTGATGCGCGATGTGCAATTGAAAAGAGAACCCTACCCATCACCTAAACTTGAAATTAATCCAGATATTAAGAGCTTAAAAGATTTGGAAACATGGGTAACGTTGGATGATTTTAATGTGATTGGCTATCAACACCACGACGCGATCAAATATCCATTTTCAGTCTAGTGTCCAATAAAAAAGGGAGGCACACATTGGTTGCCTTCCTTTTTTGACTGGGTAATCGTTAGTTCAATTACGCTTTTTTACTAATAAAGTTCTGTAAACCTAACGACTCCAGATAGTTGGTAAATATCTTTCTGATCTGCGCAGAATCACTTAGTTGAATGGCCTGCTCTAATAACGGTGCCAAAGCGTCAGTTCTGACTCGGCGCAGTAAATATTTCACCTTAGCGATGTTATTCAAATTCATACTGAAACGACGATAACCCATCGCCAGCAAGATCAGCACACCGATGGAATCACCGGCTAATTCACCACAGACCGACACCGGCTTGGCTTGCTGGTTAGCGACCTGAATGATCTGTTGTAATGCCCGTAACACGGCTGGATGTAAGCCATCATACATATCGGCCACCCGTGCATTATTCCGATCCACCGCCAGTAAGTATTGTGTCAGATCATTGGTACCAACCGACCAGAAATCGACGTATGGCGCCAAATCAGGCAACAAATAAATAGCGGCAGGGACTTCAATCATGGCCCCTAAGCTTGGGTAACGGATCGCACTACCGCGAGCTCGGAGTTCATCCGAAACTTCCAGCCAAGCTTGATCAAGCAAACGCCGTGCAGCTTGCACTTCGCTGACACTCGAGATCATTGGCAACATGATCGCCAAATTATCATTGTGTTCGCTGGCACGTAACATCGCCTTCAATTGCGCCAGAAATAACTCAGGGTGATCGAGGGTAATACGAATACCACGCCAGCCCAGAAACGGATTTTCTTCACTGATTGGGAAATATGGCAGTGGTTTATCGCCACCGATATCCAATGTACGCATACAGACTTGGCGACCGTTGTACTGTTCCAGAATGGCTCGATAGCGTGTCGCCTGTTCTTGCTCCGACGGAAAGCTGTCATGCAGCATAAATGGAATTTCCGTCCGGTATAACCCAACCCCATCGGAACAATCCATCAAACAGCTATCAACATCCAGACTTAAACCGGCATTCAGCAATACCGAAACCGGACAACCATCTTGCGTTTCTGAGGGTAATAATGCTTCTTTCGCGACTAAGTCATCAAACGCTTTCGCTTGCAGGATCAGCTGTTCATATTCCGCCAGAACAGCGCCACTTGGTTGAATAATGACATCACCGTTGGCGCCATCGATAATCAACTCCTGCCCATCTAACTCTTGCAGTGGCAACTCCAACCCCATTACGGCGGGCACACTCATGGTACGAGCTAAAATTGCAGCATGAGAATTGACGGCACCACGCATGGAAACGACACCCGCCAAACGATCTTTCGGGATCTCTGCCAGTAATGTCGCGGTGACTTCCTCAGCCAGCAGAATAACCGGCTCTTGAAAATCGAACTGCTCCATATGGCTGTGAGCCAAACTACTCAATAGCCGCTGAGCAACATCGCGAATATCGAGCGCCCGTTCACGTAAGTACGGGTCGCTCATAGCGGAAAATTGTTCGATCAACCGCTCACTGACTTGGCGCACGGCGGAGGTCGCATTCCACTGATTCTCCGTGATTTCCTGTTCGATCTGAAAAATGAAATTAGGATCTGCCAGAATGTGCTGATAAATATCAAAAATAGACTGGGAATCAACCTGCACTGCATCCTGAAAACGCATGGCCAGGGCATCCAAATCCATCTGCACCTGCAACACAGCCTGATTCAGCAGTTCCACCTGCAGTTCGGGTTCATCGCTATGTTTCAGATTAACCTGAGACAACGCCATTTTCGGCTGCCATACCCAAGCCTTCGCAATCGCCATGCCGGAAGAAACACCAATGCCATGAACAGCACGATGATTGCCGGAAGAAGAACTGATCAGCCCTTTTAATTCAGCATGTGCAATCCGCACTGCTAACTGAGCCGCTAAAGTTACCAGAAAAGATTCATCCAGTTCGGTAAATTGGCGCGACAACGCCTGTTGTACCACTAACACACCCAGCACATTACGCTGATGCATAATGGGCACGCCCAGAAACGTTTTGAATTCGTCTTCGCCAACTTCTGGTAAGTATTTAAAGCTCGGGTGAGCAGGTGCATCCGCCAGATTAATTAACTCTTCACGACGACCGACTAAGCCAACCAGTCCTTCGTTAAATGGCAACACGGCTTTTCCAACTGCATCCAGGGAAAGACCATCGGTAGCAACCAAGCGGTAACGTTGGCGCTGGGTTTCAGAAATATAGACCGAGCAACAATCAACATGCATAGCAGCACGGGTTTGCTGTACCAGTGTACGCATCGCTTCCGATAACGATGGTGCCGCCGTTACACTTTCCACAATTTGCCGCAATGTTGTCAGCACAATATTTCTCCTTGTATTACCTAGCGATAACTACCGATACGCTTTTCTTTTCGGATCTTTTTTAGCTACAGGCGCCGTATAAGGCATCGCAATGGTGGCAAACTCTTTCATTACCCGACGATAAACTTCACGCTTGAATGATACGACCTGTCTGACAGGATACCAATAACTCACCCAGCGCCAATCATCAAATTCCGGCTGACCATGACAACCAAATTGAATACTTGCCTCTTTAGAGGCATCTAAACGCAATAAAAACCATTTCTGTTTTTGTCCGATGCAGACCGGCTTGCTTTCCCAACGAATCAAACGCTTTGGCAGCCGATATTTCAGCCAATTACGACTGGTAGCCAGGATAGTGACATCATCCTGCTTCAGCCCTATTTCCTCGTACAACTCGCGAAACATTGCCTGCTCCGGAGTTTCCCCATCATCCACACCACCTTGAGGAAACTGCCAGGAATGTTGTCCATAGCGACGAGCCCATAACACTTGTCCATTGCGATTGCAGATCACAATTCCTACATTCGGGCGGAAACCATCGCCATCAATCACGCAATCACCTGCATGTAACAACTTGAACTTACCCGATTCTTTCATATTAGCTTCAGATCAGCAAACAGACATTCCCAGAGTGAGAGCTATAGCGAATGCTGTTACCTACAATCTTCGAATAGAACGTTAGATCCGATATCTATTCCTGCATCAGTAGAAATACACAACATGGTATGATCTATATTATCGTCGTGTTCATTAGATAAAATTATGTATCAAACTATTGATGAACTGGTGCATGCTGCAGAGCAGTTGGCAGGAACAACTTTGGCGGAACTGGCAGAAAAACTAAGCGTCGCAATACCGTCATCGCTGCGCAGGGAAAAAGGCTGGATCGGTCAATTGCTGGAGCTGGCGCTCGGTGCATCAGCTGGCAGTAAGCCGCAACAAGATTTCCCTGAGTTAGGGGTTGAACTCAAAACATTACCACTAACTCATAATGGTACGCCCCTAGAAAGTACTTTTGTTTGTACCGCCCCACTTCTACATCAGCAACACATCACCTGGGCTACATCGAACGTACATCATAAGTTATCTACCGTCTTGTGGGTGCCTGTTGTTGGCGATCGTCAACAGACTCTCGGTTCTCGCATGATTGGTAACCCATGGCTTTGGCATCCTTCGGTACATGAAGAACAATTGCTCCAGCAAGATTGGGAGGAGATCATGGAATTGATCGCATTAGGCGGCGTAGAATCGATCAGTGCTCGGCATGGCCAAGTTTTACAATTGCGCCCTAAGGCTGCGAATGGCAAATCACTTACCCCGGCAATTGGTCGCAATGGCACATTAATCCAAACGCGACCGCGAGGTTTTTATCTTCGGAGCTCGTTCACGCAAAAATTACTTCAAGATCAGTTCCATCTGTGAAGTCTGTCCCGATATAAGCTAACATTAGACAGAATTCATGGACTTGAATAAAGCTCTGCGACTAACAATATCACTGGTTATCCCGAATTCAGATAATAAGTGCGACAGTCATGGATTGGCGTAGAGGGGAAGCCAGCTGCTGAAGGTGGTATGCTCTTCTCGCCAAAGAAATAAGCAGAATTACCATGAACTATCAGCAACTGACCG
>JAYSBB010000013.1:0-36265 GCA_041915645.1 Tolumonas sp.
GCTGAGGTTCGATGGTAATCAGGAAAAACTAAGTACTCAAGTTATACCTAAATAATTGAGCATGTCATAGCTTGCCAGTTGTATTCCTTCCGGAATCGGAGTGAATTGGCGATTCCGGAATTCCCGGATATGAAGACATCGACATGTATTAAAACAACAAGTTTCTTAACTACTGTAGATAAACACTATGAAAGAAATGACCGCTCCAATTGATGCTTCATTGGTTGATAAAGCATCTGGTGGTAAGAAAAACCGCCTCTTTTTTATGCTGGCACCATTTGTGGTGACATTGCTGTTATTGCTTGTGCCTGTTCCGGAAGGGTTACAACCTTATGCATGGTATTACTTTGCTATTTTTGTGGGGGTTATTGTTGGTCTGATTTTAGAACCGATGCCAGGTGCTGTGATTGGTCTTACGGGTGTTGTGGCCATTGCACTAACCAGTCAATGGGTGTTGTTTAGCCCGGCAGACATGGCGGCACCTAAATTTAAACTGGCAGCGGAATCATTCAAATGGGCGGTGAGTGGCTTTGGTAACTCTACTGTCTGGCTGATCTTCGGTGCATTTATGTTTGCCGCAGGTTATGACAAAACCCAGTTTGGCCGTCGTCTGGCGCTTATTTTGGTGAAACATCTGGGGCGTCGTAGTTTAACTTTGGGTTACGCTATCACCTTTGCAGACTTGCTGTTGGCACCTTTTACACCATCCAATACCGCACGCAGTGGTGGTACTATTTTCCCCATCATTGCCAACTTGCCGCTGTTGTATGGTTCTAAACCAAATGATCCAAGTGCGCGTAAAATTGGTTCATATCTGATGTGGGTGGCGATCACTGCGGCCTGTATCACCAGCTCTATGTTCCTGTCGGCATTAGCACCTAACCTGCTAGCATTGGCGTTGGTTAAAAGCACCGTCGGTATCAATATTTCCTGGGGCAACTGGTTCGTCGGCTTCCTGCCAGTCGGTATTTTACTGATTCTGACCATGCCGCTGCTGGCTTACATCTTCTATCCGCCGGAAGTGAAATTCAACGATGAAGTGCCTCGTTGGGCGAGTGCGGAGCTAGTAAAACTGGGCCGTCTGACTCGTAACGAAATTCTGTTGCTAGTCTTTGTATGTTGTGCGCTGGCAATGTGGATTTTTGCGGCAGCGGTTATTGAACCTGCGCTGGCGGCACTGCTGATCATCGGTCTGATGCTGTGGACTGGTGTGCTGGAGTGGAACGACATTACCAGTAACAAACCAGCCTGGAACACATTCTTCTGGTTTGCGACTCTGGTGGCATTAGCGAATGGTTTATCAACCACGGGCTTCATCGCATGGTTAGGTAAAGAAGGTGGTATGTTGATGAATGGCGTTTCACCAACAGCAGCAACCATTCTGATTGTGGTCGCGTTTTATCTGCTGCACTACCTGTTTGCCAGTGCCACTGCACATACGACTGCGTTGTTGCCTGCTGCGCTGACCATTGCATCGACCATTCCTGGCATGAATATGCAAGTGTTCTGTATGCTGATGGTGACTTCTCTGGGTGTGATGGGCATTATTACGCCATACGGCACCGGCCCAAGCCCAATCTATTATGGTAGTGGTTACTTGCCGACAAAAGATTACTGGCGCCTAGGTACTATCTTCGGAGCGATCTTTCTTGCGGCCCTGTTGTTCATTGGCTATCCATGGATGGCAATGATGTTCTGATAAATAAACAGTCGCCTTACGAGGCGGCTGTTGCTGCATTTGAGCACTGTCAGCAGGATAAAGCCTCCTGCTGCGGTGGTCATAAAAATGATGAGCATAAAAATTTCAAGATGAGAGAGTAGAGCAATGTCGAAAAAGCCATTTTACTACCAGAACCCGTTTCCACTTGCGAAAGACGAAACAGAATATTATCTGCTGACGAAAGATCATGTTTCAGTCAGTGAGTTTGAAGGTCAGGAGATCCTGAAAGTTGCACCGGAAGGTCTGACGTTACTGGCGCAACAAGCATTCTACGACGCTTCATTTTTGCTGCGCACTTCCCACAAGCAGCAAGTCGCTTCGATTCTGGCGGACCCAGAAGCCAGTGAAAACGACAAATACGTGGCCCTGCAATTCCTGCGTAATTCAGAGATCGCGGCGAAAGGCGTACTGCCAACCTGTCAGGACACCGGCACCGCCATCATTATGGGTAAGAAAGGCCAACGTGTCTGGACTGGTGGTGGCGATGAAGCCGCTCTGACCCGTGGAGTTTACAATACCTATACCGAACAAAATCTGCGCTATTCGCAGACCGTTGCGCTGGATATGTATGAAGAAATTAACACCGGCACCAACCTGCCAGCACAAATCGATCTGTATAGCGTAGATGGCGATGAGTACAAATTCCTGTGTATTGCCAAAGGTGGTGGTTCAGCCAACAAAACCTATCTGTATCAGGAAACCAAAGCGTTGTTGACACCAGAAAAACTGAAAAACTTTCTGGTGGATAAAATGCGCACATTGGGTACCGCCGCGTGCCCGCCATATCACATCGCATTTGTGATCGGTGGCACTTCAGCAGACAACGCACTGAAAACCGTCAAACTGGCTTCGGCCCGTTATTATGATGGTCTGCCAACTGAAGGTAACGAACACGGTCAGGCGTTCCGTGATGTGCAGCTGGAACAAGAGCTGCTGAAAGAAGCTCAGAATCTGGGCTTAGGTGCGCAGTTTGGCGGCAAATATTTCGCGCATGACATCCGCGTGATCCGTCTGCCGCGCCACGGTGCATCTTGCCCAGTGGCGATGGGTGTTTCCTGCTCAGCTGATCGTAACATCAAAGCAAAAATTAACCGCGATGGTATCTGGATCGAGAAACTGGAAACCAACCCAGGTCAGTACATTCCGGAAGAACTGCGTCAGCAGGGCGAAGGTGAGGCTGTCCAGATCGATCTGAATCGTCCGATGAAAGAGATCCTGTCTCAGCTCTCGCAATACCCAGTTTCAACTCGTTTGTCGCTGTCGGGCACCATCATTGTGGCGCGCGATATTGCGCACGCGAAGTTGAAAGAACGTCTGGACAAAGGTGAAGGTCTGCCGCAATACGTCAAAGATCATCCAATTTATTACGCTGGTCCGGCTAAAACGCCAGAAGGTTATGCATCAGGTTCTTTAGGCCCAACCACGGCGGGTCGGATGGACTCTTATGTTGATCTGCTGCAATCGAACGGCGGTAGTATGATCATGTTGGCGAAAGGCAACCGCAGTCAGCAAGTGACAGATGCTTGCCATAAACACGGCGGTTTCTATCTGGGTAGTATCGGCGGCCCGGCGGCGGTGTTGGCACAACAGAGCATCAAGAGTCTGGAATGCGTGGAATACCCAGAATTGGGTATGGAAGCGATCTACAAAATCGAAGTAGAAAACTTCCCGGCATTCATTCTGGTGGATGATAAGGGCAATGATTTCTTCCAGCAGATCCACAGTCAACAGTGTGGTAGTTGTCCTAAAAAATAAGCGTTAAGCTTTGCCAAAGAAAAGCCAGTGATCTTAGATCGCTGGCTTTTTTCTTATTTGAGTGCAGCGATATCAGACAATGTCCATGCACTGTTGTGCTGGGTTAAACCAATTTTAGGGTAGTAATTCACCGCCTGTGGTGCAGCCAACAGGTTAAGTGTGCAACCTGGTTTTAATTCCAGAAACGTACGGCGGATCAGTTCCTTCCCTATGCCGCTAGCCTGAATGCTCTCAGAAACCGCTAAATCAGAGAGATAACAGCAAAAATTAAAATCGGTAACCGAGCGGGCGATACCGACCAACTTATCTTCCAACCAAGCGGTAACGGTTAGATTGGCATGATCCAACATGCCTTGAATGCGATCTAAATCATCAACAGGACGACGACCACCCAACGTGGTCTCTTTCAATAACCCAATAAATTGTTCGGCGGTGATGTGCTGATTAACAGCATAACGGACAGTCATGAAAAGGCCCTCCCTGAGCTAAAGTAATTGCCTGACCATATCGAGTTGTTGTTGCACTAAATTAGCTGAATGCATCACTAACTGATATTCGGCATCGGAAATATCGGGTAAATGTCGTTGAATAATACCTGTGCGGTTTAATGTCGCGGGTAAACTGATGAAGCTGTGCGGTAGCCCGAATTCGCACTGTAACTCTGCGGAAACTCTAACTGAGTGATTTGACTCGCCGAGTATCGCTTCCACAATTCTTGCTGCACTAAAGGCAATGCCATAACAACTGTGTTCTCCCGCCAGACGAATGTCCCATCCCGCCCGTTTGGTTTGATGCAGTAAGGTTGCTTTTAGATCTTCATTCAGTAATGGATGGGCTTCAGTCAGCGATTTACCCTGATAAGTTGCCAGACTCCACAATGGCACCATCGAGTCGCCATGTTCTCCGATCACCTGAATATCCAGTTCTGCCGCGTTGAGATCTAATGCCTGTGCGGTGAAATGGCGTAACCGCATGCTGTCCAACTCCGTGCCGCTGCCTATCACCCGTTCCGGCGGATAACCGGTAATTTTTCCGGCTGCATAAGCCATGGCATCAACCGGGTTGGTGATGTTGATTAACACTGCATTCGGATTATTACGGGCTAGTGTGGGTAATAGCGTTTGGAAGATGGCAACGTTGTCTTTCAATACATCCGCGCGGGTGCCGTTCTCACGCGGTAATGCACCAGCTGTCATGATGATGATATCGGAACCGGCGCATTCCTCTGGCGTTTCAGCGCGAATAACACGGTTTGGCAACTCGGGGGAGCAGTGCGACATATCGAAAGCTTTCGCCCATGCTTTCTGCGGGTTGCGGTTTACCAGCGAAATATCAAGGTGTGGATGCTCCAGCAACAAAGTGTAGGCGAGGGTAGTGCCTATGGCGCCACAGCCGATCACTGCAATTTTAGGGTGAGTCATCTTTCTCCCTTAACTAAACATAAGAAATTGATCCGACTCATGAATATTTGGCGAGACCGGATGCTTTTCGTTCAGGATAAACGAAATAATAAGCCTGAACGATAAGCTCTGGTCAAAATGAACGTTAATCTAGCACTACTTGAATTTCAGCAATCGCATGGCATTGGCGACCACCAGCAAGCTGGTGCCAACGTCGGCAAAAACCGCCATCCACAAGGTGCCAAAACCCAACAGAGTCGCTACTAAAAACAGTAGTTTGATACCTAATGCGGCAGTAATGTTTTGTAGCATCTTGTTCCAGGTTGCTTGTGATAAGCGAACAAATAGCGGAATTTTGCGTAGATCATCGTCCATCAGCGCGATATCAGCTGTTTCAATTGCGGTGTCGCTGCCCATACCGCCCATCGCAAAACCGAGACTGGCACGTGCCAGCGCAGGCGCATCATTGATACCATCGCCCACCATGCCGACTACTTTCTGTTTGCTCAGTGCCTCGATCTGGTTCAGTTTATCTTCGGGGAGTTGGTTGCTGTAAACCTGATCGATGCCCGCTTGTGCTGCAATTTGTGCCGCCGTATGAGCATTATCACCGGTTAACATAAGGGTGTGGATATGCATACGATGTAGATCGGCAATAGCTTGCTGGCTACTGGTTTTGATCGTATCCGCGACAGCAAACAATGCCAGCGGTTGTTCGGCTTCACTTAAGGTCACGACTGTTTTGCCTTGTTGTTCCAGTCGGGTGATTGTTTTACCAAGATCTGAAGTGAGGTTATTACGCGCTGAAAGATATTGTTGATTAGTCAGTGCGATCTGTTTGCCATCCAGCATTGCCTGCACACCGGCACCGGTTAGCGCAGTAAAGTCTTCGAAAACAAAACGGCTTGTATTGGCAGGATGTGCTCTGACAATTGCTTGTGATACCGGATGATCAGAGTGTGATGCTAATGTGGCTGCCAATTTCAGACATTCTTCTGCGGAACGTTCCGTCAAAGTAACCTGATCACAGAGTTGTGGTGCACCAGTGGTCAGTGTGCCGGTTTTATCCAATGCCACAATTTGCAGTTTACGACCTAACTCCAGATAGCTGCCACCTTTGATCAAAATACCGTGTTTGGCGGCCACTGACAGGGCGCTGACAATGGCGACCGGAGTGGAAAGCACCAGTGCGCAAGGGCAACCAATTACCAGTAATACCAGTGCTTTATAAATCCATGTATACCATGACGCGGCAAAGAACAGTGGCGGCACCAGCGCCACCAGCACGGCAATGGTCAGAATAATTGGGGTATAAACACGGGCAAAACGATCAACCAGACGCTGTATCGGTGCCCGTTTACTTTGTGCTTGTTCAACCGAGTGGATGATCCGCGCCAGCAGAGTGTTTTGTGTCGTGGCAGTGACGCGATAATCGAATGACCCTTGTTGATTGATTGTTCCGGCATACACGATATCGCCTTCGTTTTTATCAACGGGTAGACTTTCGCCAGTGATCGGGGCCTGATCGACGCTGGAATTACCCCGAATGATGATGCCATCGAGTGGAATTCGTACACCCGGTTTAACGCGAATGACCTGATTGACGCTCACTGTGTTTGTGTACAGTATTTTCCAATTTCCGTCCGATTGTTGTACTAACGCTTGTTCCGGTGTCAGCGTCATCAGTTCCTGAATAGCATTGCGCGCCCGTTCCAGCGATTTTCCTTCCAGAAACTCGGCAATATTGAACAGCACCATCACCATCGCGGCTTCCGGCCATTGTCCAATCAGGCAAGCTCCGGTGACAGCAATACTCATCAGTGCATGCATATTGGGGTCAAATCGACGTAAGGCTTGCCAGCCTTTTTTGTAGGTGGTTACACCACTTAATACTACTGCCAGCAAGGCCAATATTGCAGGGAAGAGAGATGGTGTTTCAAGCCAATCCAAGGTTTCAGCCGCGACCGCCAGAAAACCAGCGATGACCAAGCGTTGTTTCGAGCTGATGAAGTGGAAGGAAAAGCGAGATTTACTCTTTTGTTCTGTCGTAGTAGAAGCATCTACACTGCAAGAGCCGCAACAACTGAGCTGAGGTGTTGCAGGTTTTAGAACCACGGGTTTTTCTTCGGTATCACAAGCATCACAGCAGCTTAGCGTAATTTTAGGCGTGATTTTTGGCGTAACTGGCTGTGTATCTCTTGGTGTTTCGGGCGATGGGGTGTTAGGGCGGAGAGCACCGAGCCGTGCAGAATTCGCCGGTGTTAGCTTGGTTATTTTCTTAATGCTGGTTTGTCCCATAACAAGATCCTCTTGATATACCCTTTGTACTTGAAATTGCAGCATCGTTGACGTTGTCGCCTTGCTGCAACTCCAATTACTTTGGGTGTAACACCGGGTACAATTAAAATGATATCTTTTATCATTAAACACCCTGAAGTAACTTCAGGGTCAATGCTTTCCAGCGAGATGAATCATGAAAATTGGTGAATTGGCTAAAATTGCGAAATGTTCCGCTGAGACGATCCGGTTTTATGAGAAAGAAGGGCTGTTACCGCCAGCGGCGCGCTCCGACAACAATTACCGGGAATATCAGCACACGCATTTAGAACGCTTACGTTTTATTCGCAATTGTCGGGCGTTTGACATGTCGCATGAAGAGATCCGGCAACTATTGCAGCAGGTTGATTCGCATGCTGACGATTGCCAGGCAGTTAACATCCTGCTCGATGAGCATATTTTGCATATTGAACATCGCATTCAGGAATTGATGAGTTTGAAAGAGCAGCTGCAGACACTACGGCAGCAATGTCAGCAGCAACAAGGCATTGATGAGTGCGGCATTGTGCAGGGCTTAACGAATCTGGAGTTAACGCAGCACACGGAACGCCACACCCATTTAGGTTAATGGTTAAATTCATAATAGATAACAAAAATATTAAGCATAATGATCACGGTGGCTGATATGGCGCCAGCGACAGTGACCCATTTACGACTCACCAAATTGCCCATAAGAGAGCGTTTTGCCGTGAAATATAACAGTGGCAGTAACGCAAACGGGATCCCGAAACTCAGCACGACCTGACTGTATACCAGTACTTTTTGTTCCGATAACCCCATCAAGATCACGAGAATGGCTGGTGCCATAGTGATCAGACGGCGCAACCACAACGGAATGGTGAAATGCACAAACCCTTGCATGACAACCTGACCCGCTAAGGTGCCAACAATCGATGATGACAAACCTGCCACTAATAATGTCAGGCCAAAGATAATACTGCCCGCGTTATGGCCCATTAACGGGCCCAGCAGTTTGTAACTTTCGGCAATCGAGGCAACACTGGTGTGCCCGTTATTAAAAAATACGGAGGCCGATAAAATCAGCATCGCCATGTTGATGAGTCCGGCCAGTGCCATACCGATGATGACATCCAACCGATAATATTTCATGACCGTATGACGCTCTTCATTGTTGAGCACTTTGATCCGGCTTTGCGACAAAGCAGAATGTAGATAGATCACGTGTGGCATCACGGTAGCACCTAAAATCCCGGCGGCCAGAAAGATAGAATAATTGTCAGGAAATTGCGGGATCAATAATCCGCTGGCGATGGTGGCAACATCTGGTTTGCCCATGATGATTTCCAACAAAAATCCGGCGGAAACAGAAAGGATCATCGCGCCGATAATAAGCTCCAAAGTACGGAAACCATAGCGTTGCATGTATAAAACAACATACGTAATGACACCCGTCAGCATGGCACCGGTAAACATTGAAAAGCCAAATAACAGATGAAAGCCTAATGCAGCACCAAGAAATTCCGCTAAATCAGTAGAGATCGCAACTATTTCAGCCTGAACCCAATAAAGCCACACGACGGGACGAGGGAAATGTTCTCTGATCACCTCAGCCAAATTTTTACCAGTCGCAAACCCTAAGCGAACCGACAAGGTTTGGATCAACATAGCCATCAGATTGGCCCACAAAACCACCCATAACAGGCCATAACCATAGTGGGAGCCTGCTTCAATATTGGTGGCAAAATTGCCTGGATCGATATAAGCCACAGCCGCGATCATCGCTGGGCCAAGAAAGGGCAGAGCACGGCGGAAACTGCTTTTGCTATGACCCGTCAACGTTTGTGCTGCTTGTAACCGGACATGTTTGTCTGAGATAGCATGAATCATAATAGACACCTTGAGACACGAAGAAGGCATATTCATATTATAAAACACAAATGAGAATAAATATCATTAATGATATCGAATGATGTGATAGGTAAAAACTATGGAAGCAGGGCTGGTTTAGCAGGGAAATAAAAAAGCGGGTGGATTATAAAACCACCCGCGGAAATAGCGTTTAATGCGCTGCACCACCGGCACCGCTCGCGGCTCGAGGTCGACGCGTGAAAAATACAAATGGGATCAATACGATAAACATCCACATTAATATTTCGAACAGGTCAATCGTCGATAACATGTATGACTGACCGGTAATGATGTTGTTCACTTTGAGTAATGAGCTGGTGGCATTACCGTTCATGAATGCACTGGCCAACGGGTTATACGGGTTTATGTGTTCACTCAGGAATACATGGTGCAAGCTGGCATCGTGAGTCCAAAACCAAGCGGTCAACGATGAGGCAAAACTGGCGCCTAGTGTTCTGGCAAACGTTGATAACGATGCTGCATCTGCCACCTGAGGGCCAGACAAATCAGATAACAGAATTGATGTCATCGGCATAAAGAACAGTGAAATACCGATCCCCATAAACAGCTGTATTGAGGCGATGGTGACGAAATCAACGTCATTATTGAAATGGGTGCGCAGATAACAGCTAAGACTAATGACGATAAATGAAAGCGCCGTTAGTTTCCGCATATCGATTTTGGTACCCATCCGACCAAGTACGGGGGTTATGAATAATGGCAATAATCCCATCGGAGCTGCCGCCAAACCTGCCCAGACCGAGGTGTATCCCATCTGGCTTTGTAGCCATTGCGGTAAGATCAGGTTGATGCTGAAAAAACCGGAGAAACCCAAAGTCAGCAATATCGTGCCGATACAGAAATTGCGGTTAGTAAACAGACGCAAATTGATAATCGGATGTTCATCGGTTAGTTCCCAGATCACTAGGAAGGTCAGCATGATCGCAGCAAAGGCAGTGCCGCCGATGATCCACGGATCATTGAACCAATCCAGATCGTTACCTTTATCCAACACAATTTGCAGTGCGCCGACACCCAAGACTAATGCGGCAAAACCAACATAATCCAGCGGTGCTTTGGAAGGCGCATGCGGGCGATCTTTTAGTTGTTTTGCGACCACCATGACCGCAAAGATACCAATCGGGATATTGATAAAGAAGATCCACGGCCAGCTGTAGTCATAGGTCAGCCAACCACCCAGAATAGGGCCAACAATCGGCCCGACTACCGCCACCATTCCCAATAAAGCAAGCGCCATACTGCGCTTCGCTGCGGGGAAGATAGACAGCAGTAATGTTTGGCTCATCGGAAATAATGGTGCTGCAGCCAAGCCTTGTAAGGCGCGGAACACCACCAGCATACCCATGGATTGCGATATGCCGCACAAGAATGAGGTGACAATAAACAGGATCAGCGCACCCAGATATAAGTGCACTTCACCCACCCGACGACTCAGCCAGGCAGTCATTGGCAAACCAATGGCATTACAGACCGTGAAAGAAGTAATAACCCAGGTGCCCTGATTTAAACTGACACCCATATTGCCAGCCATCGTGGGCAGTGACACGTTGGCGATAGTGCTATCGAGGACTTGCATAAAGACCCCGAGTGCAATCGCAAAGGTACACAGCCCCAGATTCTTCGGCTGAAAGCCCAAACTGTGTGCCATGGTATCAACCTTTCATATGACTGGATGAAGATTGTGTATCGTTATCGGCAATGATTTTCTTGATGATGGCATCAACACCGGCCAGTTGTTGCCCATACACGTCAGTTTGATAACGAGCCTGATGTGGTGCGGTTTCAGCTAACAGTGCTCCGTCAGTGTTATGTAAATCGACATCAACTACCATCGACAAACCAATACGCAGCGGGTGCTTTTTCAATTCTTCATCATCCAGCTGAATACGTACCGGTAAGCGTTGAACGACCTTGATCCAATTACCTGTGGCATTCTGGGCTGGCAGCAGAGAGAAGGCGCTACCGGTACCGATACCCAGACTTTCCACTTTGCCGTGATATTCCACTTTGCTGCCATACAGATCGGCAGTGACTGTTGCTGGTTGGCCGATACGCATCTTGGTCAGCTGGGTTTCTTTGAAGTTGGCATCAACCCAAACTTGCTCAAGAGGCACAACTGCCATCATGGTGGCGCCCGGAGTCACCCGTTGACCAACCTGTACATTTCGACGCGCCACATAACCGGAAACCGGTGCAACCATCACGGTGCGTTGTTTTTCCAGATAAGCCTGACGCAGCTTGCTAATAGCACTTTTAACCAACGGATGTGTCGTTACGGTAGTGTTGTTAACCAGCGCTTGTTGAGACTTCAGTTGCTGTTGCGCCGCTGCTAACGCTTTTTCTGCTGAACTGACGACATCCTGAGCATGGATCAGCTCTTCTTCCGACAAACCACCAGCTTTCACCATGTTTTTACGGCGTGCCACATCAGCTTGTGCTTTTTGTAAGGCAATTTTGCGTTCTGCGGTGACAGCCTGTGCCTGATCGACGTTGTTAAACAGCGTGCGTACCTGACGAACGGTCTGCGCTAAAGCGGCTTCCGCATTTTCTTGTGCTAATAGCGCATCGCTTTGATCAAAACTGATCATTGGCTGACCTTTTTGCACAAAGTCGCCATCATCAGCGGCGATACTTGTTACGGTACCGGCTGTTTCAGGCGTGATCTGCACTAAGTTACCACTGATATAAGCGTCGTCAGTCGATTCAGACCAAATCGCATGATGGAAATACCAATAGTAAGAACCGGCAGCGGCAATAATTAATAAAACTAATAAAACCAGCAGGCTATTTTTGCGCTGTCCAGAACGAGGTGATGCTGATTTTTCAGAAACGGTATGGCTCATAATTAATCCTTAATGCGCATTAGCTATTTTTATTTTGCAAATGAGAGGCTGTGGCATGTTCATCGTTACTAAATCCACCGCCCAGCGATTGGATCAGTAATGCCAGCGAATCTTGTTGATGTGTTTTCAGCGTCGATAATTGGGTTTCAGCCTGGATCAGCTGCTGTTCTGCCATTAATACGGCCAGCTGGCTGCCTAAACCAGAGCGGAAGCGGGCAGTACTAACCTGATAGGTTTTGTCTGCCAGCATGGCTGTTTCTTCCGCATCAATAAGCTGTTGTTTTAATGACTGCATCACCAACACATTGTCAGCGATTTCACCTAACGCATTGGTAAGGGTCTGGTTATATTGCGCGACCGCTAAGTCATAAGCGGCAGTTTTGGCTTGCAGATTGGCTTTCAACCCAGTTTCAAACAAGGGGATGGAAACCGCAGGCGCAACACTCCATGATTGACTGACATCACCCAAAATGGCATCGCCCAAAATTGATTTGAAACCGGCCATCGCGGTCAGATTAAAATCAGGGTAATAACGCGCTTTGGCGACCGCGATATTTTTACTTGCTGCTTCAACCCGCCACCGTGCAGCGGTGATGTCAGCACGGTGACTAATCAACGATGCTGGAATATTTTCCGGCAGGCCGGTTGCCTGAGCGCTCAACAAATGTGGGCGTGGTAATGAAGCTGCACGATCAGGCCCTTGGCCTAACAATGTACTCAAACTATTTTTAAGCTGACCGATCACCAAACTGCGTTGTTCAACTTGTTGTTTCGCGGCTGACACGGCGGTATTCGCGGCCAACAAACGATCTTCTGCGACCAAGCCAGACTTCAGCAATTGTTGTGTGATCTGTGTAATTTGTTGTGCGCGGTCCAGTTCACGTTTGGCTAAATCGGCCGATTCATAAGCATTCGCCAGCTGAATGTAGGTACGGGTAATGCTGGTGGATAAAGCAATACGGGCTGCTTGATAATCCACTTCCGATGCTTTTTGCTGGTTAACAGTGGCTTCCCATGCGGCACGTTTTCCCCCCCAGAGGTCAAAGTCATAGGTAAACGTTAAGCCGGCGGAACGAACGGTAGAAAAACGGTTACCCTGTCCGGACGGATCTTCCAAGCGAGAAAGACGCGAGCGTTTCAAGCTGGCATTGGCATCCAGTGTTGGTGAAAAACCGGCATCGGCAGCAGACACCTGCGCATCAGCAGCCTCCAAACGGGCGTTAGCTACTTGCATGGTCGGGTTATGCGCTAAGGCTTCATTAATTAATTGTGCCAGCGCCGGGTCGCCTAACTTATTCCACCAATCTTGTTTCGGCCAATCAGCAGCGGATAAGTGGTCAGTTGCCAGCGAGTGTTGACTGGCCAAAGCACCGGTTTTTAATAAAACACCATTAGCTTGAACGTCATCGGGTGAAGCGCAACCCGATAACAGCACACAAAGTGCAATGCCTGAAATTACAAACGTTGTTGCTTTCATCATTAATCTTCTTTTAGTTCGGTAGCGGGAAATGACGCTTTAGGAAGACCACAAGTTGAGCCTGCAGCGACTAAGATTTTTCTCAGTGTCACTTTCAGTTGCTGAATTTCATCGTCAGTCAACGCGCTAACTAGCTCCTTCTGTGCATTCACGGCAAGCGGCATCGCCCGATCAATAACCTCACGACCTTTATCGGTAACGGCAATCAATAGAGAGCGACGATCACTCGGGTCAGGTGAGCGTGTGATCAGTTCTTTCTTTTCCAGACGATCGAGCATTCGGGTGACGGCACCGCCATCAACACCCAATGATTTACAAATGTCAGAAGGGCGGTTGATATTAAAAAAATGCATTTTGAACAGGGCTTTGATTTGCGCTGCGGTGATGTCTTCTTCCGCAAGATGCTGATCTAACAAACGATCTTTGAGTAGATTGGTAGTACCAAGCAGAAAACTCACATTTTCAGCCAGATTCAGAATTTCACACGGGGATTTACTTTGCATAGACATATATTGCCTTGTCATTAATTGACTATGCAATTAATTATGCGCGCGTGTTTAAAATCCGACAAGCCCTAAAGTGGAATAATTTATATCAGTTTAAAAACTACTCAGCTCTTGATGGCAGGAGGGCATGAGTTTGACTCCAATGACGGTATTTTCCGGGCGGAACACCGATCAATTGTTTCATATGTTTACTGAGATGACTCACATTGGCGAAGCCGTTTTGCAGGGCTATGGTGAGTAAATCGTCATTGGTATGTTGTAACTGTTCACGTGCGCGTTCTATGCGTCGACGTAATACCCAATTGTGCGGGGGCATACCGAAACTTATCTTAAACATATGCGCAAAATGATATTCGGAAAGATGAAGTTGCTCGGCCATAGCTGATAACGTCATGTTTTCCGCCAGATAAGTCTCTATCCAATCACGAATAGTCGTTCGCTGCACTGGCGATAACCCACCTTTGATTGCGGGCAACTGCAGGCGCTGAGTTTGTGTCTGCAAAAGATGCAGCAAAATATCATGGCTTAAGGCGTTAGCAGACAAGCAGGCTATTGGGTCACTCCAGTCATATTTCACCAGACGCAAACATGATGCGGTTAACCAAGCATCATCCATATATGTCCGATCGGCCAGAGAAAACAAGCGCGGTTCGGCATCTAAGATCTGCACGACTTGACGGGCAAATAACTCTGGCGGCATATACAGATGTAAGAAGCGAATTTCACCGCCAATTTCCCAATACGATTCATGCTCCGCTGGTAATAAACACAATTTGCCGGGGGCACCCCATTTGTCGGGTTGGTCGCGTCGCCGCACTTTTTCGCCGCCGGAAAGATAAAGGGAAAGGGTATGGTGACCGGGGCGAGAATAAGCCGTGTCATTCAGCAATTGCCGATGCCAGGTAGCCGCACTGAAACCATCACCCAGCGGGGAGTGGCGCTTCAACGTAGCGTGTGCTTCAGTCAGCACATCGACAACATGCATTTGTGCGTTTGGCATAACCATCCTTACTACTCGTTCACCTTTGAGTGTATCGATTATCGCGTTAAACAAAAGTCATCTGCGTAAATAACCGCAAGAACAGACAATTGGTTTTTCCCGACAACCATCATGATAGTAAGCAGAATAGAAACGGAGGTTTTATGAATATTTTGCTGTATATCACGACCGTACTGATTTGGGGAACCACGTGGCTGGCACTGAAATGGCAGTTAGGCGTTACCGCGATCCCATTTTCGATTGCCGGACGTTTCCTGCTGGCCGCATTTATCATGCTGGCATACCTTTTATTGCGAAAGAAATTAACTATTCCCAAAGGGGAAGTGCTGTATCTGATTTTGCTGCAAGGTGTGTTTTTGTTCTGTTGTAACTTTCTCTGTTTTTATACCGCCAGTGCCTGGATACCCAGCGGATTGATCGCAGTAATCTTTTCCACTTCAACGCTTTGGAATGCACTGAGTGCTAGGTTTATCTTTCACAAACAGATCCTGCCGAAAGTTTGGCAAGGTGGTGGGTTAGGGTTGGTGGGCTTATTGTTTCTGTTCTGGCCGGAAATATCCGCACATTCAGCTTCTCTCAATGTGCTAAAAGGCCTGGGTTTGGCGTTATTGGGCACACTATTTTTTTCATCCGGCAATCTTATTTCCGCGCGTTTACAGACCTTAGGCGCTACACCAGTGCAGACCAATGGCTGGGCCATGTTATGCGGTGCCACTGTTTTGCTGGTGGGTAGCCTGTTTTCCGGTTTGAGCTGGCAAATTGACCCCAGCCCGCGTTATTGGGGCGCCTTGGTTTATCTGGCTTTCTTCGGTTCTGTGATTGGTTTTACTGCCTATCTATTGCTGGTCGGGCGTATCGGCCCAGAACGCGCAGCCTATAGCACAGTGTTATTCCCGATCGTGGCCTTAAACTTATCGGTTTGGTTTGAAGGTTATCACTGGTCACTGTCTGGTTTATTCGGGTTGGGTTTGGTTATCGCAGGGAATATTCTGGTTTTTTACCGCCCAGCCAGTAAAAAGGGAGAGAGCATAGCGGTATGGAAGCCAAACACATAATATTCATCATCACAAATGTTATGTTCAATTGTTCGCTATCTATCTTAAAACTGTTCTTCGAACAGAGCAAAATGAAACTCTCTTGTTATCTAAGGCAAGAGCGTTATCAATAGGCGTCATCAGATACACCAATAGGTTAAATAAAATTGCTTACTATCGACTTTATTGATAATAATTATCATTAGAGATATGCAAAGAGAGGCAATCAACATGACAACCAAAAAATTAGTGTTAATCCGGCATGGTGAAAGTATTTGGAATCAGGAAAATCGTTTCACCGGCTGGACCGATGTCGAGCTGTCACCAAAAGGGATAGAAGAGGCACATCAGGCAGGAAAATTACTGCTGAAAGAAGGTTATACCTTTGATTTTGCTTATACATCCGTACTGAAACGTGCCATTTCAACACTATGGTATATTCAGGAAGAGATGGATCTGCAGTGGATCCCCGTTGAAAAAGACTGGCGATTAAATGAACGTCACTACGGTGCGCTGCAAGGCTTGAACAAAGC
Source organism: Tolumonas sp. (assembly GCA_041915645.1). Taxonomy (GTDB): domain Bacteria; phylum Pseudomonadota; class Gammaproteobacteria; order Enterobacterales; family Aeromonadaceae; genus Tolumonas. The sequence continues at coordinate 16,496 of JAYSBB010000013.1, forward strand.
AGAAACGGCGCAGAAATATGGTGATGAACAAGTGCTGTTATGGCGTCGGGGTTATGCTATTACACCTCCGGCATTAACCGAAGATGATGAACGCTTTCCGGGTCATGACCCGCGCTATGCCAAACTGAACAAAGCGCAACTACCTGTCACCGAAAGCTTAGCGATTACCATTGATCGCGTCATACCGTATTGGAATGAGGTCATAAAACCCAGAGTCGCATCGGGTGAAAGGGTGATTGTTGCGGCCCATGGCAATTCGCTGCGCGCCTTAGTGAAACATCTCGATGGGATCAGTGAAAAAGACATCCTTGAACTGAACATACCAACGGGTGTACCACTGGTTTATGAACTCGATGACGATATGCAACCCGTGAAGCATTACTACCTCGGTGACCCTGACGAGATAGCTGCCAAAGCACATGCAGTCGCTAATCAGGGTAAGGCAAAGTAGTCTGCAAAGATCATTAATTGTTTGTGCAAATCCGATCTCTGCCTTGCTGTTTTGCCTGATATAACAGTCGATCAGCTGCCTGAAGCATTTCATCCAGCTGATCGGCCAATTCATCAGTAACACCGAAACTGGCGGTAACATAAACAGGGTGGCCGAGATCCATCGGTGTATCTTTTAAATCCTGTTGGAATTGCTCAATACGTGTCAGTGCGACTTCAAAGGGAATATTCAGCATAATCAACCCGAACTCTTCGCCTCCTAATCGGAACGTAATGCAATCGGGGAAATGCTCGCTAAACAACGCAGAAATAGTGCGCAAAACGGTATCACCGGCATGATGGCCATGCGCATCGTTGATCCGTTTAAAATGATCAATATCCATAACACACATAGTGATAGGGTGACCGGCCGATTTAGCCGCGCGGAATTGTTTTTCTGCTTTTTCAAATAAATAACGACGATTAAACAGTTGCGTTAGGTAATCACGATATGTGGTTTCACGCAGCTTGGCTAATAACTCCAGTGTTTCCAGATTATGATTGATTCGGCATTGCAGCTCTTCCGGCGCAAACGGTTTAGTCAAAAAGTCATTGGCGCCATATTTAATGAAGCGGGCCGACAGTGATTTTTCATTGATGGCGGAAATACCAATAATGGCCAGTTCTTCTTTATCTTTTTTCTCGCGCAGCGCTTTAACCAGCTCCATGCCATTCATGACAGGCATATGGTAATCCGCGAGGATCATCTTGATTTCAGGATGTTTGTTCAAAATTGCCAATGCTTCTGCGCCATCTGCAGCCTCATGCACTGTCAGTAACCAGCGCCGTAATTGTTTGGTGACAAACTGCATACCGGTAAATGAATCTTCGACCACCAATACCGAAATAAATTGATTGAGATAAAGACGGCGAAGCAAGCTGACAACGTAGTTAAACGACGTTTTTGAATCTTTGATGATGTAATCGACGAGGCCGCGTTCCAGTAATTCATCGCGTTTTTCTTCACTAAAACTGGCGGTCATGACGATAGCGGGAATATGCCATTGCAGCACCTCATCCAGAGCTTCTCCATCTGGGGCATCCGGTAATGTCAGATCAACCAGTGCAGCAAAATAATCATGATTCGATGCTAATCGCGCTTTAGCATCAGCCAGCGTATAAGCTGAATCGACCTCAACATTTAACTCTTTACGAATATTCGCGCTGAGTGCTCGAGAGATCATCATACTGTCTTCAATCAAAAGAATTTTATTCATAGGAATGCGCGTAAAGTCATCAGAGAAACATCGTTAGTCTTAAGTATAAACATAACAGGTTACAGCTGTTTACTATCGGCTTTTGATTCTGTGGCGAACACCAATTTGTTTGGTGTAATTAGCTGCGCTAGGAAGGAAAAAACGAAGAATGAAACATATTGGACGAAGATTACGGAACAGAAAAATACGAGAATTTCTGTTCCGCAGTCACATTATTTATGACGTTCTTTCAGGCAGTTAACAACATCAGCCAGTTTCAGACCTTCGTTTTGCAGCAAGACAGTCAGGTGATACAGCAAATCGGCTGATTCATTGATCAACTCTTCCCGATCTTTTGCCATGGCAGCCAGTGCCACTTCAACACCTTCTTCGCCCACTTTCTGCGCAATACGTTTGGTGCCTTTGGCATACAAGCTTGCAGTATAACTGGATGAAGGATCGGCATTTTTACGACCAGCCAGGATCTGCTCCAACTCAGCTAAAAAGCCCAGTGGCAGAGCTGGGTGCTCATCAAAACAGGATGGGCAACCACGGTGGCAAGTTGGGCCAATCGGGTCAGCAGCAACCAGCAGACTGTCATTGTCGCAGTCGGTGGTAATAGCACGCAGTTGCAGCACGTGACCAGAGGTTTCACCTTTAGTCCATAGACGGTTTTTGCTGCGACTAAAGAACGTCACATGACCTGTTTCCAGCGTTTTATCCAGTGCTTCGCGGGTCATATAACCCTGCATCAATACCTGACCGGTATGCACATGCTGCACAATCGCTGGGATCATACCGCCAGTTTTTTCCCAATCCAGACGAGTTGGGTCAACAGTAATTAAATCAGTCACGGATCTGCACTCCTTCGTTACGCAGATAAGCTTTTAATTCAGGGATCGGAATAATGCCCTTATGAAATACGGAAGCAGCCAGTGCACCATCAACATCAGCGATCTGGAAAGCATCACGGAAGTGTACCATTTCACCGGCACCACCTGAGGCGATCAACGGTACTTTACAAAGATCACGGATCAGTTTCAGCTGCGTTAAATCGTAACCTTGACGTACGCCGTCCTGGTTCATCATATTCAGTACGATTTCACCGGCACCGCGTTTCTGAACTTCTACTACCCAATCGGGTGTTGTCCATTTAGTAATACGGGTGCGAGTTTCATCACCAGTGTATTGCTTAACCTGATATTGACCAGTGGCGGCATCAAAATAGGAATCAATACCCACCACGATGCACTGCACACCGAAACGATCGGCCAGCTCGGTGATCAGCTCAGGGTTAGCCAATGCAGGGGAATTGATGGAAACTTTATCCGCGCCAAACTCCAGAATACGCTTGGCATCTTCAACCGATTTAATGCCGCCAGCGACACAAAAGGGAATATCAATCACTTCGGCAACACGGCTCACCCAGCTTTTATCCACCACGCGGGCATCAGAAGAGGCGGTGATATCATAAAACACCAGCTCGTCAGCGCCTTCATCGGCATAACGTTTTGCCAGTGGCACGATGTCACCCATCACTTCGTGATTACGGAACTGAACGCCTTTGACCACGACACCGTCTTTAACGTCTAAACAGGGGATTATGCGTCTTGCCAGCATGCGATAGCCTCCTTCACGGTGAACTTGCCTTCAAGCAGTGAACGACCGAGGATCACGCCACCAACACCAGAACCTTTCAGCGCTTCGATGTCAGCAATACCACCGATGCCACCTGATGCCTGCCAGTTGATTTGCGGGAATTGTGCTGCTAAATCACGATACAGCGCGACATTACTGCCTTGCAGCGTGCCATCACGAGAAATATCGGTACACAGTACATGCTTCAGACCAACCGGCAGGTAATGCGCCAGCAGCGCTTCGATAGTGACACCACTGTCTTCTTGCCAGCCAGCAACAGCAATTTTGCGTTGGCCTTGTGCATCGATGTTCACATCCAGTGCCAGTACGATTTTATCCGCACCGTATTTTTCCACCCAACCAGCCACTGTTGCGGGATCTTTCACGGCAGTAGAACCAATTACCACGCGATTCGCACCAGCATCTAACAAGTCGATCACGTCTTGCTCGGTACGCACACCACCACCAATCTGTACCGGTGCTTTGGTGTTTGCCAGCAGTTTACGGATCACTGTCAGTTGGCGTTTGGTGCTGTCTTTGGCCCCATCCAGATCAACCAGATGCAGTTGTGTAGCGCCTTGTGCCACGTAGTCGTCAAAACGCCCTTGTGGATCAGCAGAATATTCAGTTTTCTGACCGTAGTCTCCCTGATAGAGGCGAACTACTTTACCGTCGATTAAATCAATAGCCGGAATAATCATTACATCTCCAGGAAATTACGGATCAGTTGCGCACCCAGTTTGCCTGAGCGTTCAGGGTGGAATTGCGCACCGAAAAAGTTATCTTTACCCACAACCGCACTGAACGGTGAACCATAATCACAGCGAGCCAGCGTAGCTTCGGTGACTTCCAGCGCATAAGAGTGCACAAAGTAGAAATAGCTGCCGGAAGGAATACCGTTGAACAGTGGATGTGTGCCATCGTGCTCGATCTGGTTCCAACCCATATGCGGTAAGCGTAAATCACCGACTTGCATCAGTTTCACTTTACCGGGAATGATGCCGAGACATTGAATATCGGCTTCGCCATCCATGCTTTCTTCAGACGCCTGCGCCAGCATCTGCATGCCGAGGCAGAAACCCAGCAGCGGCTGTTTAGCTTCGCGGATCAAATCAACCAGTTTGCGTTCCTGCAGATTACGCATTGCGGCCTTCGCGGTGCCGACACCGGGCAGGATCAGCTTATCGGCTGATTTAATGTCAGCAGCATCGCAGCTGACAATCGGCTCAACACCTAAACGTTGGATCGCCATTTTTACTGAAGACAGGTTGGCACAACCGGTGTCAATAATAGTCAGTTTCATGCTGAACCCCTTACAGAACACCTTTGGAAGAGGGCAGTTCAGTGCCTTCTACTTTGATCGCCTGACGTAATGCGCGACCAAAACCTTTGAACAGCGCTTCTACCTGATGATGCGTATTACCTTCCGTCACAGACAGATTCAGCGTGATCGCCATGGCATCAGTTAGTGAGCGGAAGAAATGTTGCACCATCTCGGTATTGAATTCGCCCACTTGTTCACGGCCAAAATTTGCGTCAAACACTAGGAATGGACGGCCGGACAAATCGATAGCTACCTGAGCCAGACATTCATCCATCGGCAGCAGGAAGCCGAAACGGCCGATGCCGCGTTTGTTACCCAGCGCTTTTTTCAGGGCTTCGCCCAATGCCAGCGCGGTGTCTTCGACGGTGTGGTGATCATCAATATGCAGATCGCCTTTCACATTCAACTGCAGGCTGAAACCAGCATGCGTGGCGATCTGATCCAGCATGTGATCAAAGAAGCCAATACCGGTTGCGATTTGATTACCGCCGGATTTATCCAGATCGACATCCACGCTGATTTGAGTTTCTTTGGTATTTCTGATCACATGTGCTTTACGGCCTTTATTCAGCAGCATGTCACGGATGTGATTCCAGTTGCAGGTCTCTGGATTATAACGAATACCATGGATGCCCATGTTTTCTGCCAGCTGCACGTCCGTGATGCGATCGCCGATCACATACGAGTTGGCATGATCAATACGGCCTGAATGCATATAATCTTTTACGATGCCGAGTTTCGGCTTGCGGCAAGTACAGTCTTCATGTGGGAAATGCGGGCAAATCAGCACCGCCTCCCAAGTCACGCCCTGTGATTCGAAAATGTGCATCATCAGATCTTGCGGCGGTTGGAAGTTTTCCAGTGGCAGACTGTCGGTGCCCAAACCATCCTGATTAGTCACCATCACCAGCACGAAACCGGCGGCCTGCAAATCGCGCAATGCTGGAATGACCATTGGCTCGAAGCGCAGTTTATCAAGACTATCAACCTGCTTATCAATCACAGGCTCTTCAATCAAAGTACCGTCGCGGTCAATGAAGAGAAATTTTTGCTTTTGGCTCACGGCGTTCTCCCTGTCAGGCCAGTGATTGCAGTACAGTTAACACTGCATGCATTTCTGCTTCGTCACCAATCGTGACTCGCACGGAATTATCCAGCATCGGTTTATTCGCAAAATCACGCAGAATAATGCCTTGTTCAACCATAGCAGCAAATACTTTGGCACTGTCAGTAAAGCGGATCAGCACAAAGTTACCGTTATCATCGTAAATATCTTTTACGCATGGCAAAGCAGCAATATCGGCTTTGAATTTTTGCTTCAGCTCATTTAACCAAGCGATGCGAGCACGCATTTTTTCCAGACCGGCAGGGCTTAACGCCTGTGCAGCAATCTGCGCTACGGGTTCGGCAATCGGGTAAGGCGCGATCACTTTCAGTAGCAGGCTGATCACTTCCGCATTCGCAATAGTGAAGCCACAGCGCAGTCCAGCCAAGGCAAAGCCTTTAGACAGCGTACGAGTGATCACCAGATTTGGATAATCATTGATCAGATCAATCATGCTGAATTGCGAGCAGAATTCGATATAGGCTTCATCGACCACGACAATCGCTTTGTTCTGTGTGGCATTCAGCACCGTGATCAATTTTTCACGATCCAGCACCGTGCCGGTAGGGTTATTTGGCGAGCAGAAGAAGATAACCTTCACGCCATCCAGTTGTTCCAGAATTGCCGGCACATTCGGCTGAAAATCTGGTAATGGCGGAACGGTACGAATACCGACACCGCAGGTTTCTGCGCTGATGGAATACATACCGTAAGTTGGTGGGCAGATCAGGATCTCTTCCTTACCCGGCTCACAGAAGGTGCGTACCAGCAATTCGATCGCTTCGTCAGAACCACGGCTGACCAGCACTTGGTCAGGCTGTACACCCGCATAAGCGGCATAAGATTCGATCACCTGTGGCGGCTGACATTCCGGGTAACGGTTCAGGTTGCTACTATCCAGCGTATATTGTTCGCTTTTTGGTGCTTCGTTGGCGTTCAGGAAGACATGACCTTTACCTCCAATACGGCGGGCAGATAGGTAAGGGGTCAGATCTTGTACGCGCTGGCAAGCCAGTTTCGTCAGACTCATTATTTTGCCTCCTGGCTATTAATGCTTTCCATGCGGATAGTGACAGCACGTTTATGCGCAGTCAGACCTTCGGCATCGGCCATCGTTGTTACGGTAGTTGCCAGACCAGCCAAACCCTCAGCACTTAACTCTTGCACGGTATAACGGCGCTGGTAATCGGCTAAACCGAGGCTGGATGCGGTTTTCGCATAACCGTAGGTTGGCAGTGTGTGGTTGGTGCCACTGGCATAATCACCGACGGATTCCGGTGTCCAGTTACCTAAGAAGATGGAACCGGCATTTTCCAGCTTGTTCAGTAACGCGCGTGGCTCAACGGTCTGTACGATCAAGTGCTCAGGCGCATATTCATTGGAAATGATGCAAGCCTCTTCCAAATCAGCGCAAATGATCGAACGGCTGCTTTCCAGTGCTTTCCGGGCAATGTCTGCACGGCTCAGTTCTGCCAGTTGTTTTTCCAGCTCAGCATCGACCTGGTTGGCCAATTCGATAGAAGGTGTGACCAACACAACTTGTGAGTCTGGACCGTGTTCTGCCTGAGACAGCAAATCAGCTGCGACAAATGCCGCATTGGCAGTCTCATCAGCAATGACCAGCACTTCGGAGGGACCGGCTGGCATATCAATCGCCGCACCGCGAAAATCCATGCTGACCTGACGTTTGGCTTCGGTTACCCAAGAGTTTCCCGGGCCAAATATTTTATCCACTTTGGATACTGACTCAGTCCCGTAAGCCATCGCAGCAATCGCTTGAGCACCACCCATGGTATAAATTTCGCTGACACCACACAGGGTAGCCGCATAGATGATTTCATCAGCAATCGGTGGCGGAGAGCACAGAATGACTTTACGGCATTCGGCAATTTTGGCCGGAATTGCCAGCATCAGCACGGTTGAAACTAATGGTGCACTGCCGCCTGGCACATACAAACCTACGCGGTTGATCGGTTGGTAATGCAGTTCGCAACGCACACCACTCTGTGTATCTAATGCCAGCGGTGCGGATTTTTGTGCCTGATGAAACGTAGCTACGTTGCGATATGCATGCTGAATAGCAGCTTTCAGTTCCGGGCTGGTACGTTCGCAAGCTGCTTGAATAGCAGCGTCACTTAAACGTAAATCACCGTCGCTGACTTTATCGAATTTGGCCGTGAATTCGCGCAGCGCGCTATCACCTTCACTGCGAATACGATTCACGATATTGCTGACAATGCTGGTGATTTCCGCTGAATTACTCATGGCCGGGCGGGTCAGCGTCTCACGACGCTGTTCCGCATTCAAATTTGCCCACTGAACGATCTGCATGGTCTGCTCCCGTTACATCATCATTTTTTCGATTGGCAGCACCAGAATAGAGCTAGCACCCAGCGCTTTCAGTTTTTCCATGGTTTCCCAGAACAGGGTTTCTGTGGCAACAACATGCATCGCAACGTGAGTACTGTCGCTGGCCAGTGGCATCACAGTCGGGTTTTCAGCGCCTGGCAGTAATGCAGTGATTTCAGCTAATTTATCTTTTGGCGCATGCAGCATGATGTATTTGCTTTCACGTGCTTGCAGCATGCCTTCCAAGCGTGGCAGCAGACGGTCAACCAATTTTTGTTTTTCTGGATACAATTCAGTGTCTGCTTGGATCAGCGTGGCTTTAGAGCGATAAATCACCTGCACTTCTTTTAGGCCGTTGGCTTCCAGTGTTGCACCGGAAGAAACAAGATCACAGATGGCATCGGCCAGACCGGCACGTGGAGCAACTTCCACCGAACCAGTCAGCAGCACCGGCTTGAAGGTGACGCCTTGTTCAGCTAAAAAGCGTTTCAGCAGGTGAGGGTAGGTGGTGGCGATTTTTTTGCCTTGCAGTGCTGCAACGCCTGTCCACTCTTCTTCACGTGGGATTGCCAGAGACAGACGGCATCCACCGTAATCCAGATCTTTCAGCTTTTTGAACGCGGTTGGCAGACCCATAGACTGACGTTCCAGCATGGTTTCTTCCAATACGTTTTCACCTACAATCCCGAGGTCGACAACCTTGTCCATGACCAGGCCAGGAATATCGTCATCACGTACGCGCAGAATATCGATCGGCATGTTTTCAACATGAGCAATCAGGCGATCTTCGCGCAGATTGATTTTGAAACCACAGCTTTTCAGCAGCTCTTGAGAATCCTGACTCAGGCGACCTGATTTCTGCATCGCGATGCGCAGACGTTTGCTATCCATAGTTATATCCTTGTAAATGAAAAAACCCTCGGAAGTAGTGGCTTCCGAGGGTTAAGTGATTGGCTTGGGAACCACTGGGAAGTCACTTTGTGTCTTCCAGCAGCAATCCTCCTGAAAGACTATTCTGGATGATGGCGATGATGATGGTGCACAGTCTTCAGTGAGGTCATAATGGTTTATGTTGCTTCTTTATTGTCCCAATGGCATACAAAATACCGTGCCTGACAAAAAATGCAAGCACAGATTATCGCAAATGAGGTTTTGAATTAAATATCACCAATAATGCAATATTATTCATTGTCGCAGTTGGGAAAATGATTTTTATTTTCGGCTTATTTTTTGTACAGCCTGGCCGATAATATATATAAATACTCTGATATCTAGTAAGGCGCATACTATGCCCAACCAAGATATGCTTTTCCCAATATTACCGCGGCCTACACCGCCGGTTAATCTGAATGATATTGTGCATCACGATGTTCCTCGTGTTGAAAAACAGCCGGAAACACACAAAATTGATACTGAGCAACATCATCCTCAGCAGCAACCGCATGGGCATCATACTGAAGCACATTCGCAAGATGATACTGCTGAGAAAGAAGATAATGCCGAGACAAACTCAATTACACCTGATGACGATAACCATCCGGAACATATAGATATTTTTATCTGATTTTTCTGTTTTACAATCACAAGTTCGCGGTTAACCATTGAAATGATACAATCCCGATACTATTCACTGCTGAATTGGATCTGGTTCTGTGTCATTGCAAATTATCTGGCATAAACAGCGTTGGCAGCGTCAGATATGGCTGACGATTCTGCTTACCTGTTTATTGGCAGCAATCCTTATCAGTCTCTCGTCAGGCAGCTACCATATTGGATTGAGCGATTGGTGGCATGGCTTATCAGAAACACAACAGCAGGTGATTTGGCAACTTCGCTTACCACGAACTCTACTGGCCATTGCGGTGGGGGGCGGACTGGCTCTTTGCGGGGCTGTTTTGCAGATATTATTGCATAATCCTGTTGCGGAGCCCGGCCTGATCGGCATTTCCAGTGGTGCGAGTTTACTCGCGGTCATCGTTATTTTTGTTGGTCATCAGTGGGGAATAATGATCCCTGCCTGGGGGATCAGCGTGTCGGCATTTATGGGGGCATTGCTGGTCACATTATTGTTACTGCGATTATCACAGCGTGGGCAAATTGGCGGAAGTCGGTTATTACTGCTTGGTGTTGCGATTGGTATTTCCAGTAATGCATTAACTACGTGGTTGCTTTATTTTTCCGATGATCAGGCTTTGCGAGAAATTATGTTCTGGATGATGGGAAGCCTCGCATATGGGCAGATCCACCCAGCATATTGGTGGATACCTTTTATTCTGGTGTGCGGATGGTTGTTATGTCAGCACCGCCAATTGGCCCTTCTGCAGTTAGGTGCCTATCAGGCGCAATTGATGGGGTTAGATTTGCGTAAAACGCATCGCAAATTAGTTTGGGCTATCTGTTTTATCAGTGGAATGTGTGTCGCACTGGCTGGCGTTATTGGCTTTATCGGTTTGGTCGTTCCTCATCTGTTGCGATTAGCCGGTAAAGATGGGCCTGTATTTACTATTCCTGCATCAATTTTGGCTGGCAGCTTGTTGTTATTGGTTGCCGATGTATTATCGCGCTCTTTAGTTAATGCCGGTGAACTTCCTGTTGGTGTGGTCACTGCCACAATCGGTGCGCCGATCTTTATTTATCTTTTGGTTCGTCGTCATGCTCTCGCTGGTTGATTTTTCGGTTAAGCAGCGGGTGGGGCCTCTTTCTGTTTCTGCCGCTGCAGGGCAACACATTGCGCTGTTAGGGCCGAATGGAAGTGGCAAGTCCAGCTTATTACTTGGCATCGCTGGGCTGATTTCGTCACAAGGTAAGGTTGAGCTGGAACAACAAGACAGTCGTCAGTGGACAATGCAATATGCCGCGATTAAACGGGCAATGCTGCCACAACGTACCGCACAGCTATTACCAATTGCGTGTTATCAGGTGATTGCCTTAGGTGCCTCACCGTTAAACTGTAGCGCCAGTGCGATTCAGTCAGCCATAGAACAAGTTTGTTCACGGCTGGAACTGCTCGATTATCTGGAACGCGATTTCAGCCAGTTATCTGGCGGTGAGCAACAACGGATCTTGTTAGCCAAAACATTGCTACAAGTTTGGCCTACATTAAACCCGCAAGCACGTTTGCTACTGTTGGATGAACCGCTGGCGGGTCTTGATTGGCATCATCAGATCACAGTGTTGACTGTGCTCAAAGAGCTTACGCAGCAAGGGATGATGGTCTTAACATCGATCCATGACTTTAATCTGGCGGTAGCGCATTGCGATACCATCTGGTGTTTGCAGCAAGGTAAGCTGGTTTTTTCTGATTCGACGAATCAGTTTGATGAACATTTAATCGAACAAGTTTTTCGTCTTAAAACAATTCGTAGTCAGGCTGAAGGTCAGACTGTATTTATTCCATGGCGTGTCAGTTAATGATCCCTGCCTGTCAAAAGAGGATGTCAATGTGAAACCAGGAAACACCGGTTTATATCGGGTATATAAAGCAGGCATTTATAGCATGCAGGGCATTAAAGCTGCGTGGCAACATGAAGCTGCTTTCCGTCAGGAAGTGATCCTGATGCTATTGCTAACGCCAGCTGCATTTATTGTCGGTGATGGTTTAACACAAAAGCTATTATTACTCGTTCTGGCTTGGTTAGTTGTGATTGTCGAGATCCTGAATTCGGCAGTTGAAGCCGTTGTTGACCGCTTTGGTGGTGAAATGCATACCTTATCTGGCCGGGCAAAAGATATGGGCTCTGCCGCAGTGTTTATCACGCTGGTTTTGAACGGCATAGTCTGGCTGGCTGTAATAGGTCAAAACTGGTTAGGGTGGTGGTAACTGTTTTTACTTGTTGCACCTGCTAATGAATGATAGTATCCGCGCCGCTATTAAAGCGGTATTGGACGGTCGCATCTGATACCATACATTCATTTATATTAAGAAGTGAGATAATTATGTCTTTTTCATTCCAAGCTGAAGTTCGTAAAGACCTGGGGAAAGGTGCGAGCCGCCGCCTGCGTCGTGCAGAACAAGTTCCAGCTATCGTGTACGGTGCTGGCCAAGAAGCTGTTTCTGTTGTTGTTGATCACAACAAAATCATCACTGCACAGGCTCAAGCAGAATTCTACACAGAAGTTCTGACTCTGGTTGTTGATGGTAAAGAAGTTAAAGTTAAAGTAGCAGCTGTACAGCGTCACCCTGTTAAACCGAAAGTAGTTCACCTGGACTTCATTCGCGCGTAATCCTCTGATTGCGTGAGTAAAGGCAGCTTCGGCTGCCTTTATTTTTTGCCGCTAAAAATACATCTCTGTTTGCACCCACCATCGCATTTCATTAGACTTTGCACCGACATGTCCGAATGTAGCGGACATTGCCTTTCACTTTACTTCAATATCAACAAGTGACACTTGGTGTGTGTCACCACTGTAAGGATAAATCATGCCTGTTATTACACTTCCCGATGGTAGCCAACGTCCGTTTGATCATGCCGTCACTGTATTAGACGTCGCTGCAAGCATCGGTGCTGGTTTAGCTAAAGCCTGTATCGCTGGTCGCGTTAATGGTGAATTAGTTGATGCGTGCGAACTCATCAACGCTGATGCCACGCTTTCTATTATTACCGCCAAAGATCAGGAAGGCTTAGAGATCCTGCGTCACTCCTGTGCACATTTGTTAGGTCACGCGATCAAACAATTGTGGCCACAAACTAAGATGGCTATCGGACCGGTTATTGATAACGGTTTTTATTATGACGTCGATTTAGATCATATGCTGACAGAAGAAGACATTCAGGCGCTGGAAGCCCGTATGTTAGAGCTGGCACAAAAAGACTATGACGTTGTGAAAAAGACAGTGAGCTGGCAAGAAGCTCGCGATGTATTCGAAGCACGTGGCGAAACTTATAAAATTGCCATTCTGGATGAGAATATCTCCCATGATGACAAACCAGGTTTGTACCATCATGAAGAATATATTGATATGTGCCGTGGCCCGCACGTACCCAATATGCGTTTCTGTCATCATTTCAAATTGCAGAAAACATCCGGTGCTTACTGGCGTGGCGATGCAAAAAACAAAATGTTGCAGCGTATTTACGGCACCGCATGGGCTGATAAAAAACAACTGAACGCTTATTTGCAACGTTTGGAAGAAGCGGCTAAACGCGATCACCGTAAAATTGGTAAACAACTCGACCTGTATCATATGCAGGAAGAAGCGCCTGGTATGGTGTTCTGGCACAATGATGGCTGGATTATTTTCCGTGAATTGGAAACTTTCATCCGCCAGAAATTGCGCGAATACAATTACGAAGAAGTAAAAGGTCCATTCATGATGGATCGCGTGTTGTGGGAACGTTCAGGGCATTGGGATAAATATGCTGATGCGATGTTCACTACCTCATCAGAAAATCGTGAATACGCGATTAAGCCGATGAACTGTCCTGGTCACGTTCAGATCTTCAATCAAGGTCTGAAATCTTACCGTGATCTGCCATTGCGTATGGCCGAGTTCGGCAGCTGCCACCGTAATGAGCCATCCGGTTCTCTGCATGGTCTGATGCGTGTTCGTGGTTTCACACAAGATGACGCGCATATTTTCTGTGCTGAAAATCAGATCCAAGATGAAGTTTCATCATGTATCCGTATGGTGTACGACACTTACAGTACCTTTGGCTTTAAAAATATCGCCGTAAAACTGTCTACCCGTCCGGAAAAACGTATTGGCAGTGACGAAATGTGGGATCGTGCAGAAGAAGCACTGAGCGAAGCATTGAAGCACAACAATATCGAATTTGACCTGCAGCCGGGGGAAGGTGCCTTCTACGGTCCTAAGATCGAATTTACTTTGCATGATTGTCTGGATCGCGCGTGGCAATGTGGTACTGTGCAGCTCGACTTTGCATTACCTGGTCGATTAGGCGCAACTTATGTCGGTGAAGATAACGACCGTCATGTGCCAGTCATGATCCACCGGGCAATTCTTGGCTCCATGGAACGCTTTATCGGTATCCTGACTGAAGAAACTGCCGGATATTTCCCGCTGTGGTTAGCTCCATTGCAGGCAGTAGTGATGAATATCACGGATAATCAGGCCGATTATGTGAAGCAAGTGGTTAATACTTTGAATGAATCTGGCATCCGAGCAAAAGCGGACTTGAGAAATGAGAAGATTGGCTTTAAAATCCGCGAGCATACTTTGAAACGCGTTCCTTACATGCTGGTCTGCGGCGATAAAGAAATGGAAGCAGGCGAAATCGCAGTAAGAACCCGTAAAGGTGTTGATTTAGGTAAATTCAAGGTAACTGATTTAGTTGAAAAGTTACGCAAAGAAATCAGCACTCGTGTATTAAATATTGTGGAGGAATAAACTATAAACGGCGCAAAGAAAACTGGAAAACAAGCACCGCGTACTCGCATCAACGGTGAGATTCGTCTAAAAGAAGTTCGACTTGTCGGTCTTGAAGGCGAAGCCCTCGGCATTGTCTCTATCGAAGAGGCCTTAGATGCAGCGATTAAAGCAGGTGTAGACTTGGTTGAAATCAGCCCAACGGCTGAACCACCAGTTTGTCGTATTATGGATTTTGGCAAATTCCTCTATGAAAAGAGCAAATCTGTCAAAGAACAAAAGAAGAAAACCAAACAGATCCAGATCAAGGAAATTAAATTCCGTCCTGGAACTGATGAAGGCGACTATCAGGTAAAACTACGCAACCTGATTCGTTTTCTAGAGGAAGGGGATAAGGCCAAAGTAACACTGCGTTTCCGTGGTCGTGAAATGGCACATCAAGACCTCGGCATGAACGTCCTTGAACGCGTAAAAGCGGACCTGGAAGAACTTGCTGTAGTGGAGTCTTTCCCACGTGTGGAAGGTCGCCAAGCAGTCATGATGTTAGCCCCGAAAAAACGGTAATTAGGCTTTCAAGTAAAACGGCCATCAGATCTCGGTCTGATGGTTTTTTTCGCCTGATTACATAACTGGCAAATACAATGCGGAGTTCGTATGCCAAAAATGAAAACTGACCGTGGTGCTGCGAAGCGCTTCAAAAAAACCGGTTCCGGTGGTTTTAAGTGCAAGCACGCTAACAAGCGTCACATCCTGACCAAGAAAACTACCAAGCGTAAGCGTCACTTGCGTGCGCCAGGCATGGTGGCCAAACCTGATTTGGCTCGAGTTGCAGCAATGCTGCCATACGCATAAGGGAAGGATTGACAAATGCCAAGAGTTAAACGTGGTGTGACTGCTCGTGCGCGTCACAAAAAAGTTCTGAATGCAGCCAAAGGTTATTACGGTGCTCGTTCCCGTATCTACCGTGTAGCCGTTCAAGCGGTTACTAAAGCTGGTCAGTATGCTTACCGTGACCGTCGTCAGAAAAAACGTCAATTCCGTCAATTGTGGATTGTACGTATCAACGCTGCAGCTCGTTTAAACGGTCTGTCTTACAGCCGTTTCATCAACGGTCTGAAGAAAGCTTCTATCGAAATCGATCGTAAGATCCTTTCCGATATCGCAGTTCATGATAAAGCGACCTTTACCGCACTGGTAGAGAAAGCGAAAGCCGCACTGGCTTAATCAAGTACATTGCGAAGAGGGAGGCGAAAGCCTCCCTTTTTTTATCTGCGTTTCCTATCATTCTGTTTTATTTCCTCGATTTAGCCCTTTCTTGCTCATGATCTGTCAGTTAATCGTATTCATAACAACTGAATCTGTGATTCAGTCTTTTGATTGCCTTATTACCGATTTATACTAGGCGGTTATGATCAAAGCGTAATTGGTTATCGCTCGACAGAGCAGCAATCTGCAGAACAAAACCTTGTACAGACAAGGGTAATGAGGGAAACATGCAGCAACTAGAAGAAGTCGTCGTCAGTGCACTGGCGAAAATTACCGAAGCAAATGACAATAACGCGCTGGAAGCGTTACGTGTTGAGTATTTTGGTAAAAAGGGTGTTTTTACTGAACAGATGAAATCACTGGCTGGTTTATCAGCGGAAGAACGTCCAGCAGCTGGGCAGCTGATCAATCAGGCGAAAGAGAAAGTTCAAAACGCATTAAATGATCGTCGTGAAGCATTAACTACTGCTGAGTTAGCTATCAAATTAGCGGCAGAGACCATTGATGTATCATTACCTGGCCGTCGTTTTGAAAATGGTGGTATTCATCCTGTTACCCGCACTATTGAGCGCATGGAGCGTATTTTTGGTGAGCTGGGCTTTACGACTGCATACGGCCCAGAGATCGAAGATGACTTTCATAATTTTGATGCGTTAAATATTCCCGGGCACCATCCTGCACGCACTGATCATGACACTTTCTATTTCAACCCGACATTGATGTTGCGTACTCACACCTCTGGTGTGCAGATCCGTACCATGGAAAAACAGCAGCCACCAATTCGCATTATTGCTCCGGGTCGTGTTTATCGTAACGATTACGATCAGACGCATACCCCTATGTTCCATCAGGTTGAAGGTTTGCTGATTGATGAAAATATCAGTTTCACTAACCTGAAAGGGATCTTGCACGATTTCCTGCGTAATTTCTTTGAAGAAGATTTACAGATCCGCTTCCGTCCTTCTTATTTCCCATTTACAGAGCCAAGTGCGGAAGTAGATGTTATGGGTAAGAATGGCCGTTGGTTAGAAGTATTAGGCTGCGGCATGGTACATCCGAATGTACTGCGTTCAGTTGGGATTGATCCTGAGAAATACTCTGGTTTTGCCTTCGGAATGGGGGTTGAACGTCTGACAATGTTGCGCTATGGCGTTAACGATTTGCGTGCGTTCTTCGAAAATGACCTTCGTTTCCTCAAGCAGTTCAAATAAGGATCAATCAACATGAAATTTAATAAAGCCTGGATTGATGAGCTGGTTCCAACCTCCTTGTCTGCAGAAGAACTCGCCGCACAGATCACCATGGCGGGTCTGGAAGTCGATGGTATTGAACCAGTTGCCGGTAACTTCAACGGTGTAGTTATCGGTGAAGTTGTTGAGTGTGCACAACACCCTGATGCCGATAAATTGCGTGTTACCAAAGTAAATGTTGGCGAAGCAGAGTTGCTGGATATCGTTTGTGGCGCGCCAAACTGCCGTCAGGGTCTGCGTGTTGCTGTCGCAACGGTAGGTGCGGTATTACCAGGTGATTTTGTTATCAAAAAAGCCAAACTGCGTGGTCTACCATCTCACGGTATGTTGTGCTCATTCTCTGAATTGGGAATTGGTTCTGATCATAGCGGTATTATTGAACTGCCTTCCGATGCGCCAATTGGTACTGATGTTCGTGAATACTTATCACTGAACGATTCTTGTATCGAAGTCGATCTGACCGCTAACCGTGCTGATTGCTTGGGTATGCTGGGTTTAGCGCGTGAAATTGCCGTGTTAAATCGTTGCGAATTGAACGAACCAGAAATCAAAACAGTCGCAGCAACCTTGACTGACACTTACCCAATTAATGTGCAGGCAACCGCTGATTGTCCGCGTTATTTAGGTCGTGTATTGCGCGGTCTGAACGTTAAAGCAGAAACGCCGCTGTGGATGCAAGAACGCCTGCGTCGTTGTGGCCTGCGTTCTATTGATCCAATCGTTGATGTCACCAACTACGTTCTGCTGGAACTGGGTCAGCCAATGCATGCGTTTGATCTGGCGAAATTGCAGGGTGCAATTCAGGTCCGCCGTGCCACAGCCGGTGAAAAACTGACTCTGTTGGATCAAACCGAAGTTTCTTTACGTGATGATACGCTGATCATTGCCGATGATCGTGGTGCTATCGCGATGGCCGGTATTTTCGGTGGTGCAGACACAGGTGTCGATGCTGAAACCACGACAGACATTATGCTGGAATGTGCCTTCTTCCAACCGCTGTCTATCACTGGCCGTGCTCGTGCATATGGCCTGCGCACAGACTCTTCTCATCGTTTTGAGCGCGGTGTTGACCCTCAGGTTCAGTACAAAGCTATCGAGCGTGCTACCGCCTTGTTGCTGGAGATCTGTGGTGGTGCTTGTGGTCCGGTGATTGATCAGTCTGCTGCTGATGAGTTGCCTGCGACTAAAACAGTAACATTGCGTCGTGAAAAACTGACCAAACTGGTTGGTATCGCATTTGATGATGCCGAAGTTGTAGATATTCTGACCCGCCTTGGTTTGCAAGTTACGGCTACAGAAAGCGGCTGGGTGACGAATGTTCCAAGCTGGCGCTTTGATATTGCGATCGAAGAAGATTTGGTCGAGGAAATTGCCCGTATTTATGGATACGACAATATTCCTAATATCGCGCCGGAAGCGCGTTTGACGATGTCTGAACATAAAGAAGCTGAACAACCACTGAAACGTCTGCGTGATGTATTAGTTGACCGCGGCTTCCAGGAAGCGATTACCTACAGCTTTATTGATCCAAAAGTATTGTCATTGCTGGAACCGTCTGCGGACCCAATTGTTCTGCCAAATCCAATCGCATCTGATATGGCGGCAATGCGCGTGTCTCTGCTGCCTGGTCTGCTGGGCGCAGTAGTGTATAACCAGAATCGTCAACAAACGCGCGTTCGTCTGTTTGAGACTGGTTTGCGTTTTATTCGTGATGCTAGTGCCGAAAATGGTATTCGTCAGGAAGCAATGTTGGCCGGTGTTATTACTGGTAACGCGGCGGAAGAAAATTGGACGATCCCAAATCGCGCTGTCGATTTCTTCGATCTGAAAGGGGATGTTGAAGCATTACTGGAACTGACCGCGAATACGGATGCGTACCGTTTTGTTCGTTGTGAGCATCCTGCTTTGCATCCAGGTCAGTCTGCCGCGATAGAATTTAATGGTAAATCAGTAGGTTACATTGGCGTTGTTCATCCATCACTGGAGAAGAAACTGGGATTAAAGAGCAAAGCTATTGTATTTGAAGTGGAATTAGCCGCAATTCTGCAACGAAATATTCCTGCGTTTGCTGAGGTTTCTAAATTCCCGGGCAACCGCCGTGACTTAGCAATTGTGGTCGACCAAACAATTTCTGCAGATGATATCTTACGATTAGCAAGAAAAGTTGGCGGAAATCAGGTAGTTGGCATAAACTTATTTGACACATACCAGGGTACTGGTGTGCCGGATGGCAAAAAGAGTCTGGCATTCAGTATTGTTCTGCAAAACACAGAACGAACTCTGGAAGATAAGGAGATTGCTGAAACAATGGAACGCGTTGTCGATGCACTCCGAGTAGAGTTCAATGCTACTTTGAGGGACTAGCTATGGCCTTGACCAAAGCCGATATTGCAGAACATCTTTTTACTGAGTTGGGTATAAGCAAACGTGACTCCAAAGAACTGGTAGAAACGTTTTTTGAGGATATCCGACTGGCCCTTGAAACTGGCGAGCAAGTGAAAATATCTGGCTTTGGTAATTTCGAACTCCGGACGAAAAACCAACGTCCGGGGCGAAATCCGAAAACAGGCGAAGATATTCCAATCACTGCAAGACGAGTAGTAACCTTCCGTCCAGGACAGAAGCTGAAATCCCGGGTTGAGCATGCAAGACCTGTGGATGATGATAGTGACAGTGGTGATGAATAAATTAAAAAGGCCAGTCTCAGACTGGCCTTTTTATTGTTCCTGATTACCATCGAACCTCAGCCAGTTTTAATAACCGAGCTGGCATCGCGGGCGTGTGAATACAATCTTTCAATAACTGATCCACCATCTTTTCCAAAT
>JAYSBB010000014.1:0-35430 GCA_041915645.1 Tolumonas sp.
GAATGTGGTGCATTATGAACCCTCCAACGTGTTGTTATTAACCGGGCGGGCAGCCGTCGTCAATCGACTGGTTGAGATAGTCCATCGGGTTGATAAAGTGGGCGATGAGAACGTCGATATCATCAAGCTCAAATATGCCTCTGCCAGTGAAATGGTGCGTTTAATCACCGCATTAACCAAAAACGATAAAAATGCCATCGCCAGTGTTTTAACACCAAAATTAGTTGCCGATGAACGAACCAATTCGGTGGTGATCAGTGGCGATAACCAATCGCGTCAGCGGCTCGTGACGATGATCCGCCAGTTAGATCGTGAGCAGCAAAGTCAGGGTAATACCCGCGTTTTCTACCTTAAATACGCTAAAGCCAAAAATCTGGTTGATGTGTTATCCGGCTCCAGTAAAACCATCCAACAAGATAAACAAGGCGGAAGTACCGCCAGTAGCAACACGACGAATACCGCCGGTAACAGCGCTGGCTCCGGTTCGAGTGCATTTAATGGCAAAGACCTCAGTATTGTCGCCGATGAACAAACCAATGCACTCGTGATCACCGCGCAACCCGATATCATGCAGGAGCTCGAGCGTATCATCGCCAAACTGGATATTCGCCGCGCACAAGTGCTGGTCGAAGCCATCATCGTAGAAGTACAAGACGGCGATGCCTTCAATCTGGGTGTGCAATGGGCCAATAAAAATGGTGGTGGTACACAATTCACCGCAACCGGCCTGCCAACGACCACCGTGGCCAATGCCGCATTGGAATATAAAAACGACGGCTCATTTTCCAGCAATACCACCTCTGCGCTTAGCAAATTTAACGGCCTCGCCGCGGGCTTTTATTCCGGTGATTGGGCAGGGTTAGTGACCGCGCTGTCCAGTAATACCAAAAGTAATATTCTGGCTACGCCAAGCATTGTTACGTTAGATAACAAAGAAGCCGCGTTTAACGTGGGCCAGGAAGTGCCGGTTATTTCCGGTAGTCAATCAAGCACCACAGGCAGTGTGTTTAATACCGTAGAACGTAAAACGGTGGGTACGAAGCTGAAAGTCACGCCACAGATCAACGAAGGTGATTCTGTGTTAATGGATATTGAACAGGAAGTATCCAGTGTTGCCACCTCAACATCGACCAGCAGTTCATCAACCAGCAGCGCCAGTCTGGGCGATACCTTTAATACCCGTACTGTAAAAAATGCGGTGTTAGTGAAGAGTGGTGAAACAGTTGTGCTGGGTGGTTTACTCAGTAACAACACCTCTGAATCCACTTACAAAGTGCCTTTGTTAGGGGATATTCCGGTATTGGGTTATCTGTTCCGTTACAACAGTACCTCGAAAACCAAACAGAATCTGATGGTGTTCATTCACCCAACCATCTTGCGTGATCCAATTACGTATACCGGTGTATCCAGCAGCAAATATAACCTGTTCCGAGCCGAGCAATTATCGCAAGAACAAGACACTGATAGTCTGTCGCCTGCGGTTGATCGTCCAGTTTTACCTGCCTATGGCACTAATACGACTCTGTCACCGAAGATGAAAGCGTTATTGGAACAACAAGCGCAAGGTGTGCAGTAATGACGCCGCTCTCTACAACATCAGAAACATTGCATACTTCGATGCAAGGTTTGCGGTTAAATTTTGCCTTTGCCCGTGATCACGGCGTGTTATTGCAATGGCAGCATGCCGAGCCGGTGTTGTTCTGTCGTACTGGTGTGAGTAATCAAACACTACAAGAGGTTCGCCGCTTATTACGCCAACCATTTCAGTTACGCTGGCTGAATGCCGAAGCCTTTGAGCAGCAACTGACGGAAGATTATCAGCGTGACTCATCTGAAGCACGGCAGATGATGGAAGACATTGGTAACGAAGCCGACTTTTTTACATTGGCAGAAGAACTACCTACCAGTGAAGACTTGCTGGATGCTGACGATGATGCCCCGATTATTCGTTTGATTAATGCCATGTTGAGTGAGGCCATCAAACTAGAAGCGTCCGATATTCATATCGAAACCTTTGAAAAGCATCTGGCCATCCGTTTTCGTATTGATGGCGTGTTACGAGAAATCTTGCGGCCACAACGTAAATTGGCCTCACTGCTAGTTTCGCGTATCAAAGTCATGGCAAAACTGGATATTGCCGAAAAACGTGTGCCGCAAGATGGTCGTATTAGTCTGCGGATTGGTGGCCGCGCGGTCGACGTTCGCGTTTCAACCATGCCATCGAGTTATGGTGAGCGGGTCGTCTTGCGTTTGTTGGATAAAAACAATGTGCGCCTGGAACTGAAACAACTGGGGATGGTTGATAGCGATCGGGCACATATTGCTGATTTGATCCGCAAACCCCATGGCATCATTCTGGTGACTGGCCCAACGGGTTCGGGTAAATCAACCACGCTGTATGCTGCACTATCCGAGATCAATACCAAAGACCGCAACATTCTGACGGTTGAAGACCCTATTGAATACGACCTTGAAGGAGTTGGCCAAACACAGGTTAACCCGAAAGTCGACATGACCTTTGCACGCGGGTTACGCGCCATTCTGCGTCAGGATCCGGATGTCGTGATGGTGGGTGAAATCCGTGATCTGGAAACAGCGCAAATTGCGGTGCAAGCCTCATTGACCGGTCATTTAGTGTTATCCACGTTGCACACCAATACCGCGATTGGCTCGATCACCCGTCTGCGCGATATGGGTGTTGAGACATTCTTGTTATCAACCTCATTACTCGGTGTGCTGGCGCAACGTTTAGTACGTACTTTATGCCCGGCATGTAAACAACCACAGCCGCTGAGTGAAGAAGACCGGCTACGTTACGACCTCCCCATTGGCGCTCGCCATCTGTTTGTTGCTAAAGGTTGTGAGGCCTGTAATTTTACCGGTTACAAAGGGCGTAGCGGTATTTATGAATTGCTGATCGTCGATGAAGCCGTGCGTGAAGCAATCCACAATAACAAAGGTGAGCAGGAAATTGAGCGCTTGATCCGCAGCAAAACGCCAAGCATCCGAGCCGATGGCCTGCAGAAAGTCGTAAACGGTGAGACGACATTAGAAGAAGTCTTGCGCGTGACGCGGGAGGACTAACATGTCAGCGTTTGCATATCAGGCGCTGGATGCGAAAGGCCGGCGCAAAGAGGGCATGATCGAAGCTGATTCTCCACGACAGGCCCGACAAGTATTACGCGAACAAGGGCTTACACCACTCACACTCACGGAAGCGGTTGAACAAGTTCGACAGCAAACACAAAACCGCAGCTGGCTACAACCCAAGATCAGCACCAATGAACTGGCGTTATTGACCCGACAATTGGCGACACTGGTGGCAGCATCATTACCGATTGAGGAAGCGCTGAGGGCCGTTTCGCAGCAGACAGAAAAAGCCAAATTAAGTACCCTGATCGCGGCAGTTCGCACCAAAGTATTGGAAGGGCATTCGCTGGCAGATGGATTATCGGCATTTCCATCGATTTTTGATCCGCTTTATCGCGCAATGGTCGCCGCCGGAGAAAAATCCGGGCATCTGGATACTGTGCTCAATCGGCTGGCCGATTACACCGAACAACGCCAGCAAATGAAAAGTAAATTGCTGCAGGCGATGATCTACCCCATTATCCTGACCTTGGTTGCCATCAGTGTTATCTCCATCCTGCTGGCGACCGTTGTGCCCAAAGTAGTTGAACAGTTCATTCATATGAAACAACAACTGCCGTTCAGCACCCGTTTTTTAATGGGTGCCAGCGATCTGGTACGCGATTATGGGCTGTGGTTTTTATTACTGCTGGCGATTTTAGCCATCGCTTGGGGTAGTTGGGTAAAAAAACCACTCAATCGTCGGCATTACCATGCCCAATTGCTACGCTTGCCCGTTATTGGCCGCGTCAGCCGAGGGCTGAATACCGCACGTTTTGCCCGCACCTTAAGCATACTAAACTCCAGTGCCGTACCATTGTTAGACGGTATGCGCATCAGTGGTGATGTATTAAGTAATGATGAAGCCAAGATCCGGGTAGCAGAAGCATCCGAACGGGTGCGGGAAGGCAGTAGCTTGCGGGCTGCACTGGAGCAAACCAAACTGTTTCCGCCGATGATGTTGCATATGATTGCTTCCGGTGAACGCAGCGGTGAATTAGACAACATGTTAGAACGTGCAGCCGATAACCAAGATCGGGAGTTCGAAAGTCAGGTTAATATCGCGCTGAGCATTTTTGAGCCGGCCTTAGTGGTGAGTATGGCTGTCATTGTGCTGTTTATCGTGTTAGCTATTTTACAACCGATCCTCGAACTCAATAACATGGTCGGACGTTAGTTTTTATTACTGTTATTTTTATTACTGAAAGGGGTTATGCATGCAACGCAGACAGCAAAGCGGCTTTACGCTGCTGGAAATCATGGTCGTTATCGTGATATTAGGCATTTTGGCTAGTCTGATCGTCCCCAACCTGATGGGTAATAAAGATCAGGCCGACCATCAAAAAGCGGTCAGTGACATTGTGGCACTGGAAAACGCATTAGACATGTACAAACTGGATAACAGCCGTTATCCCACCACCGATCAGGGTTTAAATGCGTTAGTTACCAAACCAAACAGCGAGCCAGTACCTAAAAACTACAAAGAAGGTGGTTATATCAAGCGTCTGCCACTCGATCCCTGGCAGGGTGAATATCAGCTACTCAGCCCTGGTGAACATGGCAGTATTGATGTGTTTTCAATGGGGCCAGATGGCCAAGCAGGCACCGATGATGATATCGGCAACTGGAATTTAGATAAAAAACGAGACAATCAACAGTGATGCAAAGACGTATACGTGGTTTCACGCTGATTGAAATTATGCTGGTTATCGTGATCATCGGCTGCGCCCTAGGGATCGTTGTATTGTCGATCCCCGGTGGTCCAAATCCGAAACTCGGTGGCAACTTATCTGAAGAAAGCCAGCAATTAGCGTCCACCATTCAGGTCATGAGTGAACAGGCCACACAACAAGGGCGTACGATTGGTTTGCATATTTCCGAGCATGGTTATCAATTCATGGTCCGGCAGGAAAGTGTACCAAGCAATGATGAGAATACCACTCAAACAGCGACGAAATCGTTGGACACCCTATTGGATTGGGATCATCAATCGTGGCAGCCGTATAAAAGTGAAAAATTGCGCACTACTGGTGAATTTGATGAAAAAATATCGCTGGCGCTAACTTTGGATGGTTTACAGCTGCAGGATGAAGAGAACCATTTAGGCCGTTCAGAACCGCAGTGGTTTGACACCGATAACCAACTGACAGCCAAAACCCCGCAAATACTGTTGTTACCCAGTGGGGAAATCACGCCATTCTCACTCACTATGCAACAACATGGCAGTGATAATACGCAATTCCGTCAAATCAATGGCTCAGAAAATGGTCAGATCGATGTGTTGACGACACAAACAGATAAGGTTGCCGGAGGGCACTCTTGAGTTGTCGTGGCATGACCTTGCTGGAAGTGATGGTTGCGATGGCTATTTTTGCTATCGCCGGCATTACATTGATGAAAACCGTCACCGAGCAGGTTGTGGCACTGGCTACACTGGAAGATAAAACATTTGCCAGCTGGGTTGCTGATAACCAGCTGGCTACCATTCGTTTGACCGAGAAATGGCCTAATCTGACCTGGAGTAATGGTCAGGAAGAGATGGCCGGGCGTACCTATTACTGGCGCTGGCATGGGGTAGAAACAGCCGATCCATCGTTTCGTGCGGTGGATGTTGAAGTGCGTGATACAGAAAAAGCGCCCAATCCGCGGGCAACCCTGCGCAGCTACGTCGCGAAGAACTAGCCATGATGCCTGCATCGCTCCCCGCTAAATCACGTTACACCGGGTTTACCTTATTAGAGGTCTTACTGGCATTGGTCATCTTTGCCATCTTAAGCCTGAGTGCCTATGCTGTCTTGCAGGGTGTTATGCGTAATGATGAGGTTTCTCAAGCCAAAATTGCTCGGTTATCCGAATTACAACGAGGCTTTGCGACTTTATCACGTGATTTCACACAAATACTGCCGCGTGCAACCCGTATTAATGGCGAAGCCACAACAACTATATTTCAAGCGGAACGTTTCCAGTTAGAAAGTGATGACTGGGCAGTGATGTTTGTTCGCGCCGGCTGGTTAAATCCCGGTGGGGAATTGCGTCGTTCAGAATTACAAAAAGTGGGTTACCGGTTGCGACAACACACATTGGAAAGACTGACTTATTTGTACCCGGATGCCGTTACAGGGTCTGAACCAGCCGTCACACCATTATTAAATCACGTGTCGGCATTCACTCTGCGATTTTATAAAAATGATGCCTGGTTAACCGAATGGATGACACCCACAGTCCTGCCAGCTGCTGTGGAAGTTACACTTACGCTCGATGATTACGGTACCATTCGCCGGCTGTTTTTATTAACGGACTCAACTTCCACCACCAGCAGTGGAGGCAGTTGATGAAACAACAGCGAGGGATGGCTCTGTTGGTGGTCTTGTTGCTGCTTGCCGTCATGGTAACCATGGCCAGCAGCATGACACAGCGTTTTCGCATGGAATGGCAACGGACCTATAACCAGCAATTACAGTTACAAAATTACTGGTATCTGCTTGGTTCCGAAGCCCTGATCACGAAAGTGCTGATACAAGATTTAAAAGACAACCCAGAGAAGACATCTCTGGCCCAATATTGGGCCAACGAGGGCCAAATATTTCCCGTCGAAACAGCGACATTGCAAGGTGTCGTCCGCGATTCACAAGCTTGCTTTAATTTGAATTCTCTGAGTACCACAGGTTCAGGCTCAGAAGAAACAACCACGAGTGCCAGTGCATTATATCGTGCCAATGTTTTCCGCCAGTTATTAATCAGTTTAAAAGTAGAAGATTATCGTGCTCAACAAATCACCGCAGCACTACAAGACTGGTTAGATGATAACACCACCGCCCGCTCGCTAGGCGCAGAAGACAGTGAATATGAAGCACTGCCCCACCCCTACCTGCCAGCCAATCGCTTGATGCAAGATGTCAGTGAACTGCGCGCAGTCAAAGGCGTAGACGCCGCACTCTACCGTCAGTTATTACCATTGGTCTGTGCGATCCCAGAGAAAACACTGCAGGTAAATATAAATACGTTACGTACTATTCAAGCACCGTTACTGGCAGCACTCTTTCTCAATAATATCAGTGTGGATGATGCCCGTAACATATTAGAACAACGCCCGCGCGAAGGCTGGAACAGTGTGGCAGAATTCCTGGAGCTGGGAACATTAAGCAACACTGCCGCGGCAGGAGATCAGGTACAATCGGCACTGACCATAAAAAGTTTCTATTTTCTGGCAACTTTACAAGCCGAGAGTGATCATTATCAGACTCGTATCGTCAGTTTGTTTCAACGACAAAGTAATAATCAGGTGACTGTTATCCGTCGTCACTTTGGGGGGTTAGAGTGAACGAATTTTTACTGATACGACTGGGTTCCCGCCATCAGGATAACGTGTACTGGTTGGTGTGGTCAGCCACCCAGCAAGAAGTGATCGCCAGTGGGCAGCTAAACAATGCAACACAGTTATCTGAGCTGGCAGAGCGCGCAGGTCATCGTCCTGTTATTGTGCTCGTTCCGGGTTGTGATGTTATTTTTCGAGAGCTGACATTACCAGGGCGACTCAATGCGCAAACGATGCAGGCTTTGCCTTTTATGCTGGAAGACGATGTCGCCAGTGATGTAGAAAAACTGCATATCACCGTATTACAGCACCAAGGGCAGCAGGTGAAAATCGCGGCTGTTGAGCAAGAACAGATGCAGCACTGGCTAGCCTGGCTAAGCGATGCCGGATTAACCGCGCAACAACTGTTACCGGATGTGCTCGCACTGCCACAACCAACTGACAATGGCTGGTCGCTGCTCCAATTAGGCGAACAATGGCTGATCCGCCAGAATACGTGGCAAGGGGCTGTGATTGATGGTAGCTGGTTACCTGTTTGGATAAGCAGCCATGAACAATTGCCGCATTTACAAAGCTATACACCTGCACCCGATGGTATCGCTGCCGAATGGCAAATATCCTTGTGTGAATTGCCTATGCAGCTGCTGGCTCAAAATCTACCATCAGAACAGGCTAATTTACTGCAAGGTGTTTACCGCTCTGTCGCACCATGGAAAAAACAATGGGCTCGCTGGCGCCTTCCTGTCGCGCTGGCCGGATTATGGTTACTGTTAGGTGTCGTTAATCAAGGCATCGAATACGCTCAGCTACACACACAGCAGCAGCAATTACAGCAACAAATGACCTCGTTATACCGACAACTATTTCCGGAAGAAAAACGGGTGATTAATCCGAGAGTGCAGCTGAAACAACATTTAGACACACTGCAACAAACTCCGCTATCCAATAGTTTTCTCAGCCAATTAGCCTCATTAGCCCCGCTGTTACATCAAACATCAGGGCTTGAACTACAGCAATTACAATTTGATAGCAGTAAACAGGAATTCCGATTACAAATCAGTGCCCGCGACTTCCAGACACTGGAGCAATTCCGCCAGCAGGCCAGCGCGATTTTCGAAACAGAAACCACCAACATGCAAAATCAGGATGGAAAAGTCAGGGGCATGCTGATGGTAAGGAGTAAATCATGAAGCAGTGGTGGTTAAATCTGGCCGCGCGTGAACGCCGTATTTTACTGTTGGGCGGCTTTGCCGTATTTATTGCCCTTCTCTATTGGGAAGGTTGGCATCCACTACAACAACATTTGCAACAAAACCGTATTCAGGTTCAGCAGTTACGCCAGCAATTAAATTGGATGCGCGAACAAGCGCCGCTGGTTAACCAACTAAAACAAACCAGCCACACCAATACGGCAAGCAACATTGATATCGCCAGTGCACTGACCGCGAGTAGCCAAACACAACAGCTCGTATTAAAGCGTATTCAGCCACAGGGAGAAAACGCACAAGTTGAACTTGAAACCGTCGATTTTGCGCAATTATTGGCTTGGTTAGATCTGCTGGAACAACAATACGGCATCACACCACAACAAATAGAGCTGCAATCACTACCGGGTCTGGCCGGTAAAGTGCAAGTGAAGCGCTTATTACTGGGCAGAAACAAAAAATAATACGATGATAAAAAACTATTTATTACGCCGCCCTCTGCTATTAACACTGTTTTTGCTTGGCTACTTGCTCTTTTTGCTGGTCTCGCTACCAGCCGCGCAGATCCTGCCTCGCTTACCACTACCTGCTGGTCTGCAGCTACGCAATATTAATGGCACCTTATGGCAAGGCAGCATCAGCGAAGTGAGTTGGCAAAAATACAGGTTACAGAATCTGCAGTGGGAAGTGCTGTTCAGCCAGTTATGGTTAGGAATGCCGACCATAAAATTAGACATTCAGGATCCGGAAACTATCACGGCAACCGGAACGATAGGTTGGCGGGCGAAATGGCATCTGAATGACTGGCACATCAAAACCGCCGCCACCACTTTACAAAACTGGGCTCCGGTTCCACTACCAATAAATGCAACAGGCGCCATACAACTCAATATTGAACAACTGGTTATTGATCACCAAGCTTGTCAGACCCTGACCGGGCAACTCAATTGGCAACAAGCGTTAATAAATACACCGTCTGGTGCTTTAGTATTAGGCAATCCAATCGCAAACCTTAACTGCCAAAATAACGCGTTTACCGCCGCGATTAAGCAAGACTCCGCCGCCCTGCATAGTCAGGTTTCAGTGCAACTTAACCTGCAAGGGCAATATAAATTACAGGCCACTTTACGTCCTGATACCGAATTACCGGATGCGCTACATTCTGCTCTCGGCTGGTTAGGTTCACCTGACAACAAAGGGAATATTCTCACCAAGCAGGAAGGATACTTACCTTATTTTTGATCTCGCTGTAACGAATTCAGAAAAGTTGGGATGTATCGCGGTTAACGGTGAATAATCAGGCTATTATGCTGCCTGAAACATTTACATAAATATTATAAAGAGCAAAGAGCAAGGATGGTGTCGTTATCATGAATAGTGCCGCCGCAAAGATCCCGTTGCGTTCTGCGACGCGGATCATGCTGTTTTATACCGTGTTGTCACTGGCGTGGTTTTATTTTTCCAGTCACGGATTATCCCCTTCAGATACCCAAAATGTCTCACCGTTTAACGGTATGACATTTTGGGTCACATTGACGACCTTTATCACCGGTATCACTGTCAGTATTTTTTTTCTGTTGGTCTGGCGACAACAATATCTGCAACACCAGCAGGATATGGTGCGTTGCGTGGCGGAAAAAGACCGCTTATTACACTATTTCTTTGATCTACCATTGCAAGGTATGGCAATCACTACCAATGCGCATGGCCATTGGTTACAGTTCAACGATTATCTGTGCACCCTCTTTGATTCTCCTCGCGCAGCATTAGCAGAACTGAATCTGTTAGCACTTACTCATCCCGATGATCGACTGAATGACCTGCATGAGTGGGAGCTCATGCAAGCAGGTCAGTCGCAAGGTTATCGCCGGGAAAAACGCTTTGTACGGCTTGATGGCTCCATCTTATATGCCATTATCGATTGCCGATGCATCCGTACTGCTGATGGTAAAATTGACTGCGTTATTAACGTCATTGAAGATATTACTGCACGTAAAAACAGTGAATTACATCTGATCAGACAAAATAATCTCTATGACATGCTATCGCAGACCAATCAGGTCATTGTGCGCAGTCAGGATCGTTTAGCACTACTCCAGAATATCTGCCGGATTGCCGTACAACATGGTGGTTTTGTTTTTGCCTGGGTCTGTTTACTAGATCAAGAGAAAACCAGCAATGTCGCCAGTTATGGCCATGATCATGGTTTTCTGCAATTTATTAATGAATACCGACAACAAGTACGACAACGAACCGGTGCCGAACCACGTTTTTTAGTGCCCACAGATCGGGCGATTGCCAACAACTCACATCTGATCATGAATCATTTCCTAACAGATGAATCTGTTCGGCCATTTCATGATGCCGCCATCAAAGCGGGTTTCCAATCTGCGGGCTATTTTGTGATCCGGGAAAATGGCCGTGTTATTGGCGCCCTGAACTTGTATGCCGATGAACCTGATTTTTTCTCTCCTGCCGTGTTAGCCACCCTGAATGACATGGTCATGGATGTTACTTACGCCTTGGATATGCTGTTGCAGGCGAAAGAGCGCGCCAGTGCTCTGGCTGCATTACAAAATGCCGGTGAAGTAATTGATGCCAGCCCGACCGTGTTATTCCGTTGGCAGCCCAATTCCAGTTGGAAACTGGAATACGTTTCCAGCAACGTACAACGCTGGGGTTATCAGGCAGATGATTTTATTCATGGTCAACTGACCATGAGTGATTTGCTGCATCCAGAAGATCTACACCGCGTGTGGGCGGAAGTGATCCGCCATATTGAGGCTCGCCACCGGGAATATACTCTGGAATGCCGGATCCGCACGGCCAATGGGGATTATCTGTGGGTGGAAAACCACGTGACCACCAGTTTTGATCGTAAGGGAAAACCACAACGATTTACCGGTGTCATGACCGATATTACCCAGCAAAAGACCAACGAGCTGCAATTACGCCAGGCCGCCATTGTGTTCGAAAGCACCCGAGAAGGGATCGTGATCACCGATGCTGAACGCAATATCATCAAGGTCAACAGTGCCTTGATCGATCTGTTTGGTTATCAGGAATATGAACTATTAGGGCAGCGTCCACGTATTTTCCGTTCTGGAAAACACGATGAGCCGTTTTACCATCAGATGCGACAAGCCATTGATGAACACGGATTTTGGCGTGGTGAACTCTGGAACCGCAAACAAAGCGGTGAACTGTTACCCATGATGACCAGTATCAATCCGGTTTGTGACAGTAACGGTGAAATCCTTTACTACGTCAGTATTTATACCGACATCAGTCAGTTGAAAGATTCTGAAGCCCGTCTGGAACATATGGCACTGCACGACCCACTAACGGGCCTGCCAAATCGGGCCATGCTGGGCCGAAAATTAGCCATGGCCTTGCAAGATGCCGTTAGAAATAACTCTCGGGTCGCGCTATTAATGCTGGATCTGGATCATTTCAAAAATGTGAACGACAGTTTTGGTCATCATTTTGGTGATGAGTTATTACATCAAGTGTCAGCCCGGCTGCGCCATCAGCTGCGCGCAACGGATGTCGTCTGTCGTCTGGGCGGTGATGAATTTACGGTGTTATTACAAAATAACCCGTCGTTGGATGATGTATCGATATTAGCGCAAAAAATCATTGATGCCTTACATCAACCCTTCTCATTATCCAATGATCGGGATGTTGTTATTGGTACCAGTATTGGCATCAGTCTGTTCCCCGAACATGGCCAAAGTGCTGAAGAGTTAATGCAGCAAGCGGACACCGCCATGTATCGGGCCAAACATGATGGTCGTGATGGTTATCGTTATTTTTCGGAAGAATTATTCCTCAAAGCGAAGGCACGGCTGGAATTAGAACAACGTTTACATCGCGCCATCGCAGAGCAAGAATTCAAGGTTTATTACCAGCCACAGATCTCTATTGAGACCAATCAAATCATTGGTGCCGAAGCACTGTTGCGTTGGGATGACCCTGAATATGGCTTGATAAAACCTGCTGAGTTTATCTCGATTGCCGAAGAAACCGGTCTGATCCAAAACATTGGGGAATGGGTGCTTTATGAAACTTGCCGTCAAGGTCGACTCTGGCTGGACCAACATCTGCCGGATATAAATCTGGCGGTGAATTTATCACCGTTGCAATTACATCACGGTGATGTTCAGCAGCTCATTGGTACCATTTTGCAAAATACTGGCTTTCCGGCGCATCGTTTGGAATTGGAGTTAACAGAAAGTGCCTTAATGGAACAACAGGAAGAAGCGGTCAGAATACTGCAAGGATTACGTCAGCAAGGTATTCGTATTGCTATTGATGATTTTGGTACTGGTTATTCATCGTTGGCGTATCTGAAACAATTCCCGCTGGATGTACTCAAAATCGATAAACGTTTTGTCGATGACATTCCACATGAACGTGATGATATGGAGATAGCCGCAGCGATTGTTGCCATGGGCCACTCATTACGGTTGACTGTGCTGGCGGAAGGCGTCGAGACAGAAGCGCAACTGGCATTCTTAAAACAACAGGGCTGTGATTATTATCAAGGCTATCTGCGTAGCCCACCATTACCCGCCGACGAGTTTGTGCAGTTGCTGATACAACAAAACAAACCCGTAAAAACGGCTAAAAAAACCAGACGGCGGGTCAGAGCGTCAGCACAAACAGCATAACCTGACGCATCAACATCGTCAGTGCTTCTTTATCCAGTGTGGGGTTATGAACACTTTTCATCAGCAGGCCATCAAACATCGCTGCAATGAGATCTGTTTTGACCTGAACATCCACACTGGATACGGCACAACGCTGTGCCATTTCTTTGATTAACAAACCATTCAAACGTTGTCGTGCGATCTGATTGGATTTTTGAACTGTTGCTGCGATCTGTGGGTTGCGGGCAGACTCAGCCATAATCTCCAGCATCAATGCAGCACATTCTGGGTTTGTGTTCGCTTCCACACCACAAGTCACACCATCAACCATCGACTGCAGAATATCGTCAGACGAATAAAATATTTCGGTCCATTCCATCATCTCTTCCAGATCACGATCAACAATCGCGGCAATGATTGCTTCTTTACTGTCGAAATAGTGGTAGATGTGGCCCGGACTCATGCCTGCCGTTTTAGAAATCTGCGCCATACTGGCACCATGAAAACCATGATTACGAAAACAAATGGCGGCTGCATCCAGCACCTGATGGCGCCGTTGTGCCGCACGATCTGATTCCGGGGGCGTCATTGTGATCTCGTTCATAGAACCATCCAGCTAGTTGGGGGGCGTATATTAACTTGATCCTGATTGATACTGAAAAAATTCTAATCTAGAATGTGCACTCTAAATAGAATGAACGTTCAATTTTTTGCACAACTTAACGTTCTGAGGCCGGTTTAGTCAAAGTTTTGTGACAATTTCCAGTTCAGATAGTAAGACCAATGCAAACAGCCATAACGAATCTGAGGTTAACATGCCGCATCACCCTACTCTGTTCCGTACAACCCCCATTGCATTATTAACTGCAACGCTACTGCTGGCGGGTTGTAAGCCATCTGCCGAACAGAATCAGGCGCCGGCCGATATGCCGGCACCGGAAGTTAATGTGATCACATTACAACCTCAGACATTAACCTTGCATACTCAATTACCTGGCCGTACCAGCGCCTTCCGGGTCGCGGAAGTTCGCCCACAAGTGGGTGGCATCATCATCAAACGGTTTTTCCGCGAAGGCAGTGATGTGAAAGCCGGCCAAGTGCTGTATCAGATTGATCCGGCGACCTATGAAGCCAGTTTGGCAAGTGCCAAAGCCTCGTGGGAACGCGCACAAGCCTCAGAAGCGATTGCCCGTCTGAAAGCCGAACGTTATCGTAATCTCAGCAAAACCAATGGGGTCAGCCGTCAGGAAAATGATGATGCTGAAGCTAGCTGGAAACAGGCTGTCGCTGATGTTGCTTCAGCGAAAGCAGCTGTAGATACCGCGAGGATCAATGTTGAATACACCAAACTCAAAGCACCCATTTCCGGTCGTATCGGTAAATCAACCGTTACGGAAGGCGCTTTAGTGACCGCACAACAAACGACGGCACTCACTACTATTCAGCAATTAGATCCCTTGTATGTGGATGTCAGCCAATCCAGCAGCGACTTGCTGAAATTGAAAAAAGCCTTATCTGACGGTCAGTTAGAAAAAACAGGCCCGCAGGAAGCCAAAGTTCAGTTACTGATGGAGGATGGTTCTCGTTATAGCGAAAGTGGCAAATTGCAGTTTTCTGATGTGACTGTCGATGAAGGTACTGGCAGCGTGACTGTACGCGCCATTTTTGCTAACCACGACCAACAGTTACTGCCAGGCATGTTTGTTCGTGCCGAATTAGGCGAAGCCTCCGTTAAGGATGCGTTGCTGGTGCCACAATTAGCCGTTAGCCACGATCCTCGTGGTAAGGCGACCGTTTTAGTGGTCAATGCCCAAGGTCAGGTTGAACAAAAAGCCTTTGAAACCGCGCGTAGTGTCAACAATAGCTGGCTAATCAAAGACGGATTATCCGCTGGTGATCAGGTGATCGTGAATGGCTCACAAAAAGTTCAGGTTGGCATGAAAGTAAAAGCGACCCCTGTCGATATCGCCACACTGACCACCAACACCCCAACTGCTAAGCAGTAATTATCGCGGAGTCGTTATGTCCAGATTTTTTATTGATCGTCCGATTTTCGCGTGGGTTATCGCTATTGTTATTATGCTGGCCGGGGCATTAGCCATCAAAAACCTGCCCATTGCACAGTACCCAACGATTGCACCGCCTTCAGTGCGGATCAGCACCAGCTACCCTGGCGCATCAGCTAAAACGGTAGAAGACAGCGTCACTCAGGTGCTGGAACAGAACATGACCGGCTTGGATAACCTGCTGTATATGTCATCGCAAAGTGACTCCAGCGGCAATGTCACGGTCAGCCTGAATTTTATGGCCGGTACCAATGCCGACACCGCACAGGTACAGGTTCAAAACAAAGTACAACAAGCACTCAGTTCGCTGCCACAAACAGTACAAAATCAGGGGGTGCGGGTTGAAAAGTCATCATCTTCATTCCTGATGGTGGCCGGTTTGATCTCTGAAAATGGCTCGATGGATCAAGCCGACCTCAGTGACTATCTGGTGACCAACATCAAAGAGCCATTGAGCCGTATTGAAGGTGTGGGGAGTGTACAGATCTTTGGTGCTGAATATGCTATGCGGGTTTGGCTTGATCCGAACAAACTCAATAGCTACAGCCTGACGCCCAGTGATGTAACAACAGCGATCACCTCGCAAAACACACAGATCTCGGTCGGTCAGCTGGGTGCAGCGCCTGCTGTAGCCGGTCAGCAGTTTAATGCCACCATTACTGGCCAAAGTCGTTTAACCAGTATTGATGAATTCAAAAATATTCTGCTGAAAGTGAACACTAACGGCTCACAAGTGCGCCTGCGTGACGTTGCCCGTGTCGAGCTGGGTGCCGAAAGTTACAATGCAGTCAGCCGTTATAATGGCAAACCGGCATCAGGTATTGCGATTAATCTGGCCACGGGTGCTAACGCGCTGCAGACCGCGACATTGGTAAAAGCCAAAATGGCGGATCTCTCGAAATACTTTTCGCCAGGTATTAAAGTCGTTTACCCGTATGACACGACGACGTTTATTAAAATTTCGATTACCGAAGTTGCACATACCTTAGTGGAAGCCGTGATACTGGTGTTCTTCATCATGTATCTGTTTTTGCAAAATTTCCGTGCCACTTTAATTCCAACCATTGCCGTCCCGGTAGTCTTGCTCGGCACCTTTGGCATCATGTCGGCGGCGGGTTACAGCATCAATACGCTGACTATGTTTGGCTTGGTGTTAGCCATTGGTCTGTTGGTCGACGATGCCATCGTGGTGGTAGAAAACGTCGAACGGGTGATGTCGGAAGAAGGACTGTCGCCGCTGGAAGCCACGCGAAAATCGATGGATCAAATTACCGGTGCCTTAGTGGGTATCGCACTGGTGCTATCAGCAGTATTTGTGCCGATGGCCTTTTTTAGTGGCTCCACCGGTGCAATCTATCGTCAATTCTCGTTGACGATTGTTTCCGCAATGGCACTGTCGGTATTAGTGGCTCTGATCCTGACGCCTGCGTTATGTGCCACCTTACTGAAACCGGTGAAAAAAGGTGATCACGGCATTCAAACGGGTTTCTTCGGCTGGTTTAACCGCATGTTTGATCGTAACAGTCGTCGTTACCGCTCTGTGGTAGGACGCGTTATTCAACGCAGTGGCCGCATGGTGGTGGTTTATGCCGTGTTACTGGTTGCATTAGGTTGGTTGTTCATGCGCATGCCGACCTCCTTCCTGCCGGAAGAAGACCAAGGTATCGCGCTGGCCATGGTGCAACTACCCACTGGTGCAACCCAAGAGCGTACGCTGAAAGTGTTAGATAAAGTATCTGACCATTTCTACAACAATGAAAAACAGGCGGTGGAATCGGTCTTTACCATTGCCGGTTTCAGTTTTGCCGGTAGCGGTCAAAATGCCGGTCTCGCGTTTGTTAAATTCAAAGACTGGAGCGAGCGTAAGAGCGCTGAAAATTCCGCGAATGCGATCATTGGTCGCGCGATGGGGGCATTTTCCCAGATCAAAGAAGCTTCAATTTTCGCGTTTAATATGCCAAGTATTCCCGAATTAGGCCAATCGACCGGTTTCGATCTCTATTTACAAGATCGCGGTGGTTTGGGGCATGACAAATTGATCGCCGCGCGTAATCAGTTACTCAGAATGGCAGCGAAAGATCCGGCATTGGTGCGTGTGCGCCCGAATGGTATGGAAGATACGCCGCAATACAATATCCGGGTCGATTACGAAAAAGCCATGGCGTTAGGCCTGTCCGTCAGTGATATTAACAACACATTATCGACGGCCTGGGGCTCAAACTACGTCAATGATTTTATTGACCGGGGTCGGGTGAAAAAGGTGTATGTGCAAGCTGACGCCCCATTCCGTATGCAACCAGAACATCTGCAACTGTGGTATGTGCGTAACGCGCAGCAGCAGATGGTGCCATTCTCTTCGTTTGCCGAAGGTTTCTGGAGTTATGGATCACCACGACTGGAACGTTATAACGGCTCGTCAGCGGTGGAAATTGTCGGCGAAGCGGCTCCGGGAAAAACCAGTGGTGAAGCTATGGCCGAGATGGCAAAACTGATCAGCCAACTACCGGATGGGATCGGTTATGAATGGACGGGAATGTCTTATCAAGAGCAAGTCTCGGGTAGTCAGGCACCTGCGCTGTATGCCATTTCATTGCTGGTCGTATTCTTGAGTCTGGCAGCATTGTATGAGAGCTGGAGTATTCCTTTCTCGGTCATGTTGATCGTGCCGCTAGGGGTCATTGGTGCTTTGCTGGCAGCCACTACGCGCGGTCTGTCTAATGACATCTTTTTCCAGGTAGGTTTGTTAACGACGATCGGGTTGTCAGCGAAAAACGCCATCCTGATTGTCGAGTTTGCCAAAGAGCTGTTTGATAAAGGCATGGGCATCAAACAAGCGGTCATAGAGGCATCTCGTATGCGTTTACGTCCGATCTTGATGACTTCGATGGCCTTTATCTTAGGGGTATTACCTTTGGTGATCAGTACCGGCGCCGGAGCCAGTGGCCGTAACGCGATCGGTACCGGTGTAACCGGCGGGATGATCGCCGCCACAGTTCTTGCTATCTTTTATGTACCGTGTTTTTTTGTACTCGTAATGAAGTATTTCAGTAAGCATCGCCATGCTTTACGTGCACCGTCTTCTGCGGAGAACCGTCATGATTAAACGCCCTATCGCGTTATTAGTATCCCTGTTATTGACAGGCTGTTCATTGGCGCCAGACTACCAGCGTCCAACGGCTCCTATTCCTGTTAATTATGAAACTAAAACTTCTCCGGCTGCTGTGCAAGCAACAGACTGGCAACAGGTGTTTACTGATCCAGCATTGAAAAAACTGATTGATACTGCATTACAAAACAACCGCGACCTGCGCGTTGCTGTTTTGAATGTAGAAGCCTATCAAGCGCAATATCGGATCCAACGGGCAGCACAATTGCCTAATATTACAGCGACAGGTTACCAGGCACGTCAGCGAATTCCTGGAACTTACAGTGGCGGCGCCAGTGCAATCAGTAATACCGATTCCGCCACAGTAGGCATTAGTGCCTATGAGTTGGATATGTTTGGTCGGGTGCAAAGCCTGAAAGATCAGGCTTTGGAAAAATATCTGGCCCAGGAAGAGACACAACGTAGCACCCAGCTCAGTTTGATTGCCAACGTAGCCACTGCGTACATGACGCTGTTAGCGGATCACGACCTGTTACGTCTGGCAGAACAAACAGCCAAAAGTTATGAACAAAGCTATCAGCTGATTCAACAGCGTTACGAAGCCGGGATCTCGTCTTCTCTGGATGTCAGCCAGTCACGCAGTAATTTAGAAAGTGTGCGTTCCAGTCTGGCGCAATACCGCCGTCAAGTGGCCCTCGACCAGAACGCATTGCGTTTGTTACTGGGTGCCGATATTCCAGCCGGATTATCCAACGGTTTACCAGAGCAAGATCTGACGCTACTGGCATCGCTGGGGGCCGATATGCCGTCATCATTGCTGACTCGCCGTCCGGATATTCTGGCAGCAGAGCATGCACTGAAAGCAGCGAACGCCAATATTGGTGCAGCCCGCGCAGCCTTTTTCCCTAGCATCAGCTTAACGGCGAATGCTGGCAGCATGAGTTCATCATTGAACAAACTGTTTGATGGTGGCTCTGGCACTTGGTTATTCCAGCCAAGTATCAACCTACCGATCTTTGATTTTGGTAGCCGCGAAGCGCAGCTGGATGTCGCCAAAGTGCAGGAAAAAATCGAAGTTGCGACCTATGAAAAAGCCATTCAAACCGCCTTTAAAGAGGTCTCGGATGGTTTAGTAGCGCAAGAGGGTTATCGTGAGCAATTGCAGGCTCAACAAGCGCTGGTTGATGCGAACAAAACCTACTATCAGCTGGCACAAAGCCGCTATGAAAAAGGGGTCGACAGTTATCTGACCCTGTTAGATGCCCAGCGCTCACTCTTTAGCGCCGAACAAGGCTTAGTCAGCACTCGTTTAGCCTTGCTCAGTAACCGAGTCAATTTATTTAAAGCTGTTGGTGGTGGCTGGCAGCAGAAGTAATGGATCGTCATCGCCAAAATGAGGGAGCCA
Source organism: Tolumonas sp. (assembly GCA_041915645.1). Lineage (GTDB taxonomy): Bacteria > Pseudomonadota > Gammaproteobacteria > Enterobacterales > Aeromonadaceae > Tolumonas. Next base: position 19,879 of record JAYSBB010000014.1, read on the forward strand.
AACTAAATCGTAACGGTTAAAGGATGGTTCTAACCTGGTAACAGGTTATTTTGGTATTTTCCGGCGTTTTGCCGAACCGGCTTCATATCATTGATATGAAGCCTTTTTTCTTTTTTTGCCACCACAGATCCCTTGCATCATTGCTGGTTTTTCCGCCAGCGATGCACTTTATAATTGCTTCTGTGCTAGTATTGCGCCGAATAACAGACCCTTAATTAAGTCAGTTTTGGTTGTATGAACAAAATCAGAAAATGCCTACTCAGTTGTGGATTACTGCTGCTGCCCTCGCTTGCTTCAGCTGAACCAGTCGCTGAATTCGTCGATACCCTGTTTATTGGTGGCGGCGTCATGCTGTTTCTTGCCGGTGTGTTACTGCTGTTAGTGCCCGGACTATTCAAAACCGGCGTACTCACGACGTTACTGGCCGATATTTTATTTATGGCCCGGATGCTGTTTCCTGATGCCCTGGAAAAAAGTATTGCAGCTCAACCCGACTGGCAACCACTGATTGAATCAGCATCGATTGGTAGTGGCCGAGTTTATGCCGCCGTCGGTGTTGCCATTATTGTGGTCAGTATCCTGTCGTTACGCTGGTTGTTGCGCTCATTTTTTGCCCCAACGACCACCGCTAAAAAAACAACCTCGCGAACAGAGCACGCATCTGCGCCTGAACGTGCAGCCACCAAACCAAGTCGCAACAAAACACGCCTGAATCGCGATCGTGAGGATTTTTCCGGTTACACCGAAGAGCCACCAGCAGCACGACCAGAACCACCATCACCGCTACATAACAAGCGCTTCCGTGTGCATGATTATCTGGAAAACTTGGAACATCAACAGCCACAAACCGAGACTCCCGTTAAACAAGAAACTGAGCAACCGGCTATTCATTTTGGCCGAATTGAACGCTGAGGATGTCAAGTAATCACATGGATGCACATCAGAAACAATCATTACCGGCCATTACGCTGGCGGCTATCGGTGTGGTATATGGCGATATAGGTACCAGCCCGCTGTATACCTTTAAAGAGTGTTTTTCTCCTCACATCGGTTTACCACCGATACAGCCGGTGATTTTCGGTTTTTTGTCCTTAATTTTCTGGGCCTTGATCTTAGTGGTATCGGTGAAATATCTGGCTTTCGTGTTGCGGGCAGATAACCGCGGTGAAGGCGGTATTTTAACGCTGATGTCATTGGCAGGCCGTAACACTTATGCGGGAACCACCACCATTTTACTGGTGTTAGGTTTGGTCGGTGGCGGCTTCTTTTATGGTGAAGTGGTGATCACGCCGGCCATGTCAGTACTCTCGGCACTGGAAGGTCTTAGTGTTGCCACGCCCGCGCTCAGCCCTTACATCTTACCTGCCGCGATAGCCGTATTAACCGGTCTGTTTTTTATTCAAAAACACGGTACCGGCAATATGGGGAAACTGTTTGGCCCGATCATGCTGGTTTGGTTTGTTTCACTCGGCGTATTAGGCGCGATCAGTATTTTTAAAAATCCGCAGGTACTGGCGGCGCTGAACCCGCATTGGGCGATCCAGTTCTTCCTCACCTATAAAACCGTGGCCTTTTTCTCGTTAGGCTCTGTCGTTCTGGCTATCACCGGCGTGGAAGCACTGTACGCAGACATGGGCCATTTTGGTAAATTCCCAATTCAGCTGGCATGGTTTTCAGTCGCTTTACCCGCGCTGGTGCTGAACTATTTTGGTCAGGGCGCGTTGATACTGAGCCACCCAGAGGCGATAGAGAACCCGTTTTTCCTGTTAGCCCCGGAATGGCTGGTGTTTCCAATGGTCATTCTGTCGACTATGGCGACAGTAATTGCATCACAAGCGGTAATTTCCGGGGTGTTCTCGCTGACGCGACAAGCCGTGCGTTTAGGTTATCTGCCGGGCATGAACATTCTGCATACCTCGGAAGTGGAAGCTGGCCAAATATACATCCCGTTCGTGAACTGGATGCTCTACATCGCCGTACTGATTGTAGTGCTCGCCTTCAAAGAATCGACCAATCTGGCAGCCGCCTATGGTATCGCCGTAACCGGCACCATGGTCATCACCTCCATTCTGGCCTGTACCGTCGCACACTATAACTGGGACTGGCCAAAGCGGATAGTCAAAATCTTACTGGTCAGTTTGCTCGTGATTGATGTCCCGTTGTTTTTAGCTAACGTGGTTAAGTTTCTGGCCGGTGGCTGGTTACCCGTGATGTTAGGTGCCATCATGTTCATGGTAATGGCGACCTGGAAATGGGAGCGTTTCCTGCTACTACGCCAACTCAGTCGCATGAGTATGCCGCTGGAAAGTTTTGTGGCGATGGTGGAAAAAGAGACACCGCAGAAAGTGCCCGGCACAGCTATCTATCTATCACGCACCCAACAGGGCATTCCGCATGCTCTGCTGCACAATCTGAATCACAATCATGTGTTGCATGAACGGATCGTGTTGATGACGTTCCGTACGCAAGATGTGCCGTATGTCGACCCCGACCAGCATATCGAAATCAAATCCTTGTCACCGAACGTCTGGCGAATTTCAGCCACTTATGGTTTCCATGAAACACCCGATGTGTATGAAGTCTTCCGTCGTTGTGCGATGAAAGGGATGTCATTTAACCTGAATACCACCTCGTTCTTCCTGTCACGAGAGACTTTACTGCCGTCACATCGTTCGATCTTAGCCCGATTGCGGGCGGCATTGTTCATCTGGTTAAGCAAAAATTCACTGCGTACCAACGACTTCATTCATGTGCCCGCTGACCGGGTAGTAGAAATGGGCGTTCAGGTCGAAGTGTAAATCTATTGATTCGACAAGCCGGGGCCTGCCCCGGCTTTTTTGTCTGTTGGGTCTCAGCGTAACAACAGGTATACTCTTTTTACTGTATAAAAACCCACCCCTAAATCGAGCGGGTGGTGCACTATTTCTGGAGCTGCGATGGATATCTCCCACCTGCTGGATGGCCTGAACGATAAACAACGGGATGTGGTTGCCGCCCCGCAACAAAACATGCTGGTGCTGGCGGGTGCTGGTAGCGGTAAAACCCGCGTGTTAGTCCATCGGATTGCCTGGTTACTGCAAATAGAACAAGTTTCACCGCACAGCATCTTAGCCGTGACCTTCACCAATAAAGCCTCGGCAGAAATGCGTGGGCGTATTGAGCGTCTGCTGGGCAGTAGCCTCGGGGCCGGACGCGGCGGAATGTGGATCGGTACCTTCCATGGTCTGGCTCACCGTCTGCTACGCGCACATCCGCTGGATGCTAATCTGCCGGAAGATTTCCAGATCATCGACAGTGACGACCAACTGCGCCTGCTGAAACGTATTTTGCGTAACCTGAATCTGGATGAGAAACAGTGGGTGCCACGTGCTGTGGCCGGTTATATCAATAACAAAAAAGATGAAGGTTTACGCCCGCAACACATTGATGCATTTGATCCGGTGGGTCGGATCTATCAGCAAATTTATGCCACCTATCAGGCCACCTGCGATCGCGCCGGTTTGGTCGATTTTGCTGAACTATTATTGCGTGCACACGAATTATGGCTGAATAAACCACATCTGCTGGAGCACTACCAGCAACGCTTCCGTCATATTCTGGTCGATGAATTTCAGGATACCAACGGTATCCAATATGCGTGGATCCGCATGCTGGCCGGAGACAGCAGCAAGGTGATGATCGTCGGTGACGATGACCAGTCGATCTATGGCTGGCGTGGTGCCCGGGTCGAGAATATTCAGCGTTTTATGCAGGATTTCTCTGACGTGCAGACCATTCGGCTGGAACAAAACTACCGATCCACCAGCACCATATTGAAAGCGGCCAACCAGCTGATCGCCAATAATTCCGCCCGTTTGGGTAAAGAATTATGGACCGACGGTGTCGCCGGTGAGGCCATCTCCGTTTATGCCGCTTTTAACGAAGTGGATGAAGCCCGTTTTATCGTCGGAAGGCTAAAAGCCTGGCGTGAGCAAGGTAACAGCCTGCTGGATGCCGCCATTCTTTACCGCAATAACGCCCAGTCGCGTATTCTGGAAGAAGCCTTGATGCAGGAATTACTGCCCTACCGGATCTATGGTGGCCTGCGTTTCTTTGAACGACAAGAAATTAAAGATGCCCTCGCCTATCTGCGACTGGTCAGCAACCATGGTGACGATGCCTCATTCGAGCGTGTGGTGAACACACCGACACGCGGTATCGGCGACCGCACCTTAGGTTTGATTCGAGAAGCTGCACGCGATCGCAGTCTGAACCTGTGGCAAGCCGCGTGGCAGTTGTGCGAACAGGGTGTATTGGCCGGGCGTGCCGCCAGTGCCGTGCGTCATTTTCTGGCATTGATCAATCAGCTGGAAAGCGATACCGAAGAATTACCGCTGCATGTGCAGGTTGACCGCGTGATCCGCCAGTCCGGTTTGTGGACGCATTATGAAAACGAGAAAGGGGAAAAAGGCCAGTCGCGGATCGAAAACTTAGAAGAGCTGGTCAACGCGACCCGTTTGTTCCGCCCCGCTGAAGAATATCTGGATATGAGCCCGCTCACCGCTTTTCTGGCGCACGCCACGCTGGAATCCGGCGATAAGCAGGCCGATGAGTTTGAAGAAGCCGTGCAGCTGATGACACTGCACAGCGCCAAAGGGTTGGAATTCCCGCTGGTGTTTATGGTTGGCGTTGAAGAAGGCATGTTCCCCAGCCAACAAAGTTCGGAAGAACCCGGCCGTCTCGAAGAAGAACGCCGCCTCTGTTATGTCGGCATGACCCGGGCCATGCAAAAACTCTATCTGACCCATGCTGAAAGCCGTCGGTTATACGGCAAAGAGAGCTACAACCGCCCGAGCCGCTTCCTCAAAGAGCTACCGAGTGACTGTCTGGAAGAGATCCGCTTACGCACTCAGGTGAGTTGGAGCAACAGTGCTCAATCACAAGGGCGTTTTAGTCAGGAACGCCTGCAAGACAGCTTCAGCAGCACCGGTTTTAAACTGGGGCAACGAGTACTTCATCCAACTTTTGGGGAGGGTGTCGTGCTGAATTATGAAGGGGTCGGTGCACAAAGTCGGATCCAAGTTAATTTCGCTACGGCAGGCAGTAAATGGCTGGTCGTTGCTTATGCTCGTCTGGAAGCGCTTTAATCTACTGCCCCAAATACTCGCCAAAACACTCAGGGTGTTTTTTTGCCTGACACCCTGAGCCGTACAATCAGTTACACCTCGATACCATTCATGCACTGAACACGAGACAACTCAGATCTACTATCTGTTCATGGTCAAACGAAACGGCCATAACTCATTTCTACATACTGGAGTAACCGATATGAAAAAACTGATTGCTGTTGCTGTTGCTGGTGTTATTGGTCTGGCTTCTTTCGCTGCTGCGGCAGCTGATACCGCTCCAGTTTCTGCAGCTGCGACAACCGAAGCTGCTGCACCTGCGAAAGCTGCGGTTAAAAAAGTAACCCATAAAAAAGCCACTGCGGTACACAAAACTGTTGCGAAGAAAAAAGCACACAAAGCAGTTGCTAAGAAAAAAATGGTAAAACCAGCTCCAGCTGAAGTAGCACCAGCTACTCCAGCACAATAATCCAGTGTGACTTAGCAGTACGCTGCTGTACGTTAAAAGGGGAAGGCAACTTCCCCTCTTTTCTGTTATCCGGGAGGTCGGACTTATTACCCTGACCAGTGATAACCAACTCTTCTGTGCCTCCCGGTCCATCATTTCGTGATCTCATCATGATCATCCTGATTAAAGGATGCGACTAACTCCCCCGTCTGCACTACACTCTGTAACAGCATAGACATTAAAACAGGGATGTAATTTATGACCGGATTTCTGGTGGTGTTAGGGCTGCTTTTGCTCATAACATTCTGGTTAGTTTCTATTTATAACCAACTGGTGACACTCAAAGGCCGTTATCAGAATGGCTTTGCGCAGATCGAAGTACAACTCAAACGCCGTTATGACTTGATCCCGAATCTGGTCGAAACAGCGAAGGGTTATTTACAACATGAAAGCCAAACCCTGACGGCAGTAACCGAAGCTCGTAACGCAGCACTGGCCGGGCTCAAAGCAGCAACCGCAGCGCCGGGCAGTTCACAAGCAATGCAACAATTGGCTGCCGCTGAACAACAACTACAGGGCGCCTTGCAAGGTCTGAGTGTGCAGATCGAAGCCTATCCTGATCTAAAAGCAAATCAAAACATGCTGCAATTATCCGAAGAGCTGACGGCTACGGAAAACCGCGTCGCTTTCGCTCGCCAGGGGTTTAATGACAGCGTGACCGCCTACAACATTTATCGTAATCAATTCCCCAACACCTTGGTTGCTAATCGTTTTGGGCACACAACCGATGCTTCATTACTGGAAATAGAAAATCCGCAGGAATACCGCCAAGCACCAAAAGTCAGCTTCTAAGTACGGATAACTCATGGATTTTTATCGTTATCAGGATCAAGCAAAAAAGCTCAGCACGCGCTTGCTCATTCTGTTTTTCGCAGGCCTCGTCAGTTTATCTGCGGCGCTGACGTTGGTAGGTTTGTTTTTGTGGCAATTAACCGATCAGGTCATTCATATCGATACCAACAGCCAATTCTGGCATTGGTACGTGATTGGTAATATCACTATTTTCGCCGCCTTAGTGCTGATCACACTGCTGAAATATTCCAGCTTATGTAAAGGTGGCCGAGTAGTTGCCGAAACATTAGGTGCCCGTTATGTACACGTAAATACACAAGATCCTGGTGATAACCGACTGCGAAACGTCGTTGAAGAGATGGCTCTGGCCGCAGGGATGCCAGTGCCGAGTGTGTATGTTCTGGATGAAGAACCCGGAATCAATGCCTTTGCTGCCGGCATGGGCATTAATGATGCAGTCATAGTGGTAACACAGGGTGCAATCAGTTATCTCACCCGTGATGAGTTACAAGCGGTCGTCGCGCATGAATTTAGCCATATTCAGCATGGTGACATACGGTTGAATCAGCAATTGGCGGCACTGATTGGTAGTTTGATGTTTCTCGGCGAACTCGGGCGTTGGTTATCGCAAGGTTCGGGCCGAGGACGTCATCATCATGGCTTAGGCGGCTCGCAAAACAAAAGCAGTTCTGCCGTGCCTTTTTTTGGTTTAACCCTGATGTTACTGGGTGCCGCCGGTACTGTTTGGGGGAAGCTGATGAAATCAGCACTGAATCGGCAGCGCGAATTTCTGGCCGATGCCTCCGCAGTACAATTCACCCGCTATTCAGCACCGCTCGCCAGTGCCTTGAAAAAAGTCGGCGGACATCGTTATGCCTCGCTGATCTTCCACCCGCAGGCGGAAACATTTAGTCATCTGTTTTTCAGTCAGGGGTTATCGCAGAATTTTCGCGGCTGGCTGGCGAGTCATCCACCATTACAAGAGCGGATCCGGCGCTTAGAGCCCGCTTGGGATGGTATGTATTATTCCAATCTGCAACCCATGGCCGATGAACCACCACCGCCTTTGCCATCTGCATTTACAGCAGCCGTACAGCTAAAAGCCGCCGGCAATAGCGATCTGGCAACCTTGTTATTAGCGCAAAGCGCGCTGACGCTGACTCCAGTAAATAAACCCAACGCTGTCGTGCAAGATGCGCAAAATAATACGCCGCAAGGGCAGCCTTCAGAGACAGAACCCGTGTTATATGACACAACCGCGCCCAGTGAGTGGTTGCCATTATTACCGGATGCCTTGGTAAAAGCCGCCCGTTCGCCCTTTGATGCGCGTTTCTTGCTATATCGTCTGGTATTAGCCGATGAGCAACCCACACGGCGGATACAACGTGACTTATTAGGGCCAGAGGCATCAGCGGTTGCAGCTTTGGTACAGCAGAAAATTCCTTGTGGTCTACGACTGGCGCTGGTTGAACTGGCGATCCCATCACTCAAAGAGCTGACAGCAGAACAATATCAAGCATTTCACAACATGCTGTGGCAATTGATCCAAGCCGACCAGCAAACCTCGTTTGCGGAATGGTTACTCTATCGCATGCTGACCCATCAGCTGACCCCGCACTTTAGTCATGAGGCGCGTCAGTTTGTAAAATATCGGGACATCAATACCGTCATGCCAGCCATAGAACAATGGCTCAGTTATCTGGCGCATCAGGCTGATAACGACCAGGATACTACGCGTATTTTTTCCGCGGGCGTGGCGCAATTACCACAAGCGGCACTCACAATACAGCCGCTGCCCACGCAGGATGTGCTCGGTAATGCATTAGATCAGTTACAACAAAGTAGCCCAGCGATCCGCTTTAATTTCTTACAGGCTATAGTGAAAGCGATCGAATACGATGGAAAAATATCTGCCCATGAAGCCGAGTTATTCCAGATGCTAACCTATTGTCTGGATTGCCCGATCCCTCCACCGCAAATTTTAAGCGAGACAAAAAAAACAGCACATTAAGTGCTGTTTTCATATCGTTATTAATCTTGTTAGATTATTTGGCTGGAGCAGCTTGGCTGGCAGGCACTTGAATCGCAGGTGCCATCGCTTGCAGAATCTTTTTAGTGATCAACGAATAGCGTTTACCAAAATTATGACCACCCGAAAGTTGCATCAGTGTCACGTTGCTCTGCTTGCTTAACAGCGGACAGAGATCGCCATCTTCAACTTCGCTGTACATGCATAACAGCGGTATATCCTGGATCTTCTTCAGTTCCGGTAACGTTGGATAACGGCCAGCGGCACTGGTTTGTAACCAATCGGATACATGAATTTCGAAATTGGAGCTGATCGACGGCACCAGCATCACACCACCCACAATCATTTTGCGATATTCCGGCGACAGGCGATTGACAGCAAAAGGGAATGTTTCCGCACCAAATGAATAACCAATTAAGATGACCCGGGAACGTTGCCATGCTTTCGAGTAATACGCCAAAATCCGCTGAAAATCTTTGGTAGTCTGTTCTGGTGTCTTGAAGCTCCAGAAATAAGTCAGCGAACTCCAGCCAACGACCGGCATCCCCTGTTTGACCAGATTCTCAGATACCGTGGTATCCAATTCCGCCCAGCCACCATCACCAGAGAAAAAAACCACCATCGGTTTGTCTTTATCTGCCGGATCAACTTGTGTCACCGGTAATGTATCCAGTTCTAAATCATCAACTGGCGTTGCAGCTGACGCGGAAAACGACAGTTGCAGAGAACACAACATCAACAATGCAGTAATGCACCAGCGAATCACCATTGGAACTCCTACTTACGAATAGTACCTAACATGCCACGACTAATTAACGAGGCAGTATTCGCCAGAATACGTGGCAAACGCAACCCGCCTTGACTCACCAGATAACTGGGGCGCCATTGCGGCTGATATTTTTCTTTAAAACGGCGCAAACCTTGGAAATTATAGAAGCGATTACCTTTGGCAAACAGCAACTGCCCCAGCTTATTCCAGTAAGAAGCCAGCGGATGGCGCGACATTCCCGACATCGGCGCCATACCCAGATTAAAGGTACGATAGCCCTGTGCTTTACCCCATTGCAGTAACTCAATGAACAAGAAATCCATGACACCACCCGGTGAGCGCTCTGGATCATAACGCATCAGATCCACTGATAACTCGGTTTTACTGTCAGTTGTCCAGACGTTAGCAAAACCTACCGGTTCGCCATTACACCAAGCCAGCGCCAATGGACAACGACACAGATAGTCCGTTTCAAAACGTCCAACCGAAAAGCCTTTTTCACGAACCTGCTTCTCCCCCATCCAAGCATCAGAGATGGCTTGCAGTTGTGGCAGATAGGTGTGTACGTCAGCCGCATCAATCCATTGGAAACTCAAGCCATCACGCTGCGTCTTGGCATACGTCTGGCGCAAACTCTTACGTGAGCTGCCTTCCAGCGTGAACTTGTTCAGGTCAATAATGGCCTCTTCGCCCAACTTCAGCGGTGTTAAACCCAATTCCAGATAATGCGGCAAATATTCATTACTGACTTCATAAAAGACCGGCCACGCATCGTAGTTGTCACACAGCTCGCGGAACTGCCACAACAACTCATCGTAATACTCTTCCGGCCCGATCGGATCGCCCAACACAATCCAGCTGCGACCTTCCATACCGTACATCAAAAAGGCTTCGCGACTTGGATGGAACAACAGATATTTGTCGCCTAACAACGCAAGATAACCTTGTGTGCGACCGTAACGTTGAACCAGATTAAACGCTAACAGCTGTTCATCCTGTGAAGGCAGATCGGGTTGCATGCGGATCGGGCGTAATAAATGGTGCAAGCCATAAGCACAAGCCACAATAGCTACCAATACCCCTGCCCGCATTGCACGCGGTGCATTGTGGAACAGGGTAAATTCCCACCACAATTCATTACGGTATTCGACATGCTTGTAGGAAAAGAAAATCAGCCATACTGTACCCAACAGCACAGCTAATATCGCCAGCGTCCAGTTCAGCGAAAACGGTTCATTTTGCAAACGCCCCTTACGATAGAACAAGTGACGGCAAGGTAAGAGACAAGCCAGAATCAAAGCAGATAAAGACGCTTCTTCCCAATCCAAACCTTTTAATAACGAGAAGACCGTACTGGCAGCCAGCAACAGTGACGTGAGCGTGAAAGCCGCGTCGTAACGACGTTGCAGACGATGCGCCAACAGCAACAAGGCAAAACCAATCAAGCTGCCAGCCAGATGCGAAACTTCCAGCAAAGGTAACGGCAAGACATCTTGTAACCAGAGCAAACGAGTATCAACGGCCGGTGTGGCACCAGAAAACAGCAATACAGCACCGGTGATAAATACCGCAATACTCAACAGCGGTGGTAACACCAGATTTAAGCCCTGAAACGGGGCCAGCCATTGTTTTAACTTGTCTTTATGCTGCAGCATTTCGATACCGACAAATAACGCCAGGCTGATCAAAAATGGCAGCAGATAATAGATAACACGGAACAGGATCAAGGCACCCAGAATATGCCCTGGCAGCATGAAAGGACTTAATACCAGCGTGACAATTGACTCAAAAATACCAAGCCCGCCCGGTACGTGCGCCAAAACACCAATCAGGTTAGCCGCCACAAATACCGCCAACACGGACCAATAAGTAACACCTGGCGTATCTGGCAACAGAGTAAAGAAGATGGCACCCGCTAACAACCAATCACAACTGGCCACCAGTAACTGACTGGATGCCTGAGCAAAAGATGGCATCTGCCAGCGGTGATGACGCCAAACCAATGGTTTACGGCGGAAAAAAGCTAAGAATAGATAACCAACCGCAATCGCAGCACAGGCACCACCGATGGCCTGTAGTGATGAGGTCAGCCACAAGGGAAGCGGTAACGCTGTCGGTAACGTTTTAACGCCCAGCAATAACGCGACACCACCGACCAGAAACAATCCTAAAAAGAAGGTCACCGAGCAAAACACAATCACCCGGGCGATCTGACCTGGGTTTAAACCGGCTGCCGTATAAAAACGATAACGCACGGATGCACCGGTTAATAATGAAAAACCGAGCGTATTAGAAAACGTGTAACCGATAAAAGAGGTCAGAGCCACCTTTTGGTAAGGCACTTGGGCCCCCACCTGGCGGATCGCCATCCAGTCGTAACCAGTGAGTAACACGTAATTCAGAAAGGTAAAGATCAGCGCTTTGAATAATAAAGAGCCCGGAACTTCCCGCACATGAGTGACTACATCATTCCACCGATATTCATGATCCAGATGATATAAAACACTTAATGCTAAACCCAACAATAACAGGCTGACCGCAACCCCTAACCATCCTCGTAACCGAGACATCCTTTGTATCCTTGAACTCTGACCAGAGATAACCATTCTAAATAATTGTGCATATGATCACTCAGCTTGCATGGCCAGACAAGACTCTGATAGCAAAGGATGTAAAGTATTATCAAGTTTGCGGGCTATAACGCCTGTTCAATTGTCAGATGAACTAGGCGCGATTGCTGCTGTAGTGCCTGTCGTAAGGCAATAATTGAACTATCAGAAGATACAGCTAAGCCAATGATGGCCGCATAACGTTGCTCACCGATACGCCAGACATGCAGATCTTCTATCTGCAAATCATGCTCTTCTGCAGCTTGTAAAATAACAGCCCGCATCGAGGTTTCTGTATTGGCATCAATCAGGATCAAGCTACTTTCTTTTACCAAACCCCAAGCCCAAATCAGAATAACCACACCGCCAATGATCCCCATCAGCGGATCTAACCAGGCCGCGCCCCACCACAAACCACCAAGTAAAGCGAAAATCGCCAAGACTGATGTCGCCGCATCGGTTAACACATGAATATAGGCTGCTTTCTTATTCAAATCATGATGACCATGATGGTCGTGGTCGTGGTCGTGGTCGTGGTCGTGGTCGTCAGCATGATGCCCATGCGAATGACCATGTCCAATACCATGATGATGTTCATCACCTAATAACCAGGCACTAAACAGATTTACCGCCAACCCAACTACGGCCACCATCATAGATTCAATATAATTGATATAACCTGGGTTACTCAGACGAGAAACTGATTCGGCGATCATGGAAAAAGCCACAACAGCTAAAATTAACGCGCTGGTATAAGCACCCAGTACTTCGATTTTCCAGGTACCAAACGCTAAACGGTGATCTCCCGCCAAACGACGAGACAATGCATAAGCCAGCAGGGAAATACCTAACGCCAGTGCATGTGTACTCATATGCCAGCCATCGGCCAGCAACGCCATGGAATGGAATAACCAGCCAGCAAAAATCTCAACCACCATCATCACGACAGTCAGGATGACCACCCAGCGGATGCGCTGTTCAGCCCCTTGATGTGGTCGTTGAAAAGCAGCCGCCTGACAGCACTGCATCATTTCCTTAACGCTTGACATACAATCCTCGCTGACTGAAAAAGTCTGTGCTACAACAGAGTTGATATTGAGAGTTATTATTAAGTATATACTCCCCCCCAGTATAAACAAGGATCTTTAATGAGCCACACGCTAAAGCACAAGAAACCACTATTGAACCGAGTTCGCCGCTTGAAAGGCCAATTGGAAGCACTGGAACGTGCTCTCGACGAAGAGACTGGTTGTTATCCGATCCTGCAGCAGATCACCGCGATCCGGGGTGCGATTAATGGGTTAATGGCGACGGTGATTGAAGGACATATCCGGGAACACATGCAACCATTACTGGAACAGGAAGAACCTGAGGCCACAGAAGAACTGATTAAAGTATTGCGTTCTTATCTCAAATAATCCGCGATGCACCACTTTTGTCCGCAATATTTTGGCGTTTTTGACATTTTTTGCCCTTTTTAGTAGCAAAATGCAGCAATGAATGGGATATTTCCACTACTCCGGATGGTTATTGCAGCAAAAAGCTCGATCAGAATATGAATCGACTGCTGCATTATTGTGCGTGTCAGGTTTATAGCAGCGCAATCAGCTACCACCGGTTTACAGGAGTTAATGATTTACCCACTATCAGTGCCAGGGATTTTTTATGCGCCAAACACCCCCATTATTTGTTCGACTCATTAATAACACCAGTCTGGTTACTCAGATCCTGATTGGTATGGTTGCTGGTATCTTGCTGGCTAACTTTGTTCCTTCCGCCGCTAAAACAGCAGGCCTGATGGGAACCTTATTTGTTGGCGCCCTGAAAGCAGTAGCCCCAGTGCTGGTCTTGCTACTGGTGACCGACTCGATTGCCGGACATAAACAGGGCCAGAAAACCAGTATCCGCCCCCTGTTGATTTTGTATCTGTTTGGTACTTTCTGTGCAGCCGCTGTTGCCGTCGTGGCCAGCTTTGCCTTTCCGTCGGTGTTACATCTCAGTACACAAAATGCGGATATCGTACCGCCGGGCGGCATTACCGAAGTATTAAACACCCTGTTATTCAGTGTGGTCGCAAATCCGGTGAAAGCGCTGCTGGAAGGTAATTACATCGGGATTCTGGCTTGGGCGATTGCCCTTGGTCTGTCGCTGCGCCATGCCGGAGAAACCACAAAAACTGTAATCAGTGATCTGTCACATGCGGTTTCTGGTATTGTTAAAGGTGTTATTCGTTGTGCACCGCTGGGGATCATGGGTCTGGTCGCGTCTACATTTGCCGAAACCGGCTTCAGCGCGCTGTTAGGTTATGCTCATCTGCTGGCCGTGCTGATCGGCTGTATGGTGTTTGTGGCTTTAGTCGTGAATCCATTGATTGTGTTCTGGAAAATAAAGCGTAACCCGTTTCCTCTGGTGTTCATGTGCTTAAAAGAAAGTGGTGTGACCGCCTTCTTTACCCGCAGTTCTGCCGCCAATATTCCTGTGAATATGGCATTGTGTGAAAAACTGCGTTTGCCGGAAGAAACTTACGCCGTGTCAATTCCATTGGGTGCGACCATCAATATGGCCGGTGCCGCGATCACGATTACCGTATTGAGTATGGCTGCCGTGCACACGCTGGGTATCCATATTGATATCGCTACGGCGGTCTTACTGAGTGTTGTGGCGACCATCAGTGCCTGTGGTGCATCGGGTGTGGCGGGTGGTTCACTGCTGTTGATCCCGCTGGCTTGTAGCTTGTTTGGCATCAGCAATGATGTCGCGATGCAAGTCGTGGCAGTTGGTTTCATCATCGGTGTATTACAAGATTCATCAGAAACCGCATTGAACAGCTCCACTGACGTATTGTTTACGGCTGCAGCCTGTATGGCAGAAGATGCTGACTTGCATGAAAATAATCTGCAAGAAGAAGTGGATCTGGCTTAAATAGCGCAAGCACCACTCCATATAAAAGGGCTCTCAGACGAGAGCCTTTGTTTTATCAAAATTGTATCAAAACCAAGCTAATTACCGTTACTCCATGTAACAAAAACTCAGAGTTTCATCAGTACTGTCTTGATTTCCATGTATTTTTCTAACGAGTGCAGCGATTTATCCCGACAATTTCCCGACTGTTTATAACCGCCAAACGGTAAGTTTTGATCGCCACTCTCTTCGTAGCAGTTCACCCAGACTGAGCCAGCCCGCAGCTTCCGAGACATACGATGTGCGACACTGATATTTTGTGTCCACACACCAGCACCCAGCCCGTAGATGGAGCTATTCGCGATTTGCAGTGCTTCCTCTTCGTCATCAAAAACTATCAGCGTACAGACCGGGCCAAAGATCTCTTCCTGTGCAATGCGGGTATCCGGCGCACTGACAAACAAAGTCGGTGAAATAAACCAGCCTTGTTCACCATTCACCAGGGCGCGAGCACACTTTGTTCATTAATCAACCAAAGAACAATTGAGCACGATAATCGTCATTCCAACCTGCTTTCTTCAGTTTATTTCGTTGGCTTGGCGCACCGCATTCACTCTGCTTAAGTATGTTCAACACAAACCTTCGAAACAGCGCCATGTGTTCGACCGCGTCATCCATTACTATCCGGGATGCATCCTCATTGAATACGACATCCAGAATATAGTGCTGACTGTGGTGAGTAGACCACGGGAACTTCCCCCGCAGCCTCTCGCAGAACGGTACGTGAACCTCTCAATTCATACCGCTCCCATCAGGAAAACCGACCTACCATTCCTGCC
>JAYSBB010000015.1:0-31364 GCA_041915645.1 Tolumonas sp.
TGAAGAAGGTATCCGTAAAGGTATCTACAAACTGGAATCTAACGCCGGTGCGAAAGGTCAGGTTCAGCTGATGGGTTGTGGTTCAATTCTGAACTACGTGCGTCGTGCCGGTAAGATTTTGGCGGACGAATACGGTATCGGTTCTGATGTGTACAGCGTAACCAGCTTCAACGAACTGGCGCGTGATGGTCAGAATGCTGATCGTTACAACATGCTGCATCCGGAAGGCGAACAGCAAGTGCCTTACATCGCTCGGGTGATGGGCTCTGCACCCGCTATCGCTGCTACCGACTACATGAAGTCTTACGCTGATCAGGTTCGTAGTTTTGTTCCTGCCAGCAGCTATCGTGTTCTGGGTACAGATGGTTTCGGTCGTTCAGACAGCCGCGAAAACCTGCGTCGTCACTTCGAAGTGAACGAAGCCTACATCGTTGTAGCTGCACTGACTGAATTGGCTAAGCAAGGTGCCGTTGAGAAGAAAGTAGTGGCAGAAGCCATTGCGAAATTCGGTATCGATGCTGACAAGATGAATCCGCTGTACGCGTAAGGGGAAATTTCATGTCTAAAGACATTTTTGTGCCGGATATCGGTGGTGATGAAGTTGCCGTGACCGAAATTCTGGTCAAAGTAGGTGACAAGGTTGAAGCTGACCAATCCCTGCTGACGGTAGAAGGCGACAAAGCCTCTATGGAAGTACCTGCGCCAGAAGCGGGTATCGTTAAAGAGATCAAAATTGCATTAGGTGACAAGGTTTCTACCGGTTCCCTGATCATGGTATTTGAAGCAGAAGGTGCAGCAGTTGCTGCACCAGTTCAAGCTGCCGCGCCAGCACCAGTTGCAGCCCCTGCGGCAGCTGCACTGCTGGAAGTCAACGTGCCGGATATCGGCGGTGACGAAGTAGCAGTGACTGAGATCCTGGTTAAAGTGGGCGACACTGTTGACGCTGACCAATCGCTGCTGACTGTAGAAGGTGACAAAGCCTCTATGGAAGTGCCGGCACCGTTTGCGGGTGTGGTGAAAGAGATCAAAGTGGCACTGGGCGACAAAGTCTCTACCGGTTCTCTGATCATGGTGTTTGAAGTCGCGGGTGCTGCACCGGCTGCTGCGCCAGTGGCAGCGGCGTCAGCGCCTGTTGCGGCGGCACCAGCGGTTGCTGCTGTCAAAGAAGTGAACGTACCAGACATCGGCGGTGACGAAGTTGCTGTGACTGAAATTCTGGTCAAAGTGGGTGACAGCGTTGATGCTGATCAATCACTGATCACCGTGGAAGGCGACAAAGCCTCTATGGAAGTGCCAGCTCCGTTTGCGGGCGTGGTGAAAGCACTGAAAATTGCCGTCGGTGACAAGGTGAAAACCGGTTCACTGATCATGGAATTTGAAGTGGCTGGCGCTGCACCGGCTCCGACTGCTGCACCTGCCGCTGCGGCTCCGGCGCCAGCAAAAGCGGCGGCTGCACCGGCTCCGGTTGCGGCTTCCAAAGCAGAAGAAAAAGGCGAATTTGTTGCCAGCGAAGCCTATGTACATGCGACTCCGGCGATCCGTCGTCTGGCGCGTGAATTTGGCGTGAATCTGGCGAACGTCAAAGGATCTGGCCGTAAGGGTCGTATCCAGAAAGAAGACGTGCAGAACTATGTGAAAGAAGCGCTGAAACGTGCGGCTTCTGCTCCTGCAGCTGGTGGTTCAGGCGCGGGTCTGGGTGTGCTGCCATGGCCGAAAGTTGATTTCGCTAAGTTCGGTGATATCGAAGAAGTGCCATTGACGCGTATCCAGAAGATCTCTGGCCCGAACCTGCACCGTAACTGGGTGATGATCCCGCATGTTACTCAGTTCGACGAAGCCGATATCGGTGAGCTGGAAGCGTTCCGTAAAGAACAGAATATCATTGCTGACAAACAGCAACTGGGCTTCAAGATCACTCCACTGGTGTTCATCCTGAAAGCGGCTGCCAAAGCGCTGGAAGCACACCCACGTTTCTGCAGCTCACTGTCAGAAGATGGTTCTACGCTGATCATGAAAAAATACATCCACATCGGTGTGGCGGTTGATACGCCAAACGGTCTGGTTGTGCCGGTAGTGCGTGATGTAAACAAGAAAGGCATCTACGAGCTGTCGAAAGATCTGGCTGAAATCTCGAAGAAAGCTCGTGCCGGTAAACTGACCGGTGCCGACATGCAGGGCGGCTGCTTCACCATCTCCAGCTTGGGTGGTATCGGTGGCACGCAGTTCACACCAATCGTGAACGCGCCAGAAGTGGCGATCCTGGGTGTCTCTAAATCAGATATGAAGCCGAAGTGGAACGGTAAAGAGTTCGTACCGCAACTGACGTTGCCACTGGCACTGTCTTATGACCACCGTGTCATCGATGGCGCTGATGGTGCGCGTTTCATTACGACACTGACTGGTGTGCTGTCCGACATTCGTCGTTTAGTGCTGTAATTTTGTCTGCCTCACCGGAAACGTGCTAGCTTTAGTGGGTTTCCGGTAGCAACTGAGATAGAAAATCGAGGTCATAATGAGTAATGAAATCAAAACTCAGGTTGTGGTGATTGGTGCGGGCCCAGCTGGTTATTCTGCTGCATTCCGTTCTTCTGATCTGGGATTAGACACTGTTCTGATTGAACGTTTCGGTACCCTGGGTGGCGTGTGTTTGAACGTGGGTTGTATCCCATCAAAAGCACTGCTGCACGTAGCAAAAGTGATCGAAGAAGCAAAAGCACTGGCTGAGCACGGTATCGTTTTCGGTGAACCACAAACTGACATCAACAAGATCCGCCTGTGGAAAGAAAAAGTTGTTACCAAACTGACTGGCGGTCTGGCTGGTATGGCCAAACAGCGTAAAGTGCCGGTGGTGAACGGTCTGGCTAAATTTACTGGCCCGAACAGCATCGACGTGACTGCAGCTGATGGCTCTGTGACTACCATCAAGTTTGATAACGCGATCATTGCGGCGGGTTCTCGCCCAGTTAAACTGCCATTTATTCCACACAACGATCCACGCGTATGGGATTCTACCGATGCGCTGGAGCTGAAAGAAGTGCCAGGCAAATTGCTGGTGCTGGGCGGCGGTATCATCGGTCTGGAAATGGGTACTGTGTACTCAGCGCTGGGTGCTGAAATCGACGTCGTAGAATTTGCTGATCAGCTGGTTCCTGCCGCTGACAAAGACGTGGTGAAGGTTTACACCAAACGCGTTGAAAACAAATTCAACCTGATGCTGGAAACCAAAGTCACTGCGGTTGAAGCGAAGAAAGACGGTCTGTATGTCTCTTTTGAAGGTAAACAAGCACCGGTTGAACCAGTTCGTTACGACAACGTGCTGGTTGCCGTCGGTCGTGTACCGAATGGTAAAAACCTGGATGCAGAGAAAGCGGGCATCGTTGTGACTGACCGTGGCTTCATTGAAGTCGACAAACAACTGCGTACTAACGTGCCGCACATTTTCGCGATCGGTGACATCGTCGGTCAGCCAATGCTGGCACACAAAGGTGTACACGAAGGTCATGTGGCTGCTGAAGTTATCGCTGGCAAGAAACACTACTTTGATCCGAAAGTTATTCCTTCTATCGCGTATACCGAACCTGAAATTGCATGGGTTGGTTTGACCGAGAAAGAAGCGAAAGCCAAGGGCATCAACTACGAAACAGCGGTGTTCCCATGGGCGGCATCTGGTCGTGCAATCGCATCTGACTGCGCGGATGGTATGACTAAACTGATTTTCGACAAGGCAACTCACCGTGTGATCGGTGGTGCGATTGTCGGCACTAACGGTGGTGAACTGTTGGGCGAAATCGGTCTGGCCATTGAGATGGGTGCTGATGCAGAAGATATCGCATTGACCATTCATGCTCACCCAACGCTGCACGAATCGGTAGGTCTGGCGGCGGAAGTGTATGAAGGTTCGATTACCGACCTGCCAAACGCGAAAGCTAAAAAACGTTGATTAATAAGAAGAAACGCTGATAAAGCGCGTTTTCTGAGATAACGTTCTTGCTATAAAATTGGCCCTTGAGTTCATCGCTCAGGGGCTATTTTTTTACAGCGATTTATCTTCATTGTAAAATGGTCCGAATCAGACAATCCGCAGGAGCGGAAACAGAGTAAAGGCACATCTTGGCCTGATTTGAGAGCATGCAGACCCGATCACATTCCACTACACCGCTTATTCCACCGAGTACGTTTGTGCTGCCTTATCAAGGCGCATGGCCAACTGTTTTAGATTGCTTATGTGATAACTTCCCCAAGATTAGCCGTGAAAACTGGCTTGGTCGTTTTGAGCGAAAGCTCGTGTTAGACAGTCATCAAAACCCCATTCATCACGATCTTCCTTATCGTGCAGGGTTGCGCATTTATTACTATCGCGAGATTGTTGGTGAAAAAATTATTCCTTTTCACGAAACCATCTTGTATCAAGATGAGCACATTCTGGTGGCCGATAAACCGCACTTCTTGCCAGTGACGCCAACTGGCGATTACGTTACGCAAACCCTGCAAACGCGTTTGATGGCGCGTCTGAATAATGTGGAATTGCAGCCGCTGCATCGTCTTGATCGCCATACCACAGGTCTGGTGCTGTTTTCGGTACAGAAGAGCACGCGTGCTGTTTATCAGGCTCTCTTTCGTGAGCAGCAAATTAGCAAACGTTATGAGGCAATAGCGCCGACTTTGCCGCAGCTGAGTTTTTCGCACAGCCGTTCCACACGGATTGTGCAGGGCGAGCAGTTTTTTTTGTCGCAGGAAGTGGTGGGTGCACCTAACTCGCACACGATTATTGATGTAATAGAACAACGTGGTGAATGGTGTCGCTATCAGTTAAATCCAGTGTCCGGCAAAAAGCATCAGTTGCGAGTACACATGGCAAATCTAGGCGCGCCTATTTGTAATGATCCGTTTTATCCGGTGGTGAATAACGACGCAGTCGATGACTATGCGAAACCGCTGCAATTGCTGGCGAAAGCGCTGACGTTTACTGACCCGTTGAGAGGTGTGCAGCACCATTTTCAAAGTGAGCAGTCATTAAGTTGGAATGTAATCTAAAACACGAGCCCCGATTTTCGAGGCTCTGTTTTTGATGTTCAACCAGGATTATTTTTTCAGCGATAAGATCAACGCTGAGGTATCTAGTCGGCCACAACCTTCTTCCTGCAGTTTGGCATAGCGTTCATCTACCTGTTTGGTCAGTGGCAGCTCAATGTGCTGGCGGGCAGCTTCCTCCAGACAAATGCCTAAATCTTTGCGCATCCAGTCGATGGCAAAACCAAAACTGAATTTGTTTTGTGCCATGGTTTCAGCGCGGTTTTCCATCTGCCACGAACCCGCAGCGCCGAATTTCAGCGTTTCGACCACTTGGTGAATGTCGAGCCCTACGGTTTCCGCCAGCAACAGGCCTTCACTTAAGCCTTGCAACACACCGGCGATGCAGATCTGATTGACCATTTTGCAGCGTTGCCCTGCACCACACCGGCCGACCAGTTGGATCTGACGGGCATAGGAATCCATCACAGGTTTAGCTAAAGCAAAGGTTTGTTCATCACCACCACACATGATGGTTAGGCAGCCATTTTCCGCACCGCTCTGCCCGCCAGAAACCGGGCAATCCATAAAATGATTACCTTGTTTGTGACAGGCATTTTCCAATTCATGCGCTAAGGTGGCTGAGGCGGTGGTGTGGTCAATGACTATGGCACCGGGTTTTAAGCCAGCCAAAATTCCATCTTCTCCGTAACAAACACTGCGCACATCGTTATCGTTGCCGACACAGATAAAAACGATGTCGGCATCAGTAGCCGCCTGCTTAGGTGTTTCGGCAATGGTGCCATGATACTTTGCTTGCCAGGCTTCGGCTTTGCTATGTGTGCGGTTATAAACTGTGGTGTTAAAGCCTTTATTTTGCAGGTATCCCGCCATCGGGGAGCCCATTACGCCTAAACCAATAAAGGCTACGTTGCTTATGTTCATCATGATCCCTCTCTGTCAGTGACTATGACCAGATAATTGATCTGTTAATGACATATGTCAATTTGTCGATTCAGGGATCGGCAAATATCCGTTTATTTGGTGATAAAGCGCCAATTATCGTGCAGGAATAGCTGTTATAGCGATAGATTGATATATGTTATCTTTAGTCAATGCCTGTATCCGGTAAGATAAAATGAGCGCGCCAAAATATTTATCCATTGTTAAAAAGATAGAAGAGTTAATCCGTTCCGGCCAGTTTCCGGAAGGCAGTCAGTTACCAACACATCGCGAATTAGCACAACAATGGGATACCACACCGATCACGGTGGCGAAGGCCTATAAAGAACTGGCGGAAAAAAAGCTGATTGAATCGTTTGTCGGGCGGGGCAGTTTTGTCAGTAATCACAGCCAACTGTCAGATGTCATTCGCGCCGAAAGCAGTGAGCAAGAACGAAATCTGTCCATTCTGCAACCCTGTATTCATCAGCATGCTGACCGGTTAAATCAGGTATTTTCGCAGATCCTGACGCACGGTAACGATGTGTTATATGGTTATGTTGAGCACACTGGTTTGGCACAACATCGGGCCATGGGGGCAAAATGGGCGCGTCAGTATGGCCTGAAAGTCGATAACGAAAATGAGGTGGTGTTAGCCAGTGGCGCACAACATGCACTGACTACGTTGATCCAGTTATACACTCAGCCGGATGACACCATCGCCGTCGAAGCGCTGACGTACCCCGGCATTTTGTCGATCGCGAATTTATTGGGGCGGAAAGTGGTTTCTGTCACGATGGATGAGCAGGGCATACTGCCACAGGCACTTAATGACTTATGTCAGAACACCCCAATCGCGATGGTGATTGTCGTGCCATCACATCAAAACCCAACTGCAGCGACAATGCCTGTCGAACGTCGACAGCAACTGGCCGAAGTCGTAAATCAGCATCAGCTGTGGTTAGTTGAAGATGATATTTATGGTTTTTTAAATCCGGCCCCGATTGCGGCGATCTGCAATTTTGCACCATTACATGGTTTCCATATCACCAGTCTGTCAAAAGCCATCAGCCCCGGTCTGCGGTGCGGTTATATCAAAGCGCCAGCGGCGGAAAGTGAACGCTTAGCCGCATTTATTCGCTCCACATTGTGGTTGCCATCACCGATCACGTTTGCGGCGGCAGCTGTGCTAATTTACACTGGGGAGGCATTTCGAATCGCCAAAGAACAACGCCAGATAGCAATCAATCGCCAGCGTTTAGCAGCAGAATATTTAGCTGAATTTACGCTATTTCATCAGCCTGATAGCTACCACTTGTGGCTGGTGTTGCCGGAGCATTGGCAAGCAGATGCCTTTACGCTGGTCGCGAAAAATCGCGGCATTCTGGTCAGCAGCGCTTCCTATTTTAAAGTCGATCCATTGGCTTTGACGCCGAACGCCATCCGCTTATCGTTGATGGCAATTGAAGATGAGTCAGTGTTTATTACTACGTTAATGCAATTAGTTGAAATTCTGAAAAGCGAACGGGGACTAATTTGTATACATAGCTGAGGTTTGTTTTTGCAAATTTCTAAGCTATTTATGGGGTTTATACAGTTTGTATTTGCTGGTGTTATATGGGTTCTTTCTGAACAGATGGCGTTTCATTATGCAGTAAAAAGCCCAGGTTATAAATGCCGCATCTGCGATCGCCACAACCGGATGCAGCTGGAGTTTGATCAATATCAGACCGGTAAAAATATTAATAAAAGGCAGTAGCTCATACAGCGTATCCGGCAGATAAAAGTTCCGAAAAATCAGCATGTAATATTTTACTCCTTTATCAACTCGCCGATTATTGGAACGTAAGATCCAGATCCAGGAACCGGAGGCAAAAAACAGGCAACCTGCCATAACCACCAAAGGGTTATTACTGGAACTGATGATGCTGCTACCGATCAGCAGATACGAGCTGGGCAGTAATTCGTAAATTGATGGGGGCAGCATTACAGCCTCTCATTAACTGGTCAAAAAGATAATTTAAGCATAGACCATCGCATGCACTTAACCGGTGCGATGGCCGCGAATATCTCCTATAGCTTCCTTATGTGATAGATAAAGAAAATACAGCAGCTGGATCACGACCAGCGTCAGCACGATCGAGGCAAACAACCCAAACAGCAGGCTGAGCCCGTACACAGTATGAGGAGTACCAGAATATGCTGCATGACCCAACCCCACTTAATTAGATTATTCTAATTAATGTTCTTATGAATATTTTGTAACTACTAATGAATTTAGTTGCGTTAGTGGTTACTGAGAAAAATTACACAGGAATGAATATTTAGGTTGGCAAACCCAGTATTTAGCTGGAACGACTATATTTAATTAGATAGATCTAATTAAAAGGAGGGACATCATGACGGTCGATAAAGCAGTACGAGCCTTTGCCGGGGTGATGGTGTTAGTCTCGGTGGCACTGACTTACTGGCTCAGCCCATGGTTTGTGCTGTTAACCTTGTTTGTTGGGGCGAATATGGTCCAGAGTTCTTTCACCGGATTTTGTCCGGCGGAAATGTTTTTCAGAAAAATGGGGCTCAAAGATTAAATATTGGCTATCAAGGCGTATTTATACCCAAAGTAATTGGAGTTGCAGCGAGGCGACAAATGAGCGAATCCCCATGAGCATAGATAGGCTATGTGATTGGGGGGAGTGAATGCCGTCAACGATGCTGCAACGTCAAGTACGAAGGGTATGACGTTCTCCTGACATACCAAATTCAATCGCTGCCTGCGTGTAGAATATATTGATATTCTCTTTTTTCAGTAAAGCAAACATCAACTCAGCTTCTTCGGCGGTAACCGCCATGGTCACTTGTAGTGGTTGCTCGGTCAGCTCAAAAAAATGCACAGAATGCAGTTTTTTATCATGGCCAAACCCTTCGCTGGCCGCGGCCAGTGTCGCACCACGAATGCCAATCTCTTTCGCTTGTTCGAGTAGCCATAACGCCAGTGACTGGCCATGTACAGAACGGTCTTGTTGTGTGAAGAATGTTAGCTTGAAGCCTTGCATAAGCACCTCCTAAGGTACACGTTGTAATAAGTTCATTGATGCCATTCCCAACAACGTCATCGCCAGCGAACCTAAAACATGCACAGAAATTGCGGCACCAGCCCAAGCTAATCGGCCTTGTTGTAATAAGGTGGTCACTTCGGCGGAAAAAGTTGAAAAGGTAGTCAAACCACCAAGGAAACCCGTGATCACCAGCAGACGCCATTCCGGTGGCAAACTGGGGTTTCCTGCAAAAAAGGTGATCGCCAAACCGATCAGATAACCACCGAGTAAATTAGCAGCCAATGTCCCCAGTGGAATGGTGGGGAATAGCGCGTTCAGCCCCAAACCTAAAAACCAACGGCTGACGGCACCGACAGAAGCGCCAAGACTGATGGCTAAAATCGAATACAACATGAACAGTCCTTAATATAAAAACCGGGCAGGATGTGTATTACTGATCACCTGACCGAGGAAAAACGATATTTCATCGCTGAATTAAGTATAGCTTTCGTCGGATTCCCTGACTACACGGTAACGTTTCGTATTGTGTGAGCAAAAAATGTCTATGAAATGCGAAATTTTTTTCTGGTTAATTGTCGGCGGATGTTTTTTCTGTCGGTAACGATTATGCTTAACCGGAAAGTAACAATAAAAACTACAGAGGAACGCACTGTGAAAAACTTGTCGTATTTGGTGTTGGCGGTTGCAGTAACAATGCTGATTGGTTGTGTTGAGCCTGTCCGGGTACGCCGTGCGGATGTTGATGTTGGTGGCTCGCGCGTGATTCTGGATCAAGGTGGTCAATATCCTGCAGGGAACGGCGGTTTCTGCCCTCCGGGTCAGGCCAAGAAAGGTCGCTGTTAATCAGCAGTTATGTTTCTATTTTGCATATAAATTCACTATAGTTATCCCCCGTTTGCTTTACAGCCAAGCTACTGACAACTGTTCAGGGATGAGCGGCGGGGCTGAATTTCCAGAGAGGAGTGCATTGTGCTAGAAAGCTATCGTCAACACGTTGCAGAACGTGCTGCGCAAGGTATTGCGCCAAAACCATTATCAGCCGAACAGGTTGCCGCGCTGGTTGAATTACTGAAAAACCCACCGGCCGGTGAAGAAGCCGTATTATTAGAACTGCTGGCTGATCGTGTGCCACCTGGAGTCGATGAAGCTGCTTATGTAAAAGCTGGTTTTCTGGCTGCCGTAACCAAGGGAACTGTGACCTCTCCTGTGATCAGTGCGGAAAAAGCGACTGAATTGCTGGGTACCATGCAAGGCGGTTACAACATTCAACCGCTGATCGATCTGCTGGATGATGCCAAGCTGGCCCCGATTGCTGCAAAAGCGCTGTCGCACACCTTGCTGTTGTTTGATTCTTTCCATGACGTGCAAGAAAAACTGCAAGCTGGTAATGCCTATGCCAAACAGGTGATGGAATCATGGGCCAATGCTGAGTGGTATCTGAGTCGCCCACAACTGGCCGATAAAGTCACTCTGACCGTTTTCAAAGTCACCGGCGAAACCAACACCGATGATCTGTCGCCTGCACAAGATGCCTGGTCACGTCCTGATATTCCATTGCATGCCTTAGCGATGCTGAAAAACAGCCGTCCGGGGATCACCGCCGATCAAGAAGGTGCGGTTGGCCCGATCAAAACGCTGGATGCCCTGAAACAGAAAGGTTTCCCACTGGTGTATGTGGGTGACGTAGTGGGTACCGGTTCATCGCGTAAATCTGCGACTAACTCCGTGCTGTGGTTCATGGGCGATGATATCCCGAACGTGCCAAACAAACGTGCTGGTGGTTTCGTACTGGGTGGCAAAATTGCGCCAATCTTCTTCAACACTATGGAAGATGCCGGTGCACTGCCAATCGAGCTGGATGTCAG
This sequence comes from Tolumonas sp., assembly GCA_041915645.1. GTDB lineage: Bacteria > Pseudomonadota > Gammaproteobacteria > Enterobacterales > Aeromonadaceae > Tolumonas. Next base: position 10,874 of record JAYSBB010000015.1, read on the forward strand.
CAAAATGAACACCGGTGATGTCATCGACATCTACCCATATGCCGGTAAAGTGACTGCGCATGGCAGTGACGAAGTGATTGCTACATTCGAGCTGAAAACCGACGTACTGCTGGATGAAGTGCGTGCTGGTGGCCGTATTCCATTGATCGTGGGTCGTGGTCTGACCGACAAAGCACGTGACATGCTGGGGCTGCCGGCATCAACCGTGTTTAATCGTCCGAAACCAGTCGCGGATACCGGTAAAGGTTACACGCTGGCGCAAAAAATGGTTGGTAAAGCCTGTGGTGTTGCCGGTATTCGTCCGGGCACTTACTGCGAACCGAAGATGACCACCGTGGGCTCGCAAGATACCACCGGCCCAATGACTCGTGACGAGCTGAAAGATCTGGCCTGTTTGGGCTTCTCGGCAGATCTGGTGATGCAGTCTTTCTGTCATACCGCTGCTTATCCAAAACCGGTCGACGTGCAGACGCACCACACGCTGCCTGATTTCATCATGAATCGTGGCGGTGTTTCATTGCGCCCAGGCGATGGTGTTATCCACAGCTGGCTGAACCGTATGCTGCTGCCGGATACCGTCGGTACTGGTGGTGACTCACACACCCGCTTCCCAATCGGCGTTTCTTTCCCTGCAGGCTCTGGTTTGGTGGCGTTTGCTGCTGCTACCGGTGTGATGCCATTGGATATGCCAGAGTCTGTGCTGGTGCGCTTTAAAGGCGAATTGCAGCCCGGTATCACCTTGCGTGATCTGGTACATGCGATCCCTTACCAAGCCATTCAGATGGGCCTGCTGACTGTTGAGAAAGCGGGTAAGAAAAACATCTTCTCTGGCCGTATTCTGGAAATCGAAGGTCTGCCACAACTGAAAGTGGAGCAAGCATTTGAACTGGCTGATGCTAGTGCTGAGCGTTCTGCTGCAGGCTGTACCATCAAGCTGGATGAAGCGCCAATTGCTGAATACCTGAATTCCAACATCGTGATGCTGAAATGGATGCTGGCAGAAGGTTACGGTGACAAACGCACCATCGAGCGTCGTATCGCAGGCATGCAGGAATGGCTGGCCAATCCAAAACTGATGGAGGCGGATGCGGATGCAGAATACGCCGCGATCATTGAAATCGACATGAACGCAATCAAAGAGCCGATCCTGTGTGCACCGAACGATCCGGATGATGCGCGTCTGCTCTCTACTGTTGCGGGCGATAAAATCGATGAAGTGTTCATCGGTTCTTGCATGACCAACATCGGTCACTTCCGTGCAGCTGGTAAATTGCTGAACCAGTTCAAAGGTCAGCTGCATACCCGTCTGTGGATCGCGCCACCGACCAAAATGGATCGTGACCAACTGACCGAAGAAGGTTATTACGGCATTTTCGGTCGCGTGGGTGCGCGTATCGAAATCCCGGGCTGTTCTCTGTGTATGGGTAACCAAGCGCGTGTTGGCGATGGCACCACTGTGGTATCTACCTCGACCCGTAACTTCCCGAACCGTTTAGGTCAGGGCGCGAACGTCTATCTGGCTTCGGCGGAACTGGCTTCTGTGGCAGCGATTCTGGGTCGGATCCCAAGCGTAGAAGAGTATCAATCTTACGCGAAGGAACTGGATGCGATGGCGGCCGACGTTTATCGTTATCTGAACTTTGATCAGATCGCCAGCTATACCAGCAAAGCAGCGGAAGTGATTTTACAAGTACCCGCATAAAACGGTAATTTGTGATCACATGAAGGGCAGGTCATCGACTTGCCCTTCTCTTTTTTCGCTGTTTCCAATAACTTTCAACTATTGTTAATAAGTATACCCAAACAACTTGGTGTTGCAGGTAGGCGGCAAGTGAACGCAGCCAACACCGCTGCAACATCAAGTGGGAAGAGTATAAACATAATCAGGCAAACGCAGTCTGCAGACAGGCTGAACAGGTGAGGGATGACCCGTATTGCCGTTGTTCAGGAGAGCAAGGTATGGATCATGAGTTTGTCCGGGACATAGACGGTCGTTGCCGGGCTCGTTTATCGATGGGGCATGAAGCCTTTGGCTTTTGGCTGACCGATGAATTGGGTGAAAATTTACCCCTTTGTGATGAAATTCTGAAAGCCACCGCGCACTTATTACATGGTGGAGACGATTATAAATTATCCGGCAAGACCTTTTGTCTGTATCTGGAAGAAGAGGCAGCCACCGTCAGTGCGTTGGAGCTGCAATTTGAAACACCGATAGAAGATAATGAGCAGGGTTTGAGTTATTACGATGATGAGTTATTTGCCGCTTGTGGTCTGGATGACTTCGAATTATTACTTCGTGCCTGGCGTGAGTTTATTACTGAGCAAGAATAGATAAATGACCCACAATGACGCCCCTTTTTGGGGCGTTTTTGTTGCGGTGCTGGCGGGAAGTGCATAATTGCGTTCATCAACAGTATGATGAATGCGTTATATGTTGTTAAGTTGATGAAAAATAAGGATATTTAATAAATGGCACAGACATTGAATTGTTTCAGTTAAGCCCAATTAACCAGGGAGTGGGAGTTTAACTATGAAACTTATCAGTGCAATCATTAAACCGTTCAAATTGGATGACGTGCGTGAAGCTGTTGCTGCACTTGGCGTAGATGGTATGACCGTGTCCGAAGTGAAAGGTTTTGGCCGTCAAAAGGGTCACACCGAATTGTATCGCGGTGCTGAATATCAGGTCGACTTTCTGCCGAAAGTAAAACTGGATATCGCTACTTCTGACGATAACGTTGAAAGCATTATCGAAGCAATCAGCAAAGCGGCTTATACCGGCAAAATTGGTGACGGCAAGATTTTCGTGTACGACCTGGCGCATGTTGTGCGTATCCGTACCGGTGAGATGGATGGCGAAGCCATCTAATTCTGTTTTTTTCAGATTGTTCGTTCAGACATATTGGGACCTCACGGTCCCTTTTTTATAGCCTGTGTACTAACCCGTCTGTTCAAATAACTCCAGAACAGAGTCGTAAAGCTCGTCGATATCGGTTTCTGCTGTTGGCGTGATGAAGATGGTGTCATCACCAGCAATGGTGCCGAGAATACCTTCTGCTTTACCCAAGGAATCCAGCATACGGGCAATCAATTGTGCCGCACCCGGGGTGGTGTGGATAACCAGAATAATGCCGTTATGATCGACATCCAGCACCAGATTTTTCAGTGGGCTGTTGATCGTCGGAATACCCAATTCTACGGGTAAGCAATACACCATTTCCGTCTTGGCATTACGGGTTCGTACCGCACCAAAGCGGCTTAACATCCGAGATACTTTCGACTGGTTAATGTTTTCAAAGCCGATTTCATTCAGTGCCGTAACAATTTCAGCCTGTGATCCAAATCGCTCTTCTCGTAATAAGGCTTTGAAAGCCTTAACAAGTTGTTCCTGTTTTTCGCCGGGTTTCATGTAAAATCCGAGATGAATCGTTCATAAACAACAATTTTGCAGTCTGGCTGCATATATTTCAACGATTGCTGCATAAAAATAGATATTAGTTCACAGGATCTAGGCAGCGGTTGCTGGAAGTCAGCATGCAAAAATGGCCTGAGAAGCGAGTTAAACGATTCAGTCTGAATAAAGAAAGAGTGTCACCCAGCTCACACTTCCCGCGGGTGTGTTTGGTGGATACGTCACTTTCTACTATTTTCAGATGAGCAATACTTATAACTACCATCACAACAACAAAAATATGGAGCTTGCTATGAAAATAACTGTTCTCGGTGCTGCTGGTGGTATAGGGCAAGCGCTGTCCCTATTATTAAAAATGAAATTGCCCGCCGGCTTTAAACTGGCTTTGTATGATGTTGCGCCAGTAACACCGGGTATTGCTGTTGATTTGAGCCATATTCCTACTGATGTTGCGGTAAAAGGCTTTGCTGGCACTGATCTGCCAAAAGCATTGGAAGGCAGTAATGTGGTCGTGATCTGTGCGGGCATTGCCCGTAAACCAGGTATGGATCGCAGCGATTTATTTAAATTTAATGCCGGTGTTATTCAGGCATTAGTCTCTGAAGCTGCGTCAATCTGCCCGAATGCTTGTTTCTGCATTATTACTAACCCAGTGAACAGCATGGTGCCAGTTGCGGCGGAAGTGTTGAAAAAAGCCGGTGTTTATAATCCGCAGAAATTGTTTGGCGTCACCATGTTGGATGTTATCCGTGCGGAAACGTTTGTTGCCAATTCACAAGGACGTGCAGCCGGCACTATCCGCGTGAATGTGATTGGTGGTCACAGTGGTAAAACGATTCTACCAGTGATGTCGCAAGTCGGTGGTTTTGAATTCACTGATGAAGAGGCCGCGCAATTGGTGCGTCATATTCAAGATGCGGGTACTGAAGTCGTTGAAGCCAAAGCGGGCAATGGTTCAGCAACACTGGCCATGGCTGCCGCAGCACATCGTTTTGTCAATGCGGTGGTTCGTGGTCTGATGGGTGAAGAAAACGTGGTGGAATGTGCTTATGTGGAAGGCGGTAGCCAACACAGCCGTTTCTTCTCACAACCGATGCGTTTAGGTAAAGAGGGCTGGTATAAGGTGTTACCATACGGGCCACTGACGCAGGCAGAGAAAGATGCTCTCGAGGCTATGCTGCCAACCCTGCGGGATGAAATTCGGATGGGGGAAGACTTCGTTCTTAAGCCAGAATAAGTCGTGGATAACTGTTCATGAAACGAGGGGGCTGTTGTGCCCCCCTTATTTTTAAGAGTTATTTTCAAGAGTTCAGCTGATTTTTCTGGCTTCAACAATCAGCAAAGTGCCTTCTGCCGAGATTATTTTAACTGCAGTGCCTGCTTTAAGCGGTTCGTTACACAACACTTGCCAAACTGTATCATCCAACCGAACTCGGCTTTGCCCTAACTGTACATCTTCCAACAAAGTGGTTTGTGCACCTATGCAGCGTTGAGTGCGTTGGTTCAATACAGCTGCGCTGACGGCGGGTTTATCGCGTTGGTTAAGACGAAACCAATACCAGGTTGTGGCGATACTGAATATGGCAAACAGACCCCATTGGCCATAAATATCTAACGTAAACAGATATACCATCACGGCAGTCAGCAGTGCAGCGATGCCGGTCCAAAGCAGCAGGCCAGCAGTGCCAAACAGTTCCAGCAGTAATAATGCAGCACCGAGGATCAACCAGTGCCAGTAATTCCATTCAGAAAACCATGTCCAATCCAGCATCATTGCACCCTATGTCTTTATACCCTTCGTACTTGAAGTTGCCGCATCGTTGACGGCGTTCACTCACCCCAATCACATAGTCTATCTATGCTCATGGGGATTCGTTCACTTGTCGCCTTGCTGCAACTCCAATTACTTTGGGTATATAACTACGCTTTTTTCTGCCCAATTTCATTTAACAACTGACTGATACCGCCGATCGAGCCGATTAACTGTGTGGCTTCTAGTGGCATCAAGACCAGCTTACTGTTTTGTCCATCACCAATCTTACCCAGCGCTTCGGTGTATTTTTGCGCGATAAAATAATTGATGGCTTGGGTGTTGCCGTTGGAAGTTGCATCTGAAACTAGTTGGGTGGCTTTGGCTTCTGCTTCGGCTTGACGCTCACGCGCTTCCGAGGCTAAAAACGCCGCTTGGCGTTCACCTTCTGCTTTCAGGATCTGCGATTGTTTTTCACCTTCGGCTTTTAAGATCTTCGATTGGCGCACACCTTCGGCTTCAAGAATTTCCGCCCGTTTCTGACGTTCGGCTTTCATCTGGGCATTCATTGCTTCAATCAAATCTTGTGGTGGGCGCACGTCTTTGATTTCAATACGTGTGACTTTGACTCCCCATGGGCTGGTGGCGGCATCGACGGTACGCAGCAATTTTTCATTGATCGTGTCGCGTTGTGACAGCATGTGATCCAGTTCCATCGCGCCGAGTACAGTACGGATGTTGGTCATGGTCAGATTACGAATAGCGGACATCAGATCATTTACTTCATACGCTGCTTTATGCGCTTCAATCACTTGCACAAAAGCCACGGCATCAATCGTTACATTGGCGTTATCGCGGGAGATAATTTCCTGCGGCGGAATATCCATGACCTGTTCCATCATGTTTATTTTGCGGCCTATACGATCGATGAAGGGGATGAGTAAACTCAATCCGGGTGTTAGTGTACTGGTGTAGCGTCCAAATCGTTCTACCGTCCAGTTATAACCTTGTGGCACTACTTTAATCACAGTGCTGAGTGTGACGAGAACCAGTACGATAAAAATAATAAGCAGTGGTAAACTTAAATCCATTACAACCTCCGAGAGCCAGCTTTCTGGCTATACTTTTTTCATAGTATCAAGAGTATAGAACATAAGGACGATGAGCCATATGGATATGAACAAGGAGGTCGCATGACAATCCATTCACCCTGTCGTGGTGTTTGCCGGTTAGATGAGTCTGGTCAGTATTGTAAGGGATGCCATCGTACTCTTGATGAAGTGGCTAATTGGTTGGATTTCAGTGACGAGCAGAAAGAATTAGTTTGGATGCGGTTGCTGAGCCGGCCTTTACAAGCAGAAGAAAAGTGGTGCTCGGTTTGCGGAAATCAATTTCAGTGTGGCACTGGCGGAAAAAATGGTGGCTGCTGGTGCCAAGACCTTCCGAATATCATGTCATTATCACTCGATGCCAGCGATTGTTTATGCGCGGATTGCCTGGCGAAAGAGCTAAAAATTAAGGCACAACTGGCCAAACCTGCCCGTTAAAAGGTAACTTAATCTCTAAATCACATAATCAGATAAGCATATTACTTTTTAGCTATAAAAGTGCCTTTTTATCATTTTACATCTCACTATTACATGTCTATATTCATATTCCAGAAATAGAAGGAGTCATCATGGATTATCTGCCGCTGTTTGCCAGATTAAAAAATCGCACCGTATTACTGGTAGGTGGTGGTGATATTGCACTGCGTAAAGCCCGTCTGTTATTAGACGCCGGTGCGGTATTAACCGTGATTGCCCCATCGTTACACGAAGAATTGACGGAATTACTGTCGGAACAACATACCTATATTCCATCGCGTTTTAATCCGGTGCATTTGAATAATCAGATGCTGGTGATTGCGGCGACCGACGATGAAGAGGTGAATGCGGAAGTTGCGGCAGCAGCGGATGCGGCCAATATCTGGGTAAACGTGGTCGATGACCCTGATCGTTCGAGCTTTATTTTCCCGTCGATTATTGATCGCTCGCCAATCATGGTGGCGGTATCGAGTGGCGGCAAAGCGCCGGTGCTGGTACGCATGCTGCGCGAGCGTTTAGAAGCGTTATTGCCAAAACATTTGGGTGCACTGGGTAATTTGTCGGGTGAATGGCGTTCCCGTATTAAACAAAAACTGGGTGACATTACATCGCGCCGCCGTTTCTGGGAAAAAGCGTTTGCCTCACCGCAACTGGCTACTTTGCTGGAAACAGAACAACAGCCAGCGGCGGAACAGTGGATGGAACAGCAGTTAAATGCTGAAAGTTATGCCGGTGGTGAAATTGTGCTGGTTGGTGCCGGCCCTGGTGATGCAGGTTTGCTGACACTGAAAGGCCTGCAGCAGATCCAACAGGCGGAAGTGGTGCTGTATGACCAGTTGGTATCACCGGAGGTTCTGAATTTGGTGCGCCGTGATGCCGAGCGCATCAGTGTCGGCAAGAAAGCCGGCGCGCACAGTGTGCCACAGCATGAAATCAATGAATTGATATTAAGCCATGCCCGTGCCGGTAAACGCGTCGTGCGCCTGAAAGGTGGCGATCCGTTTATGTTCGGACGTGGTGCGGAAGAATTGCAAGCGGCCCGCGCCGAAGGCATTCCGTATTCAGTGGTGCCGGGTATCACCGCAGCCGCTGGGGCGACCGCGTATGCCGGTATTCCGCTGACGCATCGTGATAGCGCGCAGAGTGCGGTGTTTATCACCGGGCATTGCAAACAAGATGGCGAAGAGCCGGATTGGGCATCATTGGCTGCCAGCAATCAGACCTTGGTGATCTACATGGGGCTGATTGGTTCACCGACCATTACCGCCCGCCTGATTGCCCACGGTCGTCGCCCAGAAACGCCAGTAGCCCTGATTGAGCGTGGCACCACGGTGAAACAACGCGTGTTGCGCGGCACGTTACAAGAATTACCTGAGCTGGCTAAAGGCGCCCACAGCCCATCACTGATTGTGATCGGCGAAGTAGCTGCACTGGCCGACACATTAAGCTGGTTTGGTGGTGACATCGCCTCCGGCAAAGAACATTTGATCAATCTTGCCTGATATAAAGTCTGCATGGTCAGGCAAGGGCGTAAACAGGAGTAGTAAGCATATGCAACTGGACACCACACGATTAACCCATTTGAAGCAGTTGGAAGCCGAAAGCATCCATATCATCCGTGAAGTGGCGGCCGAGTTTCAGAATCCGGTAATGCTCTACTCCATCGGGAAAGACTCCTCTGTCATGCTGCATCTGGCGCGGAAAGCCTTCTATCCGGGCACGCTGCCATTCCCATTGCTGCATGTGGATACCACTTGGAAATTCCGCGAAATGATCAAGTTTCGTGATGAGACCGTGAAGAAATACGGTCTGGAATTGCTGGTACACATTAATCCGGATGCCGTAGCGATGAACCTGAATCCGTTTGAACACGGCAGCTCAAAGCATACTGATATCTGGAAAACCGAAGGTTTGAAGCAAGCGCTGAATAAATATGGCTTTGATGCCGCTTTCGGTGGTGCGCGTCGTGATGAAGAGAAATCACGTGCGAAAGAACGTGTGTACTCCTTCCGCGATAAAAACCACGCGTGGGATCCGAAAAACCAGCGCCCTGAACTGTGGCGCCTGTATAACGGTCAGGTGAACAAAGGCGAAAGCATCCGTGTGTTCCCGCTGTCGAACTGGACCGAACTGGATATTTGGCAATACATCTATCTGGAAAACATTGAAATCGTTCCGTTGTATTTCGCCGCCAAACGTCCGATTGTCGAACGTGATGGTGTGAAAATCATGGTTGATGATGAACGTATGCCGCTTAATCCGGGCGAAGTACCGCAAATGGAATCTGTCCGCTTCCGTACCCTCGGTTGTTATCCACTGACTGGGGCGGTCGAATCCGAAGCCTCAACCCTGCCAGAAATCATCGAAGAGATGCTGGTGTCGACCACCAGTGAACGGCAAGGGCGTCTGATCGACAGCGATCAGGCCGGCTCGATGGAGCTGAAAAAACGTCAGGGTTATTTCTAAGATTTGCGGGTTACTGAAACGGATTAAGGAACAAGACAATGAATACCACTATTGCCGAAGCAATCAAAGAAGAAGGCATCGAGACTTACCTGAAGAACCAGCAGCATAAAAGTTTGCTGCGTTTCCTGACCTGCGGCAGCGTGGATGATGGTAAAAGTACCCTGATCGGCCGTCTGTTGCATGATTCCCGTCAGGTGTATGAAGATCACCTGAACACGCTGAAATCAGAAAGCCAGAAGATCGGCACCACCGGTGAAAAACTGGATTTCGCCTTGCTGGTCGATGGTCTGCAGGCTGAACGTGAGCAGGGCATTACCATCGATGTGGCTTATCGCTATTTCTCGACTGCCAAGCGTAAATTCATCATCGCGGATACCCCGGGTCATGAGCAGTACACCCGTAACATGGCGACTGGTGCATCGACCTGTGATCTGGCGATCATCCTGATCGATGCGCGCCGCGGTGTACTGGAACAGACCCGCCGCCACAGTTTCATTGCCAGCCTGTTAGGCATTCGTCAGTTCATCGTTGCGGTGAACAAGATGGACCTGGTGAATTTCGATGAGAAAGTCTTCAACAGCATCAAAACCGAATATCTGGGTTTTGCTGCCGGTTTGCCAAAAATCGACATCAAAGTAGTGCCAATTTCGGCACTGGATGGCGACAATCTGGTGACTAAAAGCGAGCAGATGCCATGGTACTCCGGTGAACCACTGTTGACACTGCTGGAAAATGCTGAAGTTGGCACGCGCAACGTCGATTTGCCGTTCCGTATGCCGGTACAGCTGGTGTCTCGTCCGAATCTGGATTTCCGTGGTTACATGGGCACCATCGCAGCGGGTGTCGTGAAACCGGGCGATGTGGTGAAAGTGTTGCCGTCTGGTAAAGAGAGCAAAGTAAAACGCATCGTGACCTTTGATGGCGACCTTGATTATGCTCTGCCGGGCGAAGCGGTGACGATCACACTGGAAGATGAAATCGACATCAGCCGTGGTGATTTGCTGGTAGCTCCGGAAGCCGATACCCAGATCACGCAGCGTGTGCTGGCAAATGTGGTGTGGATGACCGAAGAGCCACTGCAACCGCACCGTCAGTATGATATCAAATTGGCGACCCGCAAAACTCGCGGTCATGTCGATGCTATCCGTCACCGGATTGATGTGAATACGCTGGAACAGCATGAAGCCACCGAGCTGAAACTGAATGAAATCGGTCTGCTGGAGCTGTCTCTGACCAATCAGGTCGGCGTCGATCCTTACGATAAAGTACGTGACACGGGCAGTTTCATCGTCATCGATCGTCTGAGTAACGTCACCATCGGTGCCGGTATGGTGGTAGAAGCGCTGGCTGATAAGACCACCAAAACGCAATTCAGCGAGTTTGAACTGGAACTGAATGCGCTGGTGCGTAAACACTTCCCGCATTGGCAGGCGCTGGATATCGGCAAGCTGTAATGTGTTTATCAGAGGTAACCTGCTGGTTACCTCTTTGCTTTTTAGGATTCGTTACCTAAACGCAGCACAAAGCGAAAGCGGACAAGGGGAATCATTCTGGAGACCCTCCGCGTCATGGATGACGCGGCGGAGCCCCCATGGATGGGTTTACGGCGTGTCGGAAGAATGAATCCCCTTTGTCTACAGAAGAGTGTTTATTAACCTTCGTTGCACTTAATAGGTTTAGATCGAATGAACAAAGACATCGTCTGGCATGAACATGCCATTGATAAAGCCGCTCGGGCTAAGCAAAAAGGGCATAAAGCATTCCTACTGTGGTTTACGGGCCTATCGGGTTCCGGTAAATCGACCATTGCTGGCGCATTAGAACAAGAACTGTTCCGTCACGGTGTGCACACCTATCTGCTCGATGGTGACAATGTACGTCATGGCTTGTGCAAGGGCTTAGGTTTTTCCGCAGAAGATCGGCAGGAGAATCTACGTCGAGTCGGTGAAGCATCGAAACTAATGGTCGATGCGGGTCTGGTGGTGTTAGCGGCTTTTGTCTCGCCATATCGTGCTGATCGTGATGCAATCCGCGCACTGTTTCCACAGGGAGAATTTGTCGAAGTGTTTGTCGACACACCATTGGTGGAATGTGAACAACGCGATCCGAAAGGGCTGTATAAAAAAGCCCGCGCCGGCGAAATCAAAAATTTCACCGGGATCTCTGATCCGTATGAAGCACCGGAACAACCGGAAGTGCATATTCACAATCATGGACGTTCCGTGAGCGATGTCGTTGCAGAATTGTTAGCACAATTACAAGCGCGTGGGTTATTAGCGGAATAAACGGCTGAAACCTTGCTGAAACGATTTCGGTAAGCTGTGAGTCAGATCAGTAATTTACAATAGACGTAGTAAACGTACGGATAGAGTTAACAAAATTGTTATGCTATTGTTAACCAGTAGGCCAGCGATGAGGTCTGCGAGGATTTAGCATAATGACGAATGACAACAAAATGCCAAAAACGAAATTACTCGTTTTGCTGCTGGTATATATCGCGTTGATTATAGGGCTGGCGGTTTATCTGTACTCTTGATAACACACGATAACGAAAAGGGATCTCCGAGTTCCCAAACAAAAAAGCCATGCAATGCATGGCTTTTTGATTTTCTAATGCTTATTTGCTTTCTTCGTAACGTACTACAGACGCTTCGATTTCAGCGATGGCTTCAGCTTTGTCGCCCCAGCCTTCAACTTTTACCCATTTACCGGCTTCCAGTTCTTTATAACGTTCAAAGAAATGGCGGATCTGCGCTTTCAGCAGTTCTGGCAGTTCATGTACGTCGTTAATGTGTTCGTATTGTTTAGTCAGTTTGCTGTGTGGTACAGCAACCAGTTTCGCGTCCTGACCTGCTTCATCGCTCATTTTCAGCACGCCAACAGGGCGGCAGCGGATCACAGAACCTGGGATCAATGGGTATGGAGTCGGCACCAGCACGTCTACTGGATCACCATCCAGCGACAGGGTGTTGTTGATGTAACCGTAGTTGCATGGGTAGAACATTGGGGTCGACATGAAACGGTCTACAAATATGGCGCCAGACGCTTTGTCGATTTCATATTTGATTGGATCAGCATTTTGCGGGATCTCAATAACTACATAGATATCTTCCGGCATTTCTTTGCCAGCAGGAACCAAATTCAAGCTCATGGCGTTTCCCTTTTTTAATTAATAGTAGGTTGCAGCCGCCTATTATAACGGGGCTGATATAAATCGCTACCAACCTGCGCTGCAGAGTGATGGCACAAAGTGCATTGCTTCATTAGAATCAGTGTTTTAGTTTTCTTAAATTCAGGTAATCCTGTATGCATATTCACATTCTGGGCATCTGCGGCACCTTTATGGGCGGTATTGCGGTGCTGGCGAAACAACAGGGTCACAAGGTGACCGGCTCTGATCTTAACGTTTATCCGCCGATGAGCACGCAGTTAGAAGAGCAGGGCATTGAGCTGGTGCAGGGCTACGATCCATCACAACTCGATCCGGCACCGGATATGGTGGTGATTGGCAATGCGATGAGCCGTGGCAATCCGTGTGTGGAATATGTATTAAACCGCAATTTGCCGTATACCTCCGGCCCAGAGTGGTTGCGTGACAATGTATTACAACAGCGCTGGGTGCTGGGTGTTGCCGGTACGCACGGTAAAACGACCACTTCCAGCATGGTGGCATGGATTTTAGAACATGCGGGCTTAGAACCAGGTTTCCTGATCGGCGGTGTGCCGGGCAATTTTCCTTTCTCAGCTCGTTTGGGTAACGCGCCGTTTTTCGTCATCGAAGCCGATGAATATGACTGCGCATTTTTCGATAAGCGCTCTAAGTTTGTTCATTATCGTCCACGCACCTTGATCATGAATAACCTCGAATATGATCATGCGGATATTTTCCCCGATCTGGCGTCGATCCAACGCCAATTCCACCATCTGGTGCGTACCGTACCATCGAATGGCCGCATTCTCATGCCCGCGCATGATCCGGCGTTGGCGGAAGTGCGTACTATGGGCTGCTGGAGCGAAATCGAGCTGGTGGAAGGAGATGGCGCTAACTGGCAAGCCAAATTACTGAAAGATGATGGCTCGGCATTCGCTGTCGTTTTAAACGGCGAAGTGCAAGGTGAAGTGCATTGGTGTGGTCTCGGTCGCCACAACGTCCATAATGGCCTGATGGCGATTGCGGCAGCGCGCCATGCCGGTGTGCGTGTGGTCGATGGTATTGCGGCATTGAACGAATTCATCATGCCGAAACGGCGTATGGAGCTGCGTGGCGAAGTCGCCGGCATCAAACTGTATGACGACTTTGCGCATCACCCAACCGCCATTGCGACTACCATTGCAGGGCTGCGGGCGAAAGTGGGCACCGCACGGATTCTAGCGGTGCTGGAACCCCGCTCGAACACCATGAAAATGGGCGTTCATCAGGGCGAGCTGATCAAGAGTCTGGTGCAGGCCGATAAAGCCTATATGTTTGCCCCGACCGGATTAGGTTGGGATATCCACCAGTTGGCACTGAAAGCGCCGATCCCGACCACTGTGCAGCATGATATTCATCATCTGGTCGATATGCTGGCTGCCGAAGCTAAGCCTGGCGATCAGATCCTGATCATGAGTAATGGCGGCTTTGATGGCATTCATCTGAAGTTGCTGGATAAATTAACTAAATTACATTCAAAGTAATTGGAGTAAGCATGACCCAGACGATCACCTTGGCAATTACCGGTGCATCCGGTGCAGTGTATGGCGTTCGCCTGTTGGAACAATTACTCTCTGCTGGCTGTCAGGTTCATCTGTTGCTCTCGTCTGCCGCGCAAGTAGTGCTGGCGACGGAGTTGGATCTGAACTGGCCGGCAGACCCGCAAGCCTGTCAGCAATTTTTGCTCCAGCAGTATGGTTGTGATGAGCATCAGTTGCGGGTTTATGGCCGTGATGACTGGTTTTCTCCGGTCGCCTCGGGTTCTGCGGCACCGAAACAGATGGTGGTTTGTCCGTGCTCTATGGGCACGCTGGCCGCTATTGCCCACGGCATGTCTGATAATTTGATTGAGCGCGCCGCCGATGTGGTGCTAAAAGAGCGAGGGCATTTATTGCTGGTGCCGCGAGAAACACCTTACTCCGTTATTCATCTGGAAAATATGCTCAAACTGACGCAGCTGGGAGCGACGATACTACCGGCTTCACCGGGTTTTTATCATAAACCGCAGAGCATCGACGATCTGGTCAATTTTCTGGTGGCTCGCATTCTGGATCATCTGCACATCAAACAAGTTATCTCTCCGCGTTGGTCTGAATAAACCCTTCGTACTTGAAGTTGCAGCATCGTTGACGGCGTTCACTCACCCCAATCACATAGCTTATCTATGCTCACGGGGATTCGTTCTCTTGTCGCCTTGCTGCAACGCCAATTACTTTGGGTATACCTAGACTCTGCTGGCTAATTCCATTGTGGCACCTTATTTGCGTGCTTATGTTCAGCGCATAAGAGAGCATGGAGTAAAACATGATGGGATTCCGGCATTTATCGATTGGCCGTAAGTTGGGTGTCAGTTTTGGCATCATTGGTTTACTGGTTGTGGTGCTGGGTGGTGTCAGCGGTTATTTGTTACAGCGCCTGAACGCCCACGTGGAATATATTACCGGTAACGTAGAGCCCAGTCTGGTCAACATCTTGCGGATGGATGTGCTAGTTTCCGATTTCCGTCAGATCCAATTACGCCAGTCCGGTTTTGCGACCAGCGAAGAAAAAATACAATTCCAAAATGCCCTAAAACAGTACTCCGCGCAGATCCGTCAAGTGTTACAAACCAGTCAGCAATGGCTGACATTGCCTCAGGAACAGGCATTACAAACAAAACTTACCGAGCAATGGCACCAATATGAAGCATTGCAACAGCAGTTCCAGTCATTACTGGATGAAGGCAGCACTGCGGACGCGAAAGATTTAATTGTGGAAGAGGGTTTACCCAAATATCAGCAGCTCAAAAGCAGTTTATCTGCGCTGGAAGCCGCGCTGAATGACAAGTCAGCGAATACCTCAACAGCTGCAACGACACTATTTCATGCTTCCATTTGGCAGATCAGTACACTGATCGGCTTGGTTTTATTGCTGGTGTTACTGGGGGCTCTGGGCTTAGGTGCCCAGATCCGTAAACCATTACACTCTTTGTTGCAGCAGGCTAAACGTATTGCTGCGGGTGATCTGACACACCCGATGAATTTGTCGCAGCTGAATCGGGATGAAATCGGCACATTGGCCCATGCCTTTGCCGATATGCAGCAGAATTTACATCAGCTGATTGAACAAGTGGCCATGACCGTCAGCCATATGAGTGAGCAAGTCGAAACTGGCCAGCATGTAGCCAAAAACTCAGCATCCAGTATCAGCACACAAGAGCAGGAGCTGACCTATCTGGCCACCGCGATGAACGAGATGACGTCTACGGTGGCTGATGTGGCACGCAGTACCATTCATGCAGCGCAGGAAGCTCAGCATGCGGCTACGGAAGCTTCAGATGGCGGGCAAGTGGTGGAGCGTACGAACCACGCCATCCAGCGCGTTGCTGACGATGTTGAACAGACGACGACACTGATCATTTCACTGGCTCACGACAGCAGTAAAATCAGTCTGGTGTTAGATGTGATCCGTGGCATTGCCGAACAAACCAATTTACTGGCTCTGAACGCGGCGATTGAAGCCGCCCGCGCGGGTGAGCAGGGGCGAGGTTTTGCGGTGGTGGCCGATGAAGTTCGATCCCTTGCGCAACGCACACAACATTCCACGCAAGAAATTCAGAATATCATCGGTAGCTTACAGCAACGCAGTGATGATGCCGTGCAAGCGATGCAGCACAGTAGCAAAATGGTGAAAGACAGTGTTGAGGAAGCACATCAAGCCGGTGAACGTATCGCCGTTATTGCCGGTGCGGTACAAGAGATTGCGGATATGACCACGCAAATTGCCAGTGCCACCGAACAGCAAAACAGCGTGGCAGAGGATTTGAATAAAAATATTGATACGATCCATTCATCAGTGAAAGTGATCGCGTTAGGGGCTAATCAGACGGCGGAATCCAGCCAGTCACTGGCGCAACTGACTGCTCAATTACGCCAAATGACAATGCAGTTCCAGACATAACGATGTGCTAATCAATTAATTAGTAATTAGGTGGTGCTACTTCAAGGTATTCACCATTACTGTTCAGACGATAATAACGTCCGTTTTGGGTGTAATAACGTACCCCGTTAATATCCACCACATTCATCACCGAACCCGTGTTGGCAATGGTGCTGGTGGTGGCGCCGTTATTGATAATAGTAACGTTGCTGGTAGCTGGTGCCGGAACTTGTTCATAGACGCCGCCATGCATACGATAAAACAACTCATTTAAAACAAAATAGGTAACACCCGCAGCAATAACTGTTTTATAGCCTGGTGGCATGATGTTGTAACGCACAGGCGCTTCGTAATATCGAGGGCCGTATACACGCACCGGGCCGGGATAATAACGCACTGGTCCAGGGTAATATTCTCTATCATGATCGCGGTGATGATGTTCCCAGCGGCCATCGCCATCCCCCGGACCGTCAAAATGAGGTCTTGCCTGCACCTGTGAAAGTGGTAACAAAGCTGCGGCCATAAACAACGATATGATCCGACGGTATTTCATAGAAACTCTCCAAATCGCCTTTTGGCAAGACTACCCTAATTATAATCGATGGCAAATTTATGTGAAATCTGTAGCAAATTGTGTCAATTTCATAAGTACATCGTTTTATAGGAAATAATGTTCAGAAGGAAAAATAATGCTAAAAATATTAACGGTGGATTATCAAAACCCTCAGCAAATGGCTGATTTGGTGATGCTATTGGATCTGTATGCGCAAGATCCGATGGGCGGTGGTGAACCACTTACGGCAGAGTGTCGCACTCGACTGCCGCAGACATTACAGCAGTGCGCTTCCGCCGTCTCATTGATTGCTTATCTGGATGAACAACCAGCAGGGTTGTTGAATGCTTTTCAGACGGTGTCGACTTTTGCCGCTCGCCCATTAATTAACATTCATGATTTAGCCGTCGCGTCAGCTTTTCGTGGGCAAGGTATTGCAACGGCCTTGTTACAGCAGATTGAGCTGGTCGCATGTGAGCGTGATTGCTGCAAGCTGACGTTGGAAGTGTTATCCGGCAATCGCACGGCGCAACAAACTTATCATCGCTGTGGTTTTGCCGGCTATGAACTGGATCCAACCCAAGGCCATGCGTTGTTCTGGCAAAAAAAACTCGCCTAGCACTTATTGTTGTTTATCTGGTTTCATTCTCGTCTGATCACAGGCGAGTGGCTTCGTAGCGGTAACAACTTTCCGCCGTCGGTATAAACTGCAGGCGGTGGGTCATACAATTCGGCACATCTTCTGCGTGATGAGATACATACAGTAGCTGACTGTGGCTGTTTGCGACCAGTAGGTCGATGTATTGCAATACCAGATGGCGATTCAGACTATCTAAGCCCTGCAGCGGTTCATCCAAGATCAGTAAGGTTGGGTGTTTCACCATTGCGCGGGCAATCAGCAATAAACGTTGTTGTCCGTAGGAAAGCTGAAGAAATGATGCTTGCTCTTGTTTTTCCATGCCGAGCAATTTCAACCATTGGCGTGCCAGTTTGATTTCCTGATCACCAGGTTGCTGGTACAGGCCAATTGAATCATAAAAGCCTGACAGCATAACGGTCAATGGTGTGCCCGCCACACGATAAGCCATGTGTAATGCAGGGCTGACAATGCCCATGTGTTGTTTTATTTCCCAGATACTTTCACCTGAGCCACGACGTCGGCCAAATAACGTAATGTTGTTGTTATAACACTGCGGATGATCGCCAGTGATCAGATGCAATAAAGTGGTTTTACCACAGCCATTGGGGCCGGCAATATGCCAGTGCTCACCGTGGTTTAGTTGCCAGCTGAGATCATGCAATATGACCCGTTCGTCATAACTGACTTTGATCTGCTGCAGCTCAATTAAAGGGTCGGCAAAAGTCGTTTTTTCAGTTTGTTGTAACGCGGGTGGCAGTGTTAACTCGGTTGCAGAAGCACAATGCAATAACTGTTGCGTCAACGGATCGGCAAAGAAGGTGTTTCTGGGTTGCAGATGCTGGAATTGGCAATCCAATATCCAACCTAATTGTGTGGCAAACGGCGGGATCTCATCAAAACGATTCACGATCAGGGCTAAGGCCATGCCCTTTTGTAAGAGCTGCTCTAAGGTGGCCATAAGTTGTGCACGTGCCTGCACATCAAGCCCATCAAACGGTTCATCCAGAATCAATAACTCAGGTTCTGACATCAGCGCTTGAGCTAATAATACTTTACGACCTTCACCGCTGGATAATGCCGTAAATGGTTGTGTCAGCAGATGGCTAATTCCAAATAATGCAGCTAATTCATGGCAATGGGTGGTGTTGTGATGCGTCTGTTGAATCAGATTTTCCACTGAAGTAGCGATCTCTTCTTCCGCACCCAGCATATCGGTATTCGTGCGTTGCCACTCGTCATCATAAAGTTTAATCTGTTTCTCAAAAGAGACCATTTCAGATCGCAGATGATGAATTAATTCTCCCGACTCTGCGGGCAATTCCTGATTTAAAATACGGGCCATGATGGTCTTACCGCTACCGTTGTTACCGATAATCGTGCAGCATTCACCGGCGTTAAGATGAAAAGAAGAAATGGTTAATTTTTTGTCGGTTCCAACAGGGAATGTGGCTGCATTTATCGCTAGCATGAGCAAATACCTCGGGAAAGTAGATGATGCCCGGTCAAGATTGCGGGTAAAAATAAAAACGGGCACCACAGATGTAAGTCATTCATCTGAAAAAATATAAATAAAGCGGCGGGATCAACATGGAAAACCCATCAGGCGAAATCCTTTATCAGGAATTGCCATATCATGTATTATTCACTTCGAATGCTAAGCGCAGCCCGTTAAAAACTATTTGGCTGGTCATGTTGCTTTCGGTGATTGGGCTCACCATCTTTGGCCATCGGCTAACCATCGATTCTAGTTTGCTATCTATCAACAACGGCAACTTATCTCTCCAGCTAGATCCAACGGTTTCACTGAGTTTATTGTCATTACTCTGGTTTGGCTTACGCTGGAGTATATTGTCATTGTTTGCCATTACATTACTGCAAACGACCTTGCATGGCGATATCCCTC
The DNA here is from genome assembly GCA_041915645.1 of Tolumonas sp. GTDB lineage: Bacteria > Pseudomonadota > Gammaproteobacteria > Enterobacterales > Aeromonadaceae > Tolumonas. Next base: position 30,292 of record JAYSBB010000015.1, read on the forward strand.
AGGCATTGGTGTTTGCTGCCAGCCATCTGATGTTATTTGGCATGATTGCGCAGGCTTACCGTTCATTACCATTGTCATTAGATTTTAAGCGCCTGCATAGCTGGTTTACATTTTTGTTGGTGATGTTTATTAGCTGTTCCATTGGCGCGGGCGTTGATCTGCTGTTGAGTAATATTGCGGTGACCGCGCAGTATCAGCATTGGTTGCAATGGTGGGTGTGTAATTGGTTAGACGCAATCATGATATTGCCATTGCCATTGCCATTGCTGTTTTGTTTCACACCCTATGTTCATCAATACCGTGGTCATCTTTTTCCAGTGACTACCACGTCTATTTATCCCCGCCGGCAGGCAACATTGTCAGTTATTTTGCTGATTTCGGGAGTGTTACTTTATCTCTCATTGTCTTATTCATTGGGGCTGAGTTCGCTGGCTGCGGTTAAATCTGATGCTGAAAAAACTGTGGGTCGTTTCTCAGAGATTGTCTTACTGACGCTGTGTATATCTGGTTTTATTATGATCAGCCTTGCATATCTTGGTTATCATATTTTTCGACATTGGTCTGTTTTTCTGGAACACCAAGCCCATGAAGCCATACGGGCAAATGAGGCTAAATCGCACCTGTTGTCAAAGATGACGCGGGAATTACATACGCCTTTAAATACCATTACCGGTTTAATTCGCTTAGCCTTGGGCTCAACACTGACACAACCGCAACGCGAACAGATCAACAAAATCAGAACATCCGCTGCCTTGTTAAATAGCGTCATTAACGAGCTGTTGGATTACTCCAAAATTGAAGCGAACCAGTTGGCGTTAGACTTCACCGCGTTTGCTTTAGAAGAGGTGGTGAACCGTGTAGCGGGTGTATTAAGCCCCAACTGCAGTGAGAGACGAATTTCTTTTATTGTCGATTTATCTCCTGATATTCCTCGTTTCATTCTTGGTGATCCGCTACGAGTAGAACAAATTCTGCTTACTTTATTAAGTCATGCAATTAAGCAGACCCATCGTGGTCACGTGTTATTACGTATTACCCCGGGTGTAAAAAATGAGTCTCATTTAAAGCTTTAT
>JAYSBB010000015.1:31374-34015 GCA_041915645.1 Tolumonas sp.
TTTTGAGATTATTGATACAGGCACGGGTATGGACGCTACACAAATTTCCGAGCTCTTCCAGCCCTTCCAACAACACGACAATACGGTTGCTTCTGGCGGTAGTGGGTTAGGTCTGGCGATCAGTCAACAGTTAGTCAGGTTAATGGGCGGTGATATTCATGTTTCCAGCGAAGTCGGTGTTGGAACAGAGTTTGTTTTTTCTCTTCAGGTCGGTTTCCGGCCGGATAGTGTGTCTGGAAATATCGGGTTTGTTTGCAATAAGCGCTGGTTGCTGCTGCATAACCAACCCGAAATTGCTGCGATTTTAAATACACAATTACAGCGTATCGGCGGCACAGTACATGATTTGGGGCATGAATTACTGATCCAGCAATGGCTCGGTGGCATGCTAAACCATGAAATAGCAACCCCCGATATGCTGCTGTTAAGTCATCGTATTGGTGCTATCGACGGTATTACGTTATTACGTAAATTACGTGCTATGCCAGCCTGGAAAACAACGCCGGTTTTATTTTTGTATCCGCAATCAGAAGAAGATAATTACCGTACGTTGCTGAATGACGATCCATATACGGAACTGCTGCCATTACCGTTTTATGGGGTAATGCTGTGTAATGCCATTATGTCCGTGCTGGGGTTAGGTGCCAGAACCTCGATTTCTCGTCTGCCGGCGCATGACTGGCGAAATATACTGCATGATATTGATGTTTTGTTGGTTGAAGACAATGCCATTAATCGTCAGGTGGCATTAGAAACCTTGCAACAGGTTGGTGTGGCGGTACAGGTGGCCGAAAATGGTAAAGAGGGTATCGAAAAAGCCACCCGAGGAAAATTTGATCTGATCCTGATGGATGTTGACTTACCAGAGGTCGATGGCATCACCGCAACTTACTGGCTAAGAAATCAAGGTTATAACACGCCAATCTTAGCGATGACGGCTTTCGACGACCCCAAAGAGCGGGAGCGCTGCCTGAAAGCCGGAATGAATGACTTTATGATCAAGCCCTTCGAGCCTGACACACTGTATTCCTTAGTTTATCGCTGGACGATAGGGCAGGGCGAGCAAACGGAATTAGTTAAAGATATACCTCATAGTCATCCATTCTTAGAGCCTTCGTCACCGTCAGAAATAGCCTTGGACGTCATTTTGGGGTTTTCCCGGGTAGGTAACAACCCTCAGCTTTATCAGCAGATCTTGGGTACGTTCCGGGATGAATACAGCGATCAAGGGCGGAAATTATTGGCCATGGTCGAACGTGAAGAATGGGTTGCTCTGGAGCGGATTGCGCATAATTTGAAATCGGTAGCTCGTTATATTGGTGCCGATGGATTGTCAGCTGCAGCCAGCGATCTAGAGTTATTACTCCGTCGCCATGAAGCAAGAGCCTCCCGTGCCATCATGACCAAAAAACTGGTCGCGAATATTCATATTTTGCTGATGGCGGTGTTCGATATCATCAAATCAATTCCCGTCATTGCGGAGGCGGGTAAAACGGCTGGTGGTGATATTGAAGCACTGGAACAGCAGCAAGATAAGCAAAACTTACCCCGGATATTGGTTATTGATGATGAGCTGATCCATCGACAAATGCTGAGTTCGTTATTACAACATGATTGTGATGTGTTAGCCGTTGCTGATAGTACAACAGCTCTGGAGTTAGTATTTAAACAACCGGTAGATTTGATTTTACTGGATATGGTTATGCCCGATGTTCGCGGTGATGAAGTGATGCGTCAATTGCGTAGCCACCCGGCCACACGAGATATTGATATTGTGATCATCAGCTCCCGTCATGATGTTGAAGATGAAGAGACCGGTTTTTTGATGGGTGCTATCGATTACATTACCAAGCCGTTTTACCCCACTATTGTACAAGCTCGGATCCGTAATGTATTAAGGTTGATCCATCAGCGCCGTTTATTAGACCAGCTGGCGCATTTAGATGGCCTGACCGGAATTCCCAATCGTCGTAAATTTGAACAAGTCATCGAGAATGAGTGGGCTCGTCATCAACGGGCAGCGCAGCCGCTTTCATTAGCAATTCTCGATGTCGATCATTTCAAGAGTTTTAACGACACCTTTGGTCATGCTCGGGGCGATGATGTTTTGCAGGCAGTTGCCAGTTCTATTCGTGACATGTTGCGACGGACGGGTGATTTCGCGGCTCGTTTGGGTGGTGAAGAGTTTGTATTAGTGTTTAGTGGCGCAGATGCGCAAAGCAGTGCCGTGATGGCAGAACATGTTCGCCGGGCCATGGAGCAGATTGAATTACCGGTTGGTAAAATTACCGTCAGTATTGGTGGGGTCACGTTGATCCCGGAAGGGCAGTACTCTTTGGAACAGGCGATGGAAACAGCCGACCAATTACTCTATGAAGCGAAACAAAATGGTCGTAACCGTGTTTGTTGGCAATCAAGACTTAATTAACACGAGTGAAAAATCTGGCTGCTATAACTTGCATCTCATGGTGAACTACCCGATGGTTATATTAAGCAACGATAATAAATCGAACTAAATTGCTCAAAGGAAGGAGAAAGCCATGAATAATGAGCTGACAATTCTGGAAAAATATATTCATGAAAGTTTCCAATATGATAGTGAAGGCAGTTTAGTTGATCCGTTAGATGTGGTTGTTATCAC
>JAYSBB010000016.1:0-33611 GCA_041915645.1 Tolumonas sp.
ACCCCAGTTACCAACTAAACCATGCAGGAACTGCAACAGTTTGAACAGCGGCTGTGCGATAAACCACAGATAACCGTAATCAACAGTCAGATCCAGATGCTGGGCAGTTGCAGCCATCTGATCTTGCAGTTTAGGACCAACCCACAGGCTGGTACCCACCACAGCTTCAGCGTTAGCTGCAACGGTGGTGATTGGCAGTTTAATACCGATGATGGCATCACCACTGTCTTTTACATCCGCATTCACATTAACGGCTTTCGCATAAATGTGGTTTTGGGCGTCTGGTTTACCGGTCCAAGCAGCCACGAAGTAGTGTTGCAGCATACCGGCCCAACCGGCTGGCGTGGCAACGTCTAATTTGGCTTCATTGATGTTGCTGAACTTCACTTTTTCATAGCGGTGTTCGGCAGATGAATAGGCAGCACCGTGGAACGCGCTGGACATCATGCCTGGGCTGCTTTGTTGATCAGCCGGTGCGGCAATAGTTTGTTTCAGCTGACCGTAGAACTGAACTTCCAGTGGCTGCGCAGAGGCGTTTTTCACCTGATAATCAACGCCAATTGCATAGCTATCACGTTTCAGAACAAAACGTTTGGTGAAAATGTTGCCTTTGGCATCGGTGTATACCATTGGTACTACCAGTTCATCTTTGCCATCAGCCAGTTTAAATTCGGTGCCGGTTGCGGTGTAAACAGGGCGGATCGCTTGATTATCAACACCATCACGACCAATCAGACCACTTTGCGCAATGTATTGGTGTTGTGGTTTTTTATCCAACAGCACAAATGGTTTATCAGAACCCTGCGTTTCCGTCTGTTTCAGCAATTTCGCTTCAACAATGTCACCACCCAGCGTATCAATGGTCAGTTCCAGCACATCAGAACGCAGCGTCAGCAGTGCGTGTTTTGCATTGCCAGCTTCGTTTTGATTCGGAACATCACCACTGGATGACACAGGAACAGAACTTTCCGCGGTCGCTGGGGCTGCAGGTTTCGGCGCCTTATCAACCATCCAGCTCTGCCAGAGCATGAAGGAGACCAGCAATAAGCCGATCAAGAGGAGATTACGTTGAGGTTGCATAGTTATTTTCTTCGCTTCGATTGCTGAGGTTGCGGAACCGGATCATGGCCGCCTGAATGTAAAGGGTGACATTTTAATAGACGTTTGCCACCTAACCAAATGCCTTTTATGAGACCGTGCAGGCAAATTGCATCAATCATGTATTGAGAACAGCTTGGTGTAAAGCGGCAACGTGGACCAAGAAGCGGACTAATGACCCACTGATAGACTCTTATGAGTGCAACGACTAGCCATTGCTGCGGCGTGCGAGGGTGCGCCATAGCTTATCCAGTAGTTGTGATAAATCGGGGTTTTCTAATCCACGCACAGGTGCTTTAGCGATCACCACAATATCAATCGGCGGTAATTCGTGTTGATGTAAGCGAAAGCTTTCTCTGATCTGACGTTTTACGCGGTTACGCCATACAGCACGTTTGAGTGCTTTTTTCGGTATAGCTAAACCTAAACGCGGATGCGTCAGTTCATTACGAATTGCTAACAGAGTGAGATGAGGCGAAGAGGCTCGCACTGGTTGCGCGAAGACTTTTTGAAAAGTGTCGGGAGTTAACAGACGTAACTCCCGAGGAAAGGTTACTTGCTTGACCATTAAACAGTGGTCAGACGAGCGCGACCTTTAGCGCGGCGAGCAGCCAGAACTTTGCGGCCACCGACTGTTGCCATACGAGAACGGAAACCGTGGTTACGAGCACGTTTCAGTACTGAAGGTTGGAAAGTACGTTTCATAGCTATAATCCGTGAATTAACTGTACAGATTTGATGCTGTCGCCTACCGACGCGCCGATATAATGGCGAAAACATCAATTCAAAGAGGCGGGATTTTAAACAGATAACGGCTACACGTCAATCGGCCAGCGAATCAATAACTGGCAGAGCAGACAGGTAAGGTTGTCGTTTTATCTCGATCCTCACAAAAATCGCCACGATCCATTAAAGATCGCGGCGGGCGATTATATCGGTTTATGCCTATCTAGCAAGATCACTCTGCCTGATCTTGCATCACTCTTTGTAATGTGACCTGTTTGGCGCGGCCAAAATCAGTCTTGCCGGAACCCAATTTGGGTAATTGTTCCAGCACCAGGATCTGCGTTGGCAGCAACAACGGGTTACAACCGTGCGCCAGCATGGCTTTTTTCAGCTCATTAATATCCAAAGCGACGGTGGTCAGTAATACGATTTGTTCGCCTTTTTTTGCATCCGGTATATTTACGGCGATCACTTCGGTTTCTTCCAATAAGGCTTGCTGTACAGCAAGCTCTACTGCGCCGAGACTGATCATTTCACCGCCAATTTTGGCAAACCGCGAATACCGATCGACGATAGTTAAGAAACCATCTTCATCCAGATGACCTTTGTCACCAGTCACGTACCACCGGCTACCATCGATCTCTTTTATCACACCGGCGGTTTTTTCCGGGTTATTCAGATAACCCTGCATGACTTGTGGCCCACCGATCAGGATCATGCCATCACTGCCGGTTGGCAATTCCGCCAGTGTGATTGGATCAACAATCCGTACATTCGAGCCCGGCAGTGGCATGCCAACGGTGCCATGTTTGCTGCCAATTTGCAGATCCCAATACTGAGTATCCAGACAGTCAGGCAGATTGACACTGGCGACCGGTGTGGTTTCGGTGGCGCCGTATCCTTCCAGTATGTGTTTATTAAAACGGGTCAGAAACGCTTCACGGACTGCCGGATTCAGTTTTTCTGCGCCGGCGACCACAATGCGTAAGCTTTCCATCATCAATGGATGTACTTTCGGGTGTTTAGCATACAAACGGAAGAAGGTGGAGGTGCCGCATAAAATGGTGGCGCGGTATTGCGCAATACTTTTTGCGACACCCACCGCATCAGTTGGGTCGGCGTGGCACACCATCGGAATGCCTTCAATCAGCGGCATAAACTGATTTACCGTCAGCCCAAAGGCATGGAACAGTGGCAGACAAGACATCAACACATCTTGTTCTTGTGTGTTCACTACATCGGAGATCTGTTTCAGGTTCGCCATAATATTCTGATGGCTGAGCATGACGCCTTTCGGTAAACCTTCGCTGCCACTGGAAAATAAGATCGCGGCAGTTTGCTGACTATCATGTGTATGGTTACAGACTCGCTTCAAGATACGGGTTGGCAGTAGACGGATGGCCAGCCAGCGCCAGAACGATTCATTGAAGTGGATTTCACTGCGCAGATCTTCCAAATAAACAATGTGTTTACCTTGTAAGACAGTAATGACATCGCCATTTTTCTTCTCCAACCGTTCAACGAAACGGCGCGACGTGTAAATAGTGCGGATGTCTGCTTGTTCAATCGCGGTGTTCAGCGCTGCTTCATTGGCAGTGTAGTTGAGATTAACGATGGTTTTACCGGCCAATAGAGTAGCCATATTACATAACACACCACCGGTGCTGGTTGGCAGTAAGAGGCCAACATTTTGTTCTGGGCTTAAACGGTGGATACGACGCGACAAACACCAGGCAGCAGCTAAGGCTTTATCCGCCGTTAGTGGGGCTGAGATGCCATCCGCCAGTGACAGTTTGCGACGTTCACCTTTTTTAACGCTGCTGATCCAGGCATTAGTCAGCGTCGGCAAATTTTCTACGTGTTTTTGCCACGATTGCACAGAGAGATCGAAAACCCGTTTTTTGATAGTAACGGCGCTGCTGTCTTTCGGTTGTGGCTGACCAAACGCAACGATGATTTCACGGTAATAACCGCTACGACGCAGCGTTTTTAACTTGTTGGATGAGCGGGAAAATTGACTGCCCCACAGGCCGCGCAGATAAAACGGCACAATCACTACATCATCATTGGCTTGTTTACAGGCTAACTCAAAACCACGGCGGAATTCGCCCAGATGACCGTTGCGGCTAATAGAACCTTCCGGGAACAGGCAAACCACTTCACCTTGATTTAACAAATCACTGATGGTTTCCAGCGAACGGCGGCTGGCGGTATTGGCAATCGGCACACAACCGTACAAACGGAATAACCATTTCAGGTATTTGTGTTCATAGATACTTTTGATCATGACAAAACGGACTGGGCGTGGGCTGGCGATTTGTACAATCGCCCAGTCGATCCAGCTGACATGATTACCCAGCAGTAGCACTCCACCGGTAGCAGGAATGTTCTGGATACCCTGAATATCGACCTTATAACGCTGGCTGAGCAGACTTTGTGCGATAAAACGCAGCAAAGTTTGTGGCATTTTACGGATGGTATAGATGCAACCTAATACCGTTACGCCAGCCATCAGATACAGCAGATGTTTACCATCAAAACCAAAGTGTGCGAAAACCACGGTTAAGATCAGGAAAGAAAGCATGGCAATGTTCTGGAACAGGTTGTTACCCGCGATCACCTTACCGAGTTCATCTTCCCGACTGTGGAATTGGATCAGCGCATTCAGCGGCACGATAAACATACCGCCCGCGGTGCCAATCAACAGAAAATCGAGAGCATACAGCGTGGTGCTGGTAAATTGCGGCAGCATCACCAGACCGGCAGCCACGCCGACAATACCAATCGGGATCAAGCTGGTGGCAATGTAATTACGTGATAACCGTGCGGCTAATGTTGAACCCAGAGCAATACCCAGACCGGTACATGCCAGCACACCTTGTAATACCAGTGTGTTTTCAATGCCTGCCGCTTGTTTGGCAAATGCGGGGAAGGCGGCTAGTAATACCTGACCCACAGCCCAAAACAGCGATAAACCGAGCACCGACAAACGAATGACATCACGATCTAAGACGGGGGCCAGTTCTTTCTTAAACTGATCTATTTTGACACTATTTTGCCAGTCAAATGCTGGCAGCGGTTGTGGATGTTCCAGGGTTGGCAAGCGATATAACAGTAATAACTCTAGAACGGTGCAACCCACCAGCATCCAGCCCGCAGGCGCCAATGATTGCAAGATCGGGCCACTTTGTTTGGAACCGGTCGGGAACCACAATTCAAACACTATGGTGAACGCCACAGTACCCGCCAAAATAGCGATAATAGAGACGGCCTGCACCGCGCCATTTGCTTCCGCCAGATGGTTTTTACCAAACAACGCCTGGATATAACCGTATTTCGCGGGCGAATAAAACGTGGCCTGCACGGCGAGCAAGAAAGTCATGGTAAACGCCGGCCAAAACCAGCCTTGGTAATAACAAAGCGTGATTGCCAGCGTCAGACCCACCGCGATCCAAGCGGATAAGCGCATGACTTTATCTTTCGGGTATTTATCGGAACAAAATCCGGCGGGAGCAAAAAAGGCAATGAATGGCAGCAGAATCAGCGCATTCACAATCGCGGTCAGGATCACCTGTTGCGAGCCGTCATAAATCTTAAAAACAGTGTTCTGAATGATAATTTTATGCCCGAGATCGACAAAGGCATTCATAAAGCCGGCCAGCAGAAAGGCGAGGGCGCCACGCTGACTAAGTAATTTGAACATGAGGAAGTCCTGATTTCCACCTAACAGATAACTATATCGTGAATAATAGTATCGTTTTTTACAAATAGAATTCGCCTTTTTGCGTCTGTTACACCTCATGGTATTGTTAAATAATACTTTATCGTGATAGAGAGTTTTATGAGTCAGACCAACAGCCTGTTACTGGCCTTAAAAAAACAGCTACGGGCACAGGGGAAAACCTATGCTGATGTTGCCCAGTTACTGGATTTAAGCGAAGCATCGGTTAAACGGTTGTTTGCCAGCCAAAGTTTTACGCTGCAACGACTGGAGCAGTTGTGTGACTGGTTACAAATTGAATTTTCCGAGCTGATGCAACAGGCACAACAACAACCGCAACTGACTCAGCTTACGCTGCAACAGGAACAGGATATTGCCGCTGATCAATTACTGTTGCTGGTGGCGGTGAGTGTGATTAACGGCTTCTCGTTTCAGGATCTGCTTTCGCACTACGCGCTAACTGAATCGGAGTGTATACGTAAGCTGGCGGCACTTGATCGACTGAAGATCATCGACCTGCTACCCGGCAACCGGATCCGCCTACGTTTGGCAACGCATTTCAGCTGGTTACCGGATGGCCCGATCCAGCGTTTCTTCCTGCAGCGGGTACAGCAGGATTTTTTCCAATCCCGCTTTGATAAAGAGACCGAAAAATTATTGGTATTAAATGGCCTGCTTTGCAGCAGCAGTAACCGTGAATTACAACAGCTCATGGTGCGTTGGGCGCGGGAATTCAGTGAATTGACGCGTGGTGATCGCAGCTTAAATATGGAAGAAAAACACGGAACCACACTAGTATTGGCCGTTCGGCAGTGGCGACATGCGCTATTTGACGAGATCAGTCGATCCACAGTGCGTAACGTTGTGGATAAATAGTGTGCAAATAACCATGATATCCCACCATTATCCACAAAACTGCGCACATGATCTGCAATGATTGTGAAGATCCTGCGAACAAGATCTGGAGATCGATCCGGAAAAAGAGGTAAAATCAAAGGTCTTATAAATGATCAGACAGGGGTGAAAAGTGACCGCTTCGCTATGGCAGCAATGCCTGACACGGCTACAGGAAGAATTACCATCCGGTGAATTCGGCTTGTGGATCCGGCCGCTTCAGGCAGAGTTCGGTGATCGTTCGCTGACCCTGTATGCCGCTAACCGGTTTATTCTCGACTGGGTACGCGACAAGTATCTGTTACGCATCAATAGTCTGTTCACTGAGATCTGTGGTGCGGATGCCCCGACTCTGCATTTTGCCGTGGGGCGTCGTCCAACGGCGCCAGCTCCGGCTGCACAAGCTTATCCGGCAACGGCTCCGGCCGCTGACGTGCGCAGTGAACCGGCGATCACGGTGCCGTCTTGGGTTAGCAAACAAGATGCGGTACCGGAGATCAACCACAAGAGCAACATCAACGAAACCTACAACTTCGTCAATTTCGTGGAAGGTAAATCGAACCAGCTGGCGTTGGCAGCAGCCCATCAGGTGGCGGAAAACCCCGGTGGTGCGTATAACCCGTTGTTCCTGTATGGCGGCACGGGTTTGGGTAAGACTCATTTGCTGCATGCGGTGGGCAATGGGATTCGGGCGCGCAAGCCGAATGCCAAAGTGATCTACATGCAGTCTGAGCGTTTTGTGCAGGATATGGTCAAAGCACTGCAGAATAACGCGATCCAGGAATTCCAACGTTATTACCGCAGCGTCGATGCGCTGTTAATCGACGATATTCAGTTTTTCGCCAAGAAAGAGCGTTCGCAGGAAGAGTTCTTCCATACGTTCAATGCGTTACTGGAAGGTAACCAGCAAATCATTCTCACCTCCGACCGTTATCCGAAAGAGATCGACGGGGTGGAAGATCGCCTGAAATCCCGTTTCGGCTGGGGTTTAACCATAGCCATTGAACCGCCGGAGCTGGAAACCCGCGTGGCGATTCTGATGCGCAAAGCGGAAGAGAATAAAATTCATCTACCACACGAAGTGGCGTTTTTCATCGCCAAACGGTTGCGTTCGAATGTGCGTGAGCTGGAAGGGGCGTTGAATCGTGTGATCGCGAATGCGCGATTTACCGGCAAACCCATCAACATCGATTTTGTACGTGAAGCACTGCGTGACATGTTAGCGCTGCAGGAAAAGCTGGTCACCATCGACAACATCCAGAAAACGGTGGCGGAATATTACAAAATCAAAGTGGCGGATCTGCTGTCCAAGCGTCGCTCCCGTTCCGTGGCGCGTCCGCGTCAGTTGGCCATGGCACTGGCGAAAGAGCTGACCAACCACAGCTTACCGGAAATCGGTGATGCATTTGGTGGCCGTGACCACACCACCGTGCTGCATGCTTGCCGTAAAATCGCAGAGCTTCGTGAAGAGAGTAATGATATTAAAGAAGATTACTCGAATCTGATCCGAACCCTTTCCTCTTAAAGCAGGAGATACCGTCCATGCAATTTTCCATTAGTCGCGACAGTCTGCTGCGACCATTGCAATTAGTATCCGGTTCTATTGGCGGGCGCCCGACGCTGCCGATCTTAAGTAACGTATTATTGAATGTCACCGAACAACGTCTGTCGCTGACCGGCACCGATCTGGAAGTGGAAATGATCGGTCTGGTGCCATTAAATGGCGCAGTAGTAGCGGGTAACATCACCACGCCAGCGCGCAAACTGCTGGATATCTGTCGTGGTCTGCCAGATGGTTCACAGCTCGATTTTGTGCTGGAAGGTGAGCGCTTAATTTTACGCTCTGGTCGCAGTCGTTATTCTTTATCAACTTTACCAGCGGCAGATTACCCGAATATCGAAGAGTGGAATTCGGTATTAGAGTTCGACATTAGCCAGCAAGAGTTAAAACGCCTCATGGACGCCACGCAGTTTTCCATGGCCAGTCAGGATGTGCGTTTTTACTTAAACGGTATGTTGTTTGAAACCAGTGGTTCTGGCTTGCGGACGGTAGGCACCGATGGTCACCGTCTGGCCACCTGTCGCCGTGAGGTGTTAAACGAAGCACAAGCTGACCATCAGGTGATCCTGCCACGTAAAGGGGTGCTCGAACTTGCCCGTTTGCTGGATAATGATGATCGTCCGATCCGTTTACAGATCGGTTTGAACAATCTGCGTGCGGAAGCGGAAGGGTTTATTTTCACCTCAAAACTGGTCGATGGCCGTTTCCCGGATTATCGCCGCGTGTTCCCGCGCCAGAGTGACAAAATTCTTATCGCCGAACGTGAATTGCTGAAACAGGCTTTCTCACGGGCGGCGATCCTGTCCAATGAAAAATTTCGCGGCGTACGTTTGCATCTCACCACCAACCTGCTGCATATCACCGCCAACAACCCTGAGCAGGAAGAAGCCGAAGAGCTGATTGATGTGCAATATGACGGCCCTGAAATGGAAGTCGGATTTAATGTCTCCTATGTGCTCGACGTGCTGAATGCGTTAAAATGTGAGCAGGTGAAATGGTATCTGACCGACGCAAACAGCAGTGCGTTGGTGGAAGATGCCAACAATGACGATGCGCAATATGTCGTCATGCCGATGCGTCTATAGTTCGCATGCTGCACAAGCTGCAGATCCAACATTTTCGTAATCTTAGCCAGTCGGAAATTATTCCGGCTGGTGGGATGAATTTGCTGTTAGGCCACAATGGCAGTGGTAAATCCAGCGTACTGGAAGCCATCCATTATCTGAGTCTGGGTCGCTCATTCCGTACTCATCTGACCAACCGCGTGATCATGCAGGGAGAGAAGGCGTTTACGTTATTCGCGCAACTGGAGCGCGATGAACAGCAAATTAGTCTGGGTTTACAAAAAGATCGCCACGGCGATACCCAGCTGAAAATTGGTGGGAAAACGGCAGATAAACTGTCGCAGTTAGCCAGTTTATTACCATTGCAGCTGATCCATCCGGAAGGTTACAACCTGTTGACGGGGGGGCCACAACAACGGCGGGCATTTGTGGATTGGGGCGTGTTTCACGTGGAGCAGGCCTTTTTCCCATTATGGGGCAAGGTGCGGCGCTTGCTCAAACAGCGGAATGCCTTATTACGACAGTCGGCGAATTATGCGCCGCTGGCTTACTGGGATCAGCAACTGGCTGACAGCAGTGAAGCATTGAGCGTATTCCGGCAACAATACTGTTTGGCTTTGCTGCCGCTATTGCAGCAGATCTGTCAGGAATTGTTGCCCGAGTACACTTTCCAGGCCACTTTTTATGCGGGCTGGCAGCAGGAGTCAACGTTAAGCCAACTCCTGCAGGAAAGTTTTGAACGTGACCGGCAATTGGGGCACACCGCGATTGGCCCGCATCGTGCTGATTTACGACTGCGCGCGGAAGGTGTTCCGGTGCAGGATTTATTGTCTCGTGGCCAGCTCAAATTGCTGGTTTGTGCATTGCGGTTAGCGCAGGGTTTATATCTGCGGCAACACAGTGCCAAGAGTTGTCTGTTTTTGATAGATGATTTTGCGTCAGAGCTGGATGAAGAGAAACGCTACGTTCTGGCCAAACGGTTGCAGCAATGCGAATCACAGGTGTTTATCACCGCCATTGATCAGCAACCATTGCAGGAAATGATGCAAGAATTTGATTGTCGTTTGTTTCACGTGAAACAGGGCAACATAACCGAATAGTCGACACAGTGGGAATAAACATGAGCGAGAATACTTACGACTCCTCGAGTATTAAGGTACTGAAAGGGCTGGATGCGGTACGTAAACGTCCGGGTATGTATATCGGGGATACCGATGACGGATCAGGGCTGCACCACATGGTATTCGAAGTGATGGATAACTCCATCGACGAAACACTGGCTGGTTATTGCACGGATATTGTTGCCCGCATTCATGAGGATGGCTCGGTATCGGTGCGCGACAACGGCCGTGGTATACCGGTCGACATGCATAAAGAGGAAGGCCGTTCGGCGGCGGAAGTTATCATGACCATCCTGCATGCCGGTGGTAAGTTCGACGATAACTCGTATAAGGTTTCAGGTGGTCTGCACGGTGTGGGTGTGTCAGTGGTGAATGCGCTGTCTGACAAACTGCTGCTGACCATTCAACGTAACGGCAAAGTGCACCAACAGACCTATTTCTTGGGTGAACCCGATGCACCATTGGCGGTAGTTGGTGAATGTGAAGGTACAGGGACTGAAATCCGTTTTTGGCCAAGCCCGTCTATTTTTTCGGATGTCACATTCCGTTATGAAATTCTGGCGCGCCGATTCCGCGAGCTGTCATTCCTGAATTCTGGTGTTTCCATCCGTCTGATCGATGAGCGTGATGGCCGTGAAGATCATTTCCATTATGAAGGCGGTATCCGCGCGTTCGTGGAATATTTGAATCAGAACAAAACGCCAATCCACCAGAAAGCTTTCTATTTCACGTTAGAGCGTGATGATGGTATCGCAGTGGAAGTGGCGATGCAGTGGAACGATGCCTATCAGGAAAACGTCTATTGCTTTACCAACAACATTCCGCAGCGGGATGGTGGTACGCATTTGGCCGGTTTCCGTGCTGCATTAACCCGCACGCTGAACAACTACATGGACAAAGAAGGTTACAGCAAAAAAGCAAAAACCTCTGCGTCCGGTGATGATGCGCGTGAAGGTCTGACTGCAGTTATTTCCGTCAAAGTACCGGATCCTAAGTTCTCCTCCCAGACTAAAGACAAGCTCGTTTCCTCCGAAGTGAAAACCGCGGTGGAACAGGCGATGGGCGAAAAGCTTGACGAATACCTGCTGGAAAACCCGGGTGAAGCGAAAATCATCGTCGGTAAGATCATTGATGCCGCGCGTGCCCGTGAAGCGGCGCGTAAAGCCCGTGAGATGACACGTCGGAAAGGTGCACTGGATATCGCGGGCTTACCGGGTAAATTGGCCGATTGCCAAGAGCGTGACCCTGCACTGTCTGAACTTTACCTCGTGGAAGGTGACTCTGCGGGCGGCTCTGCAAAGCAGGGGCGTAACCGCAAATACCAGGCGATTCTGCCGCTGAAAGGTAAGATCCTGAACGTGGAAAAAGCCCGCTTCGACAAGATGATCTCGTCACAGGAAGTGGGGACGCTGATCACCGCGTTAGGCTGTGGCATTGGCCGTGATGAATATAATCCGGACAAAATGCGTTACCACAATGTCATCATCATGACCGACGCCGACGTCGACGGTGCGCACATCCGTACGCTGCTGTTGACCTTCTTCTATCGTCAGATGCCGGAAATCATCGAACGTGGTTATGTCTATATTGCCCAACCGCCGTTGTATAAAGTGAAGAAAGGCAAACAAGAGCAGTACATCAAAGACGAAGAGTCATTGCTGGAATACCAGACCACGTTGGCACTCGATGGCGCAGAGCTGCATGTGAACGATTCTGCTCCGGCAATTTCCGGCGCGCAGCTGGAAAAAATGGTGTTGGAATACCGCACCGCCCAGCATCTGATCACTCGTCTGGCGCGTCGTTTGCCGGAAGCTGTATTGCAACAGTTGCTGGTGCTGCCTGTGCTGACCATAGACGCGTTGAAAGACGAAACCCAGGCCAAGGCATGGGTTGCCCAGTTACAACGCAACCTGGATGAGCATGGCAACAATGGCTCGCAATATACCTTGTCGGTACACCGTCATGCCGAGCATGGCGTTTATCTGCCACAAATTTTGTTACGTCAGCATGGGGTAGAAAAACACTATCAGCTGGGTTTTGAGTTCTTAAATTCACCAGAGTACCAGCAGATCGTGAATATCGGGCAGCAGATCACTAATCTGATTGAACCAACCGGGTTCCTGAAACGTGGCGAAAAAATCCGCCCGGTTACCAGCTTTGAAGAAGCACTGCAGATCTTACTGGATGAAGGTAAACGTGGTTTGTATATCCAACGCTATAAAGGGTTGGGTGAGATGAACCCTGAGCAGCTATGGGAAACCACTATGGACCCAATGACGCGTCGTATGCTGCGAGTCACCATTGAAGATGGTATGGCGGCTGACCAGCTGTTTGCTACCTTGATGGGCGACAACGTGGAACCACGCCGTGCGTTCATTGAAAGTAATGCACTGAAGGTTGCCAATCTCGATATCTAATATCGAGCATTGTCATTCTGATAAACCCCGGACAGCTAAGGTTGTTCGGGGTTTTTTTATGTTTAAATTTAACAGAAAAATAACGTCTGATAGGGATGGTCTATAGTTAATAAGGTGTCCTCTGTTGGCACCGGGCATAAGGATAAAAATATGTATTAAGCATAAGGACTGACGATGCATTACTGGATTGGTGCGCTGTTGTTACTGCTGTCAGGATTCAATCAAGCCACGGAATTGGTGGTTTACACTTGGGAATATTATCTTGCACCAGAGATAAAAAATCGTTTTGAGCAAGAAACAGGTATTCATATCAAGGAAGTAAATTACGACAGTGATGAGGCCCGCAATCGTCTGTTATCCGGCGGTTACCCGCCAGAGTTTGATATTGTTTCTATCGATAGTTTGTCGTTGAAAGATCCGGTTTGGAAAGATTTATATATTCCAATGCCAGAGGCGATCACGAAACAAAATACAGCGATAGATCCGACTTTTACTGCTAATTGCGGCAAGTTGTCGGTGCCTTATATGTGGGGTTCGATAGGCATCGCATATCGCCAAAGTCAGGTTACTAAACCAATTACGCGCTGGCTGCAGTTGTTTGATCCTGAACCCAGTTTATCGGGCCGGATTGTTATGGTCGATGACACATTTGACCTGATCTCTGTGGCATTAAAAGCGGCTGGCTATTCGATTAATACACACAACAAAACGGAATTACAGGCAGCTTATAATTTATTGCAGAAACAACGTTCTTTTGTCGCGGCTTATCAGCTTTCGTTTGCAGCGGCAGTTGATGGCAACGTTGGTAAAAAAATTGCGGCTGCAATGGTGTACAGCGGTGATTTTTATGTATTGCAGCAAAACTCTCCGTACAAAGACTGGCGTTATGTTGTGCCGGAGGAGGGTTCGCCGTTGTGGTTGGATTGCATGGCTATTTTAAAAACCAGCCAGCACCAACAGGAAGCCGCACAATTTCTGACGTTTTTGACCCGCCCGGATATTGCCGTAATCAATGGCAAAGCGTTGGGTTTTACCCCCGCATTACAAAAAGCATACTTACCAGCCTCAATTTTAAATAATGCAGTGAGTTACCCACCAAACCCACAATTACAGCGTTCAGAATTTTATGACGCCGATGTGAGTGGTGATTCGTTACGTAGTGCGATTTATTTTGCGGTGTTGAAATGAAAGGTCTGCGGCGTAAGTTATTACTGACATTGTTACCGGTTGTGATCCTACCGCTAATGGCGCTGGGGTTACAAAGCATGGTGAAGTTGGGCGATATGGCAAACAGCAATATGGAACTTCGGTTAACCAGTCTGGCTACCACTATTAAGGAACAACTGAGCAGTGAGTTACGTCGCAATATGGTGGAGCTGGCTCAATTACCCAATGCCGAAGTGTTGACCGCGTATCTGGCTACTCGTGCTGTTGGCACCCAAAAAGTATATATGGGCACTCGTGTACAGCGAATGTTCCACCAACTATTGGTGGGTAATAAAGGGTTCCTGCAAATTTCATTGCTGGATACCAACACCAAAGAGCTGCTGCGGGTTGGAGACGGGATTGATCCTTTTCACGATATCGCTCCCAGTAATCTGAAATTCATGCAGTATTGGGCGGCACAAACCAGCGCAGCCGACCAGATTAATTATTTAATGTATTCACCAGAACTCGATGAGTTTGTATATAAGCAAGGGCTGCGGTTCATTCGTTCTGGGCCAGAAATTTCCCGCGATGACCAGCCAGTGCAAAGTTATAACTTGATCCTGACATATTCGTTACGCAAATTTGGCGAGATGTTTTTGAAACAGCAAGCGCAACAAGGTATTCACTTGCTGTTACTGGATCAATCCGGGGCTTTTATTGCAGGTGAAGCACCGCTGGGTTGGCGTAACAGTAATCGAAAATTGGATGTCGTTTCATTACCTGATGGTGATTACCTTATTCGTCGTTTACCACTAACGGATGGCCTTATTCTGCAAGCGCTCATACCGGAACAACTGATGACTGCTGAGGCATCTGAATTGCGGATATCCACGGTAATTTGGCTGATCATCAGTAGTTTTATTCTGTTAGGGCTACTCCATATTGTATTGAAACGCCAGATTTTGAATCCGGTCAGTCAATTACGCAATTTGATGCAGAAAGTGGCGATGCATGAGGTTAATGATATTTCATTGCTGCAAGAAGACGATGAAATGGCCGAACTGCATAATCATTTTTCTGGAATGTTGAGTCAGTTGGAGGTTTCCAAGCGTGAATTAGAGCGGGTGGCCTTTATTGATCCGCTGACAGGTATAGGTAATCGGGCTGCTTTTATTCGTTGTTTACAGAACATGGTTGATCGGCAAGACAAGCAACAACCCCATCACTTTTACCTAACACAGTTAAAACTGCACAATTTGACCAGTATCAATAACACGTTTGGCGCCAAAATTGGCGATCGGGCATTGCAGTTTATCAGTCAAATGTTGCTGCAATTGTTACGTGAACATCGCCGGGCGTATCCCACGTCAGTATGTCTGGCTCGTACAGGATCGGATGAATTTACCTTTACGATTCCCCGTATTGATAATAGCGCTTTCCCTGATGCAGAAACGCTTTGTGAACAACTTGCAGCTCGGTTGAGCCAACCCATCATGCTGGGCAGTTATACGATCAAATTACGGTTCAGTGCTGGTATTATTCTGTTTCCTGATGTTGCCAATAATGTTGAAGAGTTGATGGAAGGGGCAAGTAAGGCGCGTCGGCAAGCGTGTCGTTATCAGGGGAATTACTGGCAACAATTAACCAATGAGATGGTCTTATTGATCCGCGAGGACAAATGGCTGGAATCGGAGCTGCGGCAGGCCATTATCAACCAGCAATGTTTTGTGGTGTATCAACCGCAATATGATCTACAAACCGGGCATATTGTTAGTGCAGAAGTGTTGATCCGTTGGCGGCATCCTACTTACGGTATGGTTCCCCCCGATCGCTTTATTCCCATTGCGGAACGTTCCGGACAAATTCTGGATATTGACCTGTGGGTGTTGGAGCAGGCCTGTATTTGTCTTGGCAAACTGATGGCAAAAGGTATTCCGGATTTTCGTTTGGCAGTAAATGCTTCTGGTACCGAGTTATCCAATCCGTTATATCCGGAACAAGTGGGGAGTATGTTACGACGTTACGATATTCCACCACAGCGATTTGGCATTGAGATCACCGAAACGGCGGTGGTCGAGCTGGATGACGTGGCTAAAATGATGGTGAAAACACTTAAAGAGATTGGTGTTGAAATTGAGCTGGATGATTTTGGTACGGGTTATACCTCACTCAGTCATCTGAGCAATTTGCCATTAGATGCTTTAAAGATCGATCGCTCTTACATTATGCAATTAGAAAGTAACCCGAAATTGGTCGATTCTATCCTGCAATTGGCCGATGCATTTTCACTACGCGTGATTGCAGAAGGGGTCGAAACGATAGAACAACTCAAATTGTTACAGCAAAAACAGTGTCATTTAGCACAAGGGTATTTGTTATCAAAGCCAATCAGTGAAGAGGCGATGATTGAATTATTGCTGGAAGATATTCTGACCCAGCAAAACGAATGATGTTGATAGCCGCTTATGCTGGCGATAACTCTTTCGATATCGTTACCCGATTACGCCCAGAATGTTTTGAGTGATACAGTGCGGCATCTGCTTTTTGTAACCAGTGCAAAGCGGATGGTTGTTCATTTGTGACTTCCGCTAAACCAATACTGATAGTGAAGCGGATCTGTTGCCCATCAAAAGTAACAATCTCTTTTTCCATGCTGCGGCGTAACCGTTCAGCCACATGCAAGGCGATAGATTCATTGATATCGGTGAGCAATACCCCAAACTCTTCTCCGCCATACCGTCCTGGTATATCAGAGCAACGCACAATTTGGTGTAAGAGTGTTGAGGCACGGCGTAATACTTCATCACCGGCAAGGTGTCCGTAGGTATCGTTAACTTTCTTGAAGAAATCTATGTCCAGCATCATCAGGGTACTGACTTTGCCTGTGCGATGATAACGATTAAATTCATTACGCAGAGCTTCTTCCCAATAACCGCGGTTATACAAACCAGTTAAACGATCGGTAATCGAGAGTGTCGTCAGTTGTTGATTGGCCTCTTGCAAGGCTTGTTTGCTGGTCGCAGTATCGGTGACATCGTAAATGATAAGGCAAACGTGGCTGATATCACCATGTCGCGAGACTAACGGCATGATAGTGACATTCTGATACATGACATCACTCATGCCGGTAAAAGGTCGGCTGGCAGGGAAGTTAAACAGATAGGGTCTTAACTCCCAAGAGATAAAACTGGCACAACGTAGTGTGAATACCGCTTCTACTTTCTGACGTAACCATTCTTCGGCTAGTTCAGGAAAATAGTGAAAAATATTATGTTTTGCCAGTTGGCTGAGATTGTAACCGCTGTGGTTTTCCATAAAGCCATTCCACAGCGTGACCTGATAGTTGTGGTCTAACACAACTAAACCGACATCTATAGTTTGCAGGATATCCAGTATGCGATGAAACTCATCCAATGGGAGCGAGTTGATCATACCTGTCATGGTTTTCAATCCTGTGCAAAGTGAGCGTTAGTTATAGTTCGTTGATGACCTGTTGCAGTATCGCGATCCCTTGTTTTACTTTTTCTTCCGGTTGCGCGTAATTCAGACGAATACATTCATACTGATGCTGCCATTCTTTATCCGGCAAACCAGGGAAAAAATAATGACCGGGGACGATAATTAAACCGCGTTGTTTTAGTTTTTCATAGAGTTGCTGGCAAGAAATGGGTAGCCCGTCAAACCATAACCATAAAAACAGTGCACCTTCTGGTTTATGGATCCGCAATTTTGGTGCTGGAATGGCCTGTTGTAACCACTCAACCGCTTGTTGTGCTTTGCGCTGGTAATAGGGGGCAATAATATCTGCGCTGTAACGCAGAATATCGCCAGACTCTAACCAATGCTGCATCAAGGCTGGGCCAACACCGCTGGGTGCTAAATTAATAATGCCCGAGATGTTACCCATTGCTTGAATGATTTTTGGATCGGCGATCACAATACCGCAGCGCAAACCAGGCAAGCCGAGTTTAGATAAACTCATACACAGGATCGTATTGTCATTCCAGAACGGTGTCACTTCACTGAAGATGATATGCGGAAAGGGGGTGCCATAGGCATTATCGATCAGTAATGGTATGCCTTTCGCGCGAGCGATCTCATCCAATCGCGCTATTTCATCGTCGGTCAATACATTACCGGTTGGGTTGGTGGGGCGCGACACACAGATCAAACCAATGTCATCGCCGACTTCCAGTGCATCAAAATCGACGCGGTATTTAAACAGGCCGTCATCCAGATAATCAATGTGTGGTTTGCAGGCGACAAATTGATCTTCGCTCAGCCCGCCATCGGCATAACCGATATATTCCGGAGCCAGCGGGAACAGCACTTTTTTCTGTTGTCCCGTAGCGTATTCACCTGCCAGTAAGTTGAACAGATAAAAAAAGGCACTCTGGCTGCCGTTGGTCAGTGCAATATGGTCGGGTGTGATAGCCCAGCCATATTCTTTGCAAAACAATTCAGCGAGGGCTTGGCGGAAACCATCATGGCCTTGAGGGCCATCATAGTTCAGCATGGCTTTAAGCAGGGTGCCATTTTCCAGTTGATGTGCGGTCGCTTGCCGAAATAATTCCACCATCTCAGGAATCGCGGCTGGGTTGCCACCACCCAGCATGATAGCTTCCGGGTTTTTCAGGCCCTGATTTAGATCGTCCATTAGCTGACTGATTCCAGCCAACCGAGTGAATTTCTCGCCGAATTGTGAAAATTGCATATCCATATTCTCAATACTGAGCCCATTGTTTCACGTGAAACAAAAATGGGGATAAAAAGTAAGGCCCGGAAAACCGGGCCTTTAATCATTTCGCAGCGAACCGGTTATTGCTGCAATAGCGAGATATCCGCCGCTTGCAGGAACAGGGCTTGCAGACGCGCCAGCAGAGTCAGACGATTCAGCTTCAGCGCTTCATCATCGGCCATCACCATTACTTTATCAAAGAAGGTATCCACGGCTTCACGCAGCGCAGCCAATTCTGTCAACGCTTGCTGGTATTCACCGGCAGCAAACAGCGGTGCCAGTTTGATTTCCATGCTGGCCACTTGCTCGGCTAACTGCTGTTCTGCGGCATCTTGTAACAACGCTGAATCAACGCTGTCTTTCAGCTTGCCATCAAACTTCGCCAGAATGTTGCTCACACGTTTATTTGCCGCAGCGAGTGCTTGCGCTGCATCCAGTGTGCGGAAATGGCTCACGGCTTTGACGCGGGCATCAAAGTCGGCAGGGCGAGTTGGACGACGCGCCAACACAGCCTGAATAACGTCAACCGCAATGCCGGCTTCCTGGTAAGAAGCACGGAAACGCGCCAGCAGGAAGTCGATCACTTCGTCAGTGACTTTCTTGTTGGTCAGTTTGCTGCCGTACAGCTCAACTGCTTTATCAACGATGGTGACCAGATCCAGATCCAGCTGTTTTTCGACAATGATACGCAATGTGCCAATCGCGGCACGACGCAGTGCAAACGGGTCTTTATCACCTTTGGGTGCTTGGCCAATGCCAAAGATACCCGCAAGGCTGTCCAGTTTATCAGCGATAGCTACCGCACAAGCAACCAGACCGTTTGGCAGATTATCACCGGCAAAACGTGGCATGTACTGCTCGTTTAACGCCACAGCAACATCTTCTGCTTCGTGATCGTGACGCGCATAGTGCATACCCATCACGCCTTGTGTGTCAGTGAATTCCATCACCATGTTGGTCATCAGGTCACACTTCGACAGCAAACCGGCACGAGTGGCATGTTCCACGTCAGCACCAATCTGTGCAGCGATGAAGGCAGACAATTCTGCAATACGTACAGATTTGTCTTTCAATGTGCCCAGTTGTTGCTGGAACAGCACGGTATCCAGACTTTCCAGTCGGGAAGCCAAGGTGTATTTTTTATCGGTGTTAAAGAAAAACTCCGCATCCGACAGACGAGGGCGGACAACACGTTCGTTACCCTGAATGATCTGAGTTGGGTCTTTCGATTCGATGTTGCTGACGAAGATGAAGTTTGGCAGCAATTTGCCAGCCGCGTCATACACAGGGAAATATTTCTGGTCGCCTTTCATGGTGTAAACCAGCGCTTCTGCCGGAACAGCCAGGAATTTTTCTTCAAATTTCGCAGTCAGGATCACTGGCCATTCCACCAGCGAGGTGACTTCTTCCAGCAGTGAATCTTCCAGATCCGCAACACCACCCAACTGTTTCGCCGCCGCTTCAGCGCCAGCTTTGATGAACGCCTTACGCGCTTCGTAGTCAGCTTGCACTTTGCCTTTTTCCAGCAGCAAAGCTGGGTATTGATCGGCATGGCTGATTTCAAATTCAGCTTCACCCATGAAGCGATGGCCACGGATGGTGCGTGCTGATTGCAGACCTAACACTTCACCTGCTACCAACTCACCGCCAAACAGCATACACAGGGTATGTACCGGGCGGATAAATTGCGTGCGTTTTGCACCCCAACGCATTGGTTTTGGAATTGGTAAGCCAGCTAACGCGGTTGCGACCATAGTGCCCAGCAGTTCAGTGGTGGCTTGACCGGCGACATTAGCGCGATAGACCAGCCATTCACCTTTGTCGGTTGCCAGACGTTCTGCCTGTGCGACCTCAATGCCGTTCGATTTTGCCCAGCCGGAAGCAGCGGGTGTTGGTGTGCCTGATGCGTCAAATGCCGCAGAGACAGCCGGACCGCGTTTCTCAACCTGTTTGTCAGCTTGCTTGTCCGCCAGTGCAGTTACTTTCAGCGCCAGACGACGCGGTGCTGCAAACCATTGCACGCCCTGATGGGCCAGACCGGCTTTATCCAGTTCTGCTGTAAAGTTGTCAGCAAAGGCTTGTGCGAGTTTTCGCAGCGCTTTCGGTGGCAGCTCTTCCGTGCCCAGTTCAATTAAAAAGTTTTCAGTTGCCATTTGCTTATACCTTTACGCTTGAGTTGCTTTGCACATCGGGAAGCCGAGACGTTCGCGCGCGGCGTAGTAGGCTTCCGCCACCGCTTTGGAAAGTGCCCGGATACGCAGAATGTAGCGTTGACGCTCGGTCACGGAAATCGCGTGACGGGCATCCAGCAGGTTAAAGGCATGTGCCGCTTTCAAAATACGTTCATAAGCCGGCAGTGGCAGCGGCAGTTCCAGATTCAGCAAATGCTGGCACTCTTTTTCGCATTGATCGAACAACTGGAACAGGAATGGCACGTCAGCGTGTTCAAAGTTGTAAGTGGATTGTTCCACTTCATTTTGGTGGAACACGTCACGATAGGTCACTTTACCCAGCGGGCCATCGGCCCAAACCAGATCGTACAGGCTGTCAACGCCTTGGATATACATCGCCAGACGTTCCAGACCGTAAGTGATTTCGCCAGTAACTGGTGAACACTCTAAGCCACCCACTTGTTGGAAGTAGGTGAACTGAGTGACTTCCATGCCGTTTAGCCACACTTCCCAGCCGAGACCCCAGGCACCCAGTGTTGGGTTTTCCCAGTTGTCTTCCACGAAACGAATATCGTGAACCAGCGGGTCAAAGCCCAGCTCACGTAACGAACCCAGATATAATTCCTGAATATTGTCCGGTGATGGCTTCAGAATGACCTGAAACTGGTAATAATGTTGCAGGCGGTTCGGGTTTTCCCCGTAGCGACCATCGGTCGGACGACGGGATGGCTGCACGTAAGCGCAGTTCATCGGTTCCGGACCAATAGCCCGTAAAAAGGTCATTGGATGTGAAGTACCTGCGCCCACTTCCATATCGAGCGGTTGTGAAATCACACAACCCTGGCGGGCCCAGTAATCTTGCAGGGATAAAATGAGTCCCTGAAATGTTTTAATATCAAATTTCTGCATGATAGATAATACGCTTGATTAGTCAGTGAATACTGCGCGGATAAACTTGGGAAGTATAACCCTGTAACCGGCGGGAATATAGGCAAATTGTGCCGTGGAGTGCGTATGGAACGACATTGTGCCTGGATCATGTCTGATCCGGACTATATTGCTTATCACGACCAGCAGTGGGGTCGTCCAGAATATGATGATCGGAAATTGTTCGCTATGCTTTGCCTGGAAGGGCAACAAGCGGGGTTATCGTGGTTAACTATTCTGAAACGGATACCTGCATACTATGCCGCCTTTGCTGATTTTGATCCGGTGCAACTGGCTGAATTTGATGAACAACAGCTAGAATTATTGATGAACGATCAATCGATTATCCGTAACCGGCTTAAGATTAATGCCATTAGACAAAATGCCCGTTGTTATCTGGCCTTGCAGCAGCAAGGTTTGGTGTTTTCGGATTGGTTATGGCAATTCGTGGATGGAAAACCAGTGATCAATCATTGGCAGCATGCTAAAGAGATACCAGTGACGACGCCACAAGCAGAAGCGATGTCGAAAGCGCTGAAAAAGGTGGGGTTTAAATTTGTCGGCCCAACGATTTGTTATGCCTTTATGCAGGCGGTGGGCATGGTCAACGATCATTTGCTTGATTGTCCGTGGCACCATATCTGCGAAAAAACCGCATCCTGACAATTAAGGTGACGTATGTCAGATCAATTACCCTTTCATGTTAACCCTAAAGCAGTTCATCCACCAAAAGCGCTGGTTCCGGCTGAGCCGGTGCTGGCGTTACAGCTGGATGCTAACGGGCGGTATCACAAGTTATCTGCCGGTGGTTCCGTGCCGACAGAACGTTGCTGGTTACATCTGGATTATTCGGCGGAGAGTGCGAAAGAGTGGTTGCGTCATTCGCCATTGTTACCGGATGTCGTGCGCGAATCGCTGCTTGGCGAAAGTAACCGGCCTAAATTGGTCAAAGTGAATGGTGGGTTGTTACTGACGTTAAGGGGCATTAACCATAATGAAGGGCAGCGCCCGGATCAGATGGTGGCGATCCGCTTTTTTATTACGGATAAATTAATTGTTTCGACCCGACATCGTCGCGTATATGCCGTTGAGCAGGTGGTACGTAATTTACGACAGGGCTTGGGGCCTCGCTCTACGGCTGATTGGTTGGTGGATGTCTGTGAGAATCTGGCCGAACAGGCCGGGGATTTTATCGATGAGGTGATGGATAAAATTGTCCGGCTGGAAGATGAAATTCTGGAGCAAAAGATCAATTCGCGGCGCGAGTTGGTTGAGATCCGCCGGCAATTGATTGTTTTACGCCGTTATTTGGCACCTCAGCGCGATGTGTTTAGTCGTTTAGCGAATGAGAAAATTACCTGGCTGGAAAAAGACGATCTGCGGCATTTGCAGGATATTGCCGATCGTATGGGGCGTTGGCTGGAAGATTTGGATGCCAGTATTGCGCGGACATCGCTGTTAGCGGATGAAATTAATGCCTTAATGACCGAAGCCATGAATAGACGTGCCTATATTATGTCATTGTTTGCGATGGTTTTTTTGCCCTTGTCTTTTTTTACCGGTTTGCTGGGGGTGAATCTCGGCGGTATTCCGGGGAATACCTCGCCGTGGGGATTTGTTGGTTTTTGTCTGCTGTTATTAGCCATTGCGGGTGGAATTTTGTTATGGCTGAAATTGCGCCGGTGGGTGTAGTTAGCCAGAAACAGGGTTTCTTTATGCTTTTTTTAGATAATCAAAGCGAATCTATTTAGTTCTGTTCGGGGCGCACTTCCTGCATTTTACGCTCATGCGTTGTGAAGGAGTTCGCCATGAAAAAATCAGTATGGTCAGTAGTCGGATTGTTAGCTGCATTCACCGTGCAAACCATATCCGCTGCCGAAGTAAAACTGCTGAATGTTTCTTACGATCCAACGCGCGAGCTTTATCAGGATTACAACAAGGCCTTTTCACAGTTCTGGCAGCAGGAGCATGGCGATAGCGTTAATGTCAGCCAATCGCATGGTGGTTCTGGCAAACAGGCGCGCGCGGTCATTGAAGGGCTGGATGCTGATGTCATCACGCTGGCTTTGGCACAAGACATCAATAAGGTCGCGCAGCAAGGTCTGGTTGCCCCTGATTGGGAAAGCAAATTACCCAATCATGCTTCGCCGTTTACCTCGACCATCGTATTTCTGGTGCGCAAAGATAACCCGAAACATATTAAAGACTGGGATGATCTGATCCGTCCTGATGTCGAAGTCGTGACGCCTAATCCGAAAACCTCCGGTGGTGCACGCTGGAATTATCTGGCGGCCTGGGGTTATGCGTTACATAAAACCGGCAACGAGCAGGGTGCCCGTGATTACATCAATAAATTATTCAAAAATGTAAAAGTGCTCGATTCCGGCGCGCGTGGTGCGACGACCAGTTTTGTGGAACGTGGTCTTGGCGATGTATTGATTGCCTGGGAAAACGAAGCTTATCTGGTGCTTAATGAGTTAGGCAACGATAAGTTCGAGTTGATTACACCGTCAGTATCTATTTTGGCTGAGCCGCCGGTAGCTGTGGTTGAGCAGGTCGCGAAAAAACACGGCACTGAAGCGGTAGCCAAAGCGTATGTCGAACACCTTTATTCGGATGATGCGCAGCGTATTGCGGGCAAACATTTTTATCGCCCTAGTAACCCGGTTATCGCCAAAGAGTTCGCGCAGCAGTTTTCTCCGGTTAAATTATTCACGGTGCGGGAATTGGAAGGTGATTGGGCAACAGCGCAGCAACGTCATTTTGCCAGTGGCGGTACGTTTGATCAGCTGTACCAGCCAGGCCGGTAAACATCTTTAGTCACAACACAGCTTCGCATCACGGCGGGGCTGTCAGTTTTTAAGAGTACAACGATGAATAATATTTTGCTCGTTCCCGGTTTGTATGACAGTGGTCCACAGCATTGGCAGACCTTGTGGCATCAGCAACACCCGTATTGGTTGCGTATTGAGCAAGCGGATTGGACTACGCCGGATCTGCAACGCTGGGCCGCACCAGTGCTGCAAATATTGCAAAACAGCCCGGAACCACTCACGCTGGTGGCGCATTCGTTTGGCTGTTTAGCCAGTTTATATGCGGCAACGCAATTACCAGAAAAGATCAGTTCGCTGTTTTTGGTCGCACCGGCAGATCCGGAGTTACTGGGGGTGCAAGAAGGGCTGATTTACCACCCGACGTCAGTCTCTGGGCGTATTATCGCCAGCAGTAATGACCCTTGGATGTCTTTGGATCGCATTTGTTTGTGGAGCCAGCGCTGGAACTTACCGCTAAGTTTGTTAGGCCCATTGCGTCATATCAATGCGGAATCAGGCCATGGTGAGTGGCCGGAAGGGCTGGAATTGCTGCGTTGGCATTGTCAGCAATTGGCAAACGCGGCTTAATTTTCCGGTTTATTTCCTCTTCCTTCGCCTTATTTTCTCATTTGATGATTATCTATATCCAAAAACTGGATATAGATTGCTTTTTTTCTTATTTGTTTTAACGCCAAAGAATCTCAACAATACGCATATAACGGTGTGACATGCACTGTATTGTGAGGAAGTAGTCCATGCGTTTTCGATCTCATTCCGTTCTGCCGGGTTTTGCTCCGACCTTAGGTTTCAGCCTGTTATATCTAAGTCTGATGGTGCTGCTGCCGTTGTCAGCACTGGTGCTCTACAGTGTGACCAAACAAGACATGAGCCAGTTCTGGCAAGTGATTAGTAATCCGCGGGTTGTTGCTTCTTTCAAACTCAGCTTTGGCGCTGCTGCGATTGCGGCGCTGCTGAATACCTTGTTTGGTTCCATCATTGCCTGGACGCTAGTGCGTTATGAATTTTTTGGCAAACGGATCATGGATTCTCTGATCGACTTACCGTTTGCCATGCCTACAGCAGTGTCCGGTATTGCATTGTCTGCCATTTTTGCGGGTAACGGCTGGATTGGTCACTATTTCGCCCCTTATGGCATCAAACTGGCGTTTAACCCGATTGGTGTGGTGATTGCGCTGACCTTCATTGGTTTGCCATTTGTCGTGCGCACCATGCAGCCAGTTTTGAAAGAACATGAGCGCGAGTTGGAAGAAGCTGCCGCTTGTCTCGGCGCCAATCGTTGGATCACCTTCCAAAAAATCATTTTTCCCGCTTTAGTGCCAGCGGCATTAACCGGTTTTGCCTTGGCGTTTGCCCGTGCGGTAGGGGAATACGGTTCGGTTATTTTTATCGCCGGTAACTTACCGATGGTGTCAGAGATTGCGCCGTTGATGATCATGAGCCATCTGGAAGAGTACGACTATGCCGGTGCGGCTGCGATTGCTACGGTGATGCTGGGTATCTCTTTTGTTCTGCTGTTGTTGATTAACCAGTTGCAAGCATGGAGCTGGCAGCGTCTGGGAGGAACCCGCTAATGAATCCAATTACTACGGAACCGCGTTGGGTTCGCTATCTGCTCATTCTTATCGGTGCGGGTTGGTTTGCTGCCTTGTTGTTGTTACCACTGGCGGTGGTGTTCACGCAAGCGCTCGCCAAAGGCATCGTCTTTTTCTGGCAAAGTCTGGTGGATACCGATGCTTTGGCAGCATTACGCCTGACCTTGTTTACTGCGATTTGCTCAGTACCGATGAATGTGATTTTTGGCTTAACCGCTGCTTGGGCAATTGGGCGTTTCCGCTTCCGTGGCCGGCAGGCGCTGATCACCTTGATTGACCTGCCTTTTTCGGTGTCACCGGTGATTGCGGGTCTGATGTTTGTGCTGTTGTTCGGCAATCGGGGTTGGTTTGGAGAATGGCTGCAAGCCCATGACCTGCACGTTATTTTTAATACTCCCGGCATCATTCTGGCGACCATGTTTATCACGGTTCCCTTTGTGGTGCGTGAATTGTTACCGCAGATGGAAGCTCGTGGTGCCGAAGAAGAAGAGGCGGCTCAGGTATTGGGTGCCAATGGCTGGCAGACGTTCTGGCGTGTCACCTTGCCGGGTATTCGCTGGAGTTTGCTCTACGGTGTGATCTTATGTACTGCCCGTGCAGTCGGTGAATTTGGTGCCGTATCAGTGGTTTCCGGCCATATTCGTGGGCAGACCAATACACTGCCGCTGCATATTGAAATTTTATATAACGAGTACCAGACCAACGCTGCATTTGCGGTAGCGTCACTGCTGGCGCTGTTTGGTTTGTTTACTCTGCTGGCGGATACGTTGTTAAGCCGCTTGCGCCATCGTTAATTGAGGAGATGTAAGTCATGAGTATTCAGGTAGAGCATATCGAGAAACGCTTCAACCAGTTTGCTGCGTTGCATGACATCAACATCACTTTCCCTTCCGGGGAGCTGGTGGCGCTGTTGGGCCCGTCCGGTTGTGGTAAAACCACGCTGTTGCGTATTATCGCCGGGCTTGAACAAGCCGACAGTGGCCGTATCTTATTGAATGGCTCTGATGCGTCAGAATTGCATGTGCGGGAACGTAATGTTGGTTTTGTATTCCAGCATTATGCACTGTTCCGCCATATGACGATTTTTGAAAACGTGGCATTTGGATTGCGGGTTAAACCGCGTAAAGTGCGGCCGAATGAAAATGTCATTCAGCAAAAAGTAAAACAGTTGTTGGAACTGGTGCAGCTGGGGCATGTTGCTGATCGTTATCCGACCCAACTTTCTGGTGGTCAGCGGCAACGGGTGGCGTTAGCGCGCGCATTGGCTGTTGAGCCACAAGTGCTGTTGCTGGACGAACCCTTTGGTGCATTAGATGCGCAAGTGCGTAAAGAGTTACGTCGCTGGTTACGTCGTTTACATGATGAATTGCACGTAACCAGCTTGTTTGTAACTCACGATCAGGAAGAAGCCTTAGAAGTGGCCGATCGGGTGGTGCTGATGAATGCCGGTAAAATCGAGCAATTTGGTACACCACAGGAAGTTTACGAAAAACCGGCGACAGAATTTGTGCATCGTTTCTTAGGTACGGTGAATCTGTTCCACGGTCATCTGCAAAGTGGTCAATTGGAAGTTTCCGGCGCTACACTGACAGAACAAGTTTCCGGTCTGCAAACCACGGACACCCAGGCGATCGCTTATGTGCGTCCACACGAACTGGAGTTGTTACCTGCCAACATTCCGCATGGTATCCCAGCGACAGTGGTGCGCATATTGCCGTTTGGCGGGGCGTATCGGGTTGAGGTTTCGGCAAATAATGGTGTCGCGCGCACCTTGATTGAAGTCGATGTGCCACGTGAGCAGGTGGCTGTGTTAGAGTTACGTCCAGGATTATCGGTACGACTGGTGGCGCGACAAACACAGCTCTATCAGTCTGAAACTAAGGAACGTGTGGCTTGAATTTTCAACAGCTCAAGATTATCCGCGAAGCAGCCCGCTGCCACTTCAACCTAACCGAAGTAGCGAATACGCTGTATACCTCGCAATCGGGTGTCAGTCGGCATATCAAAGAGCTGGAAGATGAGCTGGGTGTAGAGTTGTTTATCCGCCGCGGTAAGCGCCTGTTAGGCATGACCGAACCGGGTAAGGCACTGCTCACCATGGCGGAACGCATTCTAACAGAGGCGAATAATATTCGCCGTCTGGCCGACAACTTTGCCAACAGCGATCGCGGACGCTTGCATGTTTCCACGACGCATACGCAGGCGCGATATGCGTTACCAGGCATCATCAAAGAGTTCCGGACACAATATCCGCAAGTACAGCTGGTGTTGCATCAGGGCAGCCCCAGCGAAATTGTTTCCATGCTGCTGAATGGTGAAACGGATATTGGCCTCACCAGCGAGTTGATGGCCGATTACGAGGAGATCGCGGCATTTCCTTACTACAGCTGGCATCACGCCATCTTAGTGCCACGCGGTCATCCATTAACCGAGCTGCCGACCATTACGCTAGAAGATCTCAGTGCTTGGCCATTGGTCACCTATCAATCGGGCTTAACGGGGCGAACTAAAATTGATGCCGCGTTTGCGATGGCCGATATTGAGCCGGATATCGTCTTGAGTGCACAAGATTCTGATGTGATCAAAACCTATGTAGAGTTAGGTTTAGGCGTCGGTATTCTGGCGGATATGGCGATTGATTCGGTGAAAGACAGTAATTTAGTACGTATCAATGCTGAGCATCTGTTCCCCGCCAATACCGCTTGGTTTGGGCTGAAAAAGGGTAAATTCCAACCCAATTTTGCCTGGCGTTTTCTGCAGATCTGTAACCCATCATTAGCGATCAGCGATATTCAGGCACAAGTTTTTGCAACTGGTGAAGTTCAAACTCCATTGCACTACGAGATTTAAGCCACAGATAAATTGAGCGAGATGAAGGGTTGAGACTAGTTCAACCCTTTACGGATCAGATAGCGATAGGGCGGTTGTTCGGTTTCACTGGCTAACAGAGTGTGATCCATGAAACGGCAGAAGCTGGGAATATCGCGCACCGTCGCCGGGTCATCCGCAATCACCAGCAATGTCTCGCCGTCTTGCATCAGCCGCACGGTTTTACGCACCATCATCACCGGCTCGGGGCAGCGTAAGCCACTGGCATCCAGAGTCTGGTTGATGTCATCTGCCGAAAAAGTCATGTTTGCTCCTGTGAATCAACTATCCACATCAAGCATATCATTAACGTTGCGCGGAGAGTACCGCACGTGCCAGCTGACGGGCAGCCTGTTTGGCATCACCATCCGGATTATTGAAATAACCCGCTAATACATCGCCGATGGCCTGTCGGACATAGCTGGAATTCGCCATGCCTTCCGCCATACTTGGCACCAGTTCCTGTTGTTTAATGGCTTGTTGTAACTGCTGGGCCGAATGTTGCGCGCACTGGTCAAAATCAGTCAGCATCTGGTTATTTAGCACTGGGATTGATCCTTTTACCCGATTAAAAGCATGTTGAAAATCGGAGGTCATGATCATGTTCACCAATTGCAGCTGTGCTTGTTGTTTTTGCTGACTTTGCACATCAAACATCGCAATCGAATCGAGGTTATAGCTGAATTTGCCATCCGTACCAGGCGCGGGTAAGCAAAGAATATCTTTGCCAGGCACCACATTTGCCGCAGTCAATTCACCTTTTACCCAATCGCCCATTAACTGCATGGCGGCAGAGCCTTCGATCAACATATGCGTGGCCTGATTCCAGTTCGTACCACCGTAGTCATCGGCAATATATTCCCGCAGCTGGTGGAACAGCTCCAGTAAATGCTGCATGGTGTCGCTTTGCAACGCGGTTTGATCCAACTGAATAAATGCACGGCGGTAAAAATCACTGCCGCCTTCACCCAATACAATCGCCTCAAACAAAATAGCCAGTTGCCACTGGTCATCGCCAATTGCCAATGGCGTAATACCGGCATGTTTTAGTTTTTTGGATACCGCCAATAACTCAGGCCAGCTCGCGGGCGGTGTAAGTTGCAGGCGTTGAAAGACTTTCGGGTTAACCCACAACCAATTGACGCGGTGAATGCCGATCGGTACCGCGACATAATGACCTTTTGACTGCACACTGTGCTGCACAAATTCAGGTAACACCTGTTCCCAGCCGTTTTGCTGGGCAACGTTATCGAGATTACGTAAGAAGCCTAACGCGGCCCATTCCTGTAACTCACTACCTTTCAGGTGCGCGGCTTCTGGTGGAGTACCCGAGAGGGCGCGGCTTTTTAATACCGTCATGGCTGATTTGCCACCACCACCGGAAATAGCGGAGTCTTGCCACTCATTGCCCAATGCCTGCCAGTAACTGCGTAATACACCTGCGGCTTTGGCTTCGCCACCGGCAGTCCACCAATGCAATACTTCAACCGATGAAGCCATAGCAGAGACAGACACCAGCGACAGCATCAAACTGGATACAAGGTAAGAACGGAGGGTCATTATCAATTCCTTGGCAAGGAAAGAATGGCTTGTAAGCCACCGTGTAAACGGTTTTCCAACACTAAATCGCCACCATGGGCACGGGCAATACTGCGTGCAATTCCCAAACCAAGGCCATTACCGCTGCTGTCTTGTGCCAGTCGGTAATAAGGTTCAAACACCTTTTCCAACTGCTGCTCCGGCAAGCCTGGGCCCTCATCAATGACGTAGAGGTATAGCATGTTGGTTTTGCTGTTTTTTTCCAAATCATCCATCACAATCACGCGAGCTTGATCACCATATTTAATTGCATTATCAATCAAATTGGCGATACAGCGTTTTAACGCCAGTGGTTTGCCGCGATATAAGTATTTGCAATGACCTTCAATCGTCAGATGTGGATCGAGCAAGTTGTAGTCTTCCGCCATGCCCGCCAACAGCTGATTTATATCAATATCTTCAATATTTTCGTGGATGTGAGTGTCTTTTACGGTTTGCAGTGCACCTTTGACCATCATCTCCAGGTCATCAAGGTCTTTGCTGAATTTAGCAAACTGCGTGTCGTCATCAAGTAACTCCACGCGCAGGCGCAATCGTGTAATGGGTGTTTTCAAATCGTGGGAAATCGAGCTGAACAGCTTTTCGCGATCGCTGATATAACGGCGGATCCGCTGCTGCATAATATTAATCGCCCGAGTTACCGCGACAATTTCACTGGCGCCGGCTTCCGGTAACGGCGGTTGATCAATATCTTTCCCCAGACTGACTGCTGCCGCCGCTAAATGGCGTAACGGACGTGTTTGCCAGCGCACCAGCGCAAAGGTGAACGGAAATAGAATAATCGTCAGCAGAATAATGAAACGAAACTGATGTGGTGAAACCACATCTTCATCCAGTGTCATATAGGGGGCTGGTAATAACGCGGCCAGATAAAGCCAATCGCCGTTTTCCAGCTTGATCTGTGTTACCAAAATCGGCGGATTAATCGGCTCCATCAACAAGGTATAACGCGACCAGGAGGGCGGGATATCGGACAGTAGCGTTTCATTATTAAACACGTGTAATTCGGCGGGGTACGAAAAATCAGTCTTGATCTGCATACTCTGTCCGAGTTTATGCAGCAGTGTCTGATTAACTTCTTTGAGTACCACTTGTTTTTTCGGGCTATCAGGAATGCCTTTCAGCCGAATTTCTTCTTTGTTCAGCGAAACAAAAAAGCGGCTGCCGCCCATATTACGTAACTGATCTAAAGCTATCGGGCGGTATTGTAAGGGCAGTGATTTAAAGAAACTTACGGTGGAGGCTGCAGAATTTGCCAGATCACGGGTTGCCGCCAGCATGCCCTCTAATTCCCGTTTTTCCAATTGCTGCATCCAAATACCAGAAATCAGGCTTTGAGCTAACACAATCGCCAGCAGCAGCAACAACAACATGCGCGATAATAACGATCGCGGTACAAACAAGGAAAAGAAACGGCGCAACCAGCTAGTCTTCATGCACAACATCTGCAATCAGCATATAGCCACTGCCACGGATGGTTTTAATAATACGCGGCCCTTTACCGTTATCGCCTAATTTCTGGCGTAAACGGCTGATCTGCACATCAATACCACGTTCCATCGGCAGTGATTCACGGCCTCGGGTGGCATCACTGATCGCATCACGATCCAGAATTTGCCCCGGGTGTTGTAAAAAGAGATGCAATAAGATGAAGTCGCTACCGGTCAGGTCAATGCTTGAGCCATCTTCGTGTGTCAGTAACTGGGTTCTCGAGTCCAGTGTCCAGCCAGCAAATTTCAGTTTACGGCCAGAAACCACTTCTTTTTCTGGTTGACGGAATTCAGCGCGTCGTAATAAAGCTTTAATACGTGCCATCAACTCACGCGGGCTAAAGGGTTTCGCAATATAGTCATCCGCACCCAATTCCAGACCAATCACGCGATCTGCTTCGTCAGAAGCGGCAGTTAGCATAATAATAGGTACTTGTGATTTGCGGCGGATCTGCTGACACAGGCTGAAACCATCATCACCTGGCATCATAATATCCAGAATGATCAGTTCTGGTGTGGCGAGAGCCAGTTGTTGATACATTTCCACACCGTCACAAGCGGTCAATACATCAAAACCAGCACGCGTCAGATACTCTTTTAATAATTCCCTGATTTCCTGATCATCATCCACAATCAGAATGGGCTTACCTTTAGCCATGAACAACCTTCGTACAATTCTGCAATGCAAGAATTGAACACATTATGTTGCGAAAAAGCAAGAAAACGGCAAAGAAGGTACGGCTAAATTGCAGATTGTATCTGCAACCGGTTCCAATTGAACTTTTTGTTGCATGGTATATATAAAAGGAAAGCTTGCTAATATAAGCAGAGCTAAATAGAGGATGAACCAAACTCATGACCAAACGAATTCTGGTGTTGTATTCCAGCCGAGAAGGGCAAACCCGAAAGATAGTCGATGCTATATTAGCGCATGCGCCAAACTGGCGGGCAGATCTACATAACCTGCATGAACAACCTGTGATTGATTTGATGCCGTATGACAAAGTACTGATCGCAGCTTCTATCCGTTATGGTCATTTTCATCCCAGTCTCAATAAATTTGTAGAACAACACTACTCAGTATTAAAAGAAAAAGAGGCAGCCTTTATTGCTGTCAATCTTGTGGCGAGAAAGCCAGAAAAGAACACACCGGAAACCAACCTCTATACGCGAAAGTGGTTACAACAATCAGTATGGAAACCACAACACGTTGTTGTGTTCGCCGGCGCCTTGCGTTATTCCCGTTATAACTGGTGGCAGAAGCGAATTATCCAGCTAATTATGTGGATGACCGGCGGAAGCACCGACACAAGTAACGATATTGAGTTCACAAATTGGACAAACGTGCAAAAATTCGCCGAACAGTTACTGAAATCATAGGAATAGTATAAATGCGCTTGACGTGTTTCCGGTTTTCCGTAGAATGCGGCCTCACTGGAACGGCAGACGCCAACACAGAGCAAGTTAAGCAGGTTGTGACGAACACCGCTTGACAAGCAACCGGGAAAGCGTATGATTCGCGTCCCTGACCTAACGGTCACGCTCTTTAACAAACTATCAAGCAATCTGTGTGGGCACTTGCGTAGATTGATTAGATTGAAAAAAATTTAATCAATGATGCGATTTAAGATTAAGAAACAA
>JAYSBB010000017.1:0-32749 GCA_041915645.1 Tolumonas sp.
GGATGATGATTTAAATAAAATTCCCGCGTTTGTCCGGCTTTCACGAGCGACACGTTCGATTCTTGTTCAGAACATCAGTATGGCGTTAATCATTAAAAGTGTGTTCCTGATTCTAACCTTAGCGGGTTTGGGCACCATGTGGATGGCCGTATTTGCGGATGTGGGTGCCAGCCTGCTGGTTGTCGGAAATGGCTTGCGGTTACTTCGTAAATAAAGTGAATGCACAGGTTGCTATTTCACCACAGTGGCCTGTTATCTGAAAAAAAAAGATCTGAGTAGATCTATGATGGAGAGACGATGATGAAATGTCCGGTATGTACAGACGCGACTCTGGTAATGACTGAACGCCAAGGGATCGAGATCGACTATTGCCCACAATGCCGAGGAGTGTGGCTGGACCGGGGAGAGCTAGATAAAATCATTGAACGCTCAACTGCTGTATCCAGTACACCTGTCAACCCAACACCTCAGCAACCACCCCATTCAACGCCGATATATCAAGAACAGCAGCACCATGACAGGCATGGTTATAACGACTATCGCAATGATCGTCATCATGGTGGACATCATAAGTCTTTCTTGAAGAATTTATTTGACTGATATTGTGTCAGGTATAACAAAACCCACGGAGTGTTATCATGATCATGATATTTCTTGGCTTGGTCTGGCTCCATTCTGTGGGCCAGTTGCTCATTTAAGCTATTTTCATGATGAGCAAGTAATATTGAGAGTGTGGTCGAGCATAATGCAACTATGCCGATTTAGATAAATCGACCAATTTCTGCTGGGTTGACAAGTAGTCAAATTGGGACGTTCTTGGACTATTCAAGTCTAGCATGTGCAGGATTTATACTATCTTCTGCAAAAACGTTTTGGGGCATTTTCGTGTTAGAAATGGCAGCAATTTGTTGTTATCACTGCCATTCCAGTATGAAACGTTATTCATCTCCTACAGTTCTGATCACCGAAATGATTAACCGCGTAGTGATTTAACCAATTCAACCGCTTCTTTGGATAATTGTGTTACGCGTTGCCAGTCACCTTGTTTCAGCGCATCGGCTGGTAACATCCACGATCCACCCACTGTTCCCACGCAAGAAAGTGCCAGATAGTCATGGACGTTTTTCGGACTGATCCCGCCGGTCGGACAAAAACGAATTTGTGGTAATGGTGCTGAAATGGCCTTTAATGCCGGTGCACCGCCGTTGGCTTCTGCCGGGAAAAACTTCAGATGATCATAACCCAGGCTGTATGCCGTCATGATTTCACTTGGCGTTGCTACACCTGGGATCAATGGCACAACGTTCTGACGGGCATGTACCAGTAATTCAGTCGTACAGCCGGGGGAGATCACAAACTGTGCACCGGCTTCAACGGCGGCATCATATTGTTGTGGGTTTAGCACGGTGCCAGCGCCGACTAACGCATCGGGTAATGCTTCTCGGATCGCTTTGATGGCTTGCAGCGCGGCAGGGGTGCGCAGTGTTACTTCATACACGGTGATACCACCCGCAGCCAGAGCTTGCGTCATCGGTACCGCCTGATTCAGATCATCGATCACCATAACCGGAACCAGCGGGGAGGCGGCGAAAATCGCGGCCGGAGATAAATTCCAATTCATCTTTTTTCCTTGCAATTAATCAGTAGAGTCAGAAAACAACACGCAGGCACCTTGTTCGGCACTCGAGATGTTTTGGCGGAATAGTGAAAAATATTCGCGTCCCATGCCACGGTGTTGGTTATGTAAATCGGGTTTTGCGGTGGCGCGTTGGCTGATATCGGTTAGCACTTCCAGTCTGCCTTCGGTAGCATCCAGCAAAATGCGATCACCGGTTTTCAGATGTGCTAGCGGACCGCCTTTAGCGGCTTCCGGAGTGACATGAATGGCGGCAGGAATTTTCCCGGAAGCGCCGGATAACCGGCCATCGGTGACCAACGCGACCTTGTAACCAGCTTTCTGCACATTACCGAGAATTGGCATTAACTTGTGCAGTTCCGGCATGCCATTCGCGGCTGGGCCACTAAAGCGCACGACAATGATGGCATCGCGGTTCAGTTGACCAGCTTTATAAGCCGTTTCAACGTCGTGTTGTGAATCAAAAATCAGAGCATCCGCCTCCACGATCTGGTGTTCAGGCGCTACCGCACTGACTTTAATGACCGCGCGCCCGAGATTGCCCGATAGCAGTTTTAAACCGCCGGAAACATGAAATACCTGATCTTTTGCGGCAATCACATCGGGCTGTTTTGACTCGGCCACTTCCTGCCAGTAAAGCTTGCCGTTATCTAAAAATGGCTGCTGGAGATGGGCGCTAAAATCGCCGCTGAATGTTTGTGCATCAGTGTTCAGCAACTCGCGTTCTGCGAGTTGTTTTAGCAATAACGGTACGCCGCCCGCCTGATGGAAGGCGTTAATATCCGCCGGACCATTCGGGTAGACGCGGGCCAATAGCGGCACAACGTCGGAAAGATCACTGAGGTCATCCCACGTCAGCAGTAAACCCGCAGCACGAGCCACCGCCACCATATGCAGGGTGTGATTAGTGCTGCCACCGGAAGACAGCAATGCGACCAAACCGTTAACCAGTGAACGTTCATCCACGATTTGCCAAAGCGGGCGATATTGCGAGCCGCCAGCCACTTGTGAGGTGATCAGCGCGGAGGCTTTTTCTGTCAGCGCCAGCCGCAACGGATCATCCGGATGCACAAATGCCGAGCCGGGTAGCATCAGGCCCATCGCTTCAAACACCAGCTGGTTGGTGTTGGCTGTGCCATAGAAAGTGCAGGTACCGTGGCTGTGATAAGCCTGATTTTCCATCGCCTGCAAGGCATCGCGCCCCAGTTTTCCGGCCGCATATTGTTGTCGGACCTGCACTTTTTCATCATTGCTGATGCCGGTGCTCATTGGCCCTGCGGGGATAAACGCGGTTGGCAGATGCCCAAAGGCCAGTGCGCCCATCAGTTGGCCGGGGGCGATTTTGTCGCAGATCCCCAGCAGCAAGGTGGCGTC
Organism: Tolumonas sp.; assembly: GCA_041915645.1. Taxonomy (GTDB): domain Bacteria; phylum Pseudomonadota; class Gammaproteobacteria; order Enterobacterales; family Aeromonadaceae; genus Tolumonas. Next base: position 3,011 of record JAYSBB010000017.1, read on the forward strand.
AAAGGCGTTGTGACTCAGTGAAACAGCTGTCGCTTGCGCGATGACATCTCGGGAAAACAGCGACAGATCAATGCCAGCCTGACCTTGCGTGACGCCATCGCACATTGCTGGTACACCGCCAGCCACTTGCGCTGAATGGCCCAGCGCGCTAACCACCGCTTTGATTTGTGCCGGATAGTCGGCATAGGGCTGGTGGGCACTCAGCATGTCGTTATACGCCGTGATGATCCCGACATTACAACGTGTCATATCCATCAATGTCGATTTCTGTGCCTGCGGGCAGGCGGCAACCACGTGCGCCAGATTACCGCAGGCCAGTTGTGCCCGCGGTCTGCCTTGTGCCGCTTGCTGCTGCATCAGCTCAATATATTGCTGACGACTTTGTTCGCTGCGATGACGAATACGTTCAGTTACTTGCCGGATTACAGGATGCATACTTCAGTTCCTTTTAGACAATCAACGGGCTCGGGCTGCCGGATTAACACAGTTCACCGAAACATCGTTATTGAGTGCGGCAATCAAGTTATCGACGGCACAACGCACCATCGCATAGCGGGTTTCATGTGTTGCCGAGCCGATATGCGGCAGGGCGACCACATTCGATAATGACAACAGTGGTGAATCGGCTGGCAGCGGTTCTTTCTCAAACACGTCCAGCCCCGCACCGCGGATCACACCTTGTTGCAAGGCATCAATCAAGGCAGCTTCATCGACAATTTTGCCGCGTGAACCATTGATCAAAAAGGCACTTGGTTTCATTTTCTGCAGCTGTGCTTTGCCAATGAACTTTTCGGTTTCCGACAACAGCGGCAACACCACACAGACAAAATCAGATTGTGCGAGCAGGTCATCTAACTCGCAGCGGCGGGCTTTGAAATCCTGTTCCGCCATCGGGTTTGCTACGTCGTTGTAATACAGCACCGACATGCCAAAACCGGCATACGCACGTTTGGCGACGGCATAACCAATACGCCCCATACCAAGAATGCCGATCGTTTTGCCGTTTACGTCGGTGCCATAACAATCGACCCCAATACTGCGGGTCCAGCGGCCTTCCTTCACCATTTCCGCCATTTCAATCACCCGGCGGGCACTGTTTAACACCAGCGTGAAAATGGTATCTGCGGTGGTTTCAGTCAATACACTTGGGGTATGCATCAGGTTGATTTTCCGTTCCGTTAAGTCAGGCACATTAAACTGGTCAACACCGACAGAGATGGTGGAAATAGCACGCAGAGCCGGGGCTGCATTTAGATAGTCGGCAGTGATGGGGCAACTTGCCCCAATCAGTCCTTCTGCGTTATTGAGTGCGCCAATAAAATCAGCGCGATTAGCGTCGGTAATGCCCTCAAAGAAAGCCACGTTGAAGTGGCTTTGCAGACGTTCCAGCTGGTCAGCAGGGATTTTTTTGTACAGTACAACATTCGGTTTCATGCTAATTCCCTCTTAAGCTGCTTGCGGTAATGAGTGGGCTGATTGCTCATCAGCGTTTGGTTTTACGATGAGAGTCAGGACGACTGACACAAACAGCGCACTGCCCATGAAGATGTAAGACGCACCAGGGCTGCCTGTCGCACCATTCAGATAACCCACCACCCATGAACCGATGAAGGAACCTAACGCACCCATGCTGTTGATCAGCGCCATCGCGCCACCGGCGACATTTTTCGGCAGCATTTCCGGAATGATGGCGAAAAACGGGCCATATGGGGCGTACATAGAAGCACCAGCAATTACCAGCAGTGTGTAAGACAACCAGAAATTATCAGCACCCAATAAGAAGGAACCCAGGAAGCAAACCGCACCGATCAGCAGCATTGGCCACACAAATAGTTTGCGGTTTTGCATGCGGTCAGATAACCAGGACACGGTGATCATCGCAATGGTAGCGGCCAGATACGGAACGGAAGATAACCAGCCGGTTTGGACCATCCCCATATTGGAGGCACCACGAATAATGGACGGCAACCAGAGCACGAAGCCATACACACCAATACTCCAGCAGAAATATTGAGCGCATAACAGGATCACATTCTTGGATTTAAACGCTTCCGCATAGTTACGAACTGGTTTGATGTTCTTCTGCTCATCAGCCATGATTTTGCTCAGGTCATCTTTTTCTTGCTGAGTCAGCCAGTTAACCTGTTGCGGTTTGTCACGTGCGGTTTTCCACCAGTAGAAAGCCCACAGTACGGCCGGTAAACCTTCCAGAATGAACATTTCACGCCAGCCCAGCGCCTGGATCAGATAACCGGAAAGTACCGACATCCACAACACTGTGACGGGGTTACCTAGGATCAGGAAGGTATTGGCGCGTGAGCGTTCAGATTTAGTAAACCAGTTACTGATATAAATCAGCATCGCTGGCATGACTGCCGCTTCCACCACGCCGAGTGTAAAGCGGATGATGATCAGCATCGGGATATTACTGACCAAGCCAGTTAAGGCAGCACAAGCACCCCATAACAATACGCAGAGGAAAATCAGTTTCCGCACGCTGCGTTTTTCAGCGTAAATAGCACCCGGGATCTGAAAGAAAAAATATCCCAGGAAAAACAGTGAACCGAGCAGGGATGACATCCCTTTGGTGATGCCCAAATCTTGGTTAATACCGGCAGCGGCCGCAAAACTGTAGTTGGCCCGGTCGAGATAAGCCAGACTGTAGGTAATAAACACAATCGGCATGATGTGCCACCATCTGGATGGGGCAGGGAGCTTAGTATTCATACTGGTTCCTCTTTAAATTGTTATGCAGAAACCATGTCGGTTTCTTCAGTCATCGTCATCTCTGCAGTCAGAGCTTTTCTTGTTGGAATACCTTCACTATCACCAATTACCTGAATTGCCCGGGCACCAATAAAGTTACCGCGAGCGACAGCATTTCTTATTGTTTTTCCTTCCAGTAATGCGCTGATAACGCCAACAGCGAAACCATCACCAGCACCTACGGTATCCACGACGTTTTTCACGAACACAGCAGGGACGATTCCTTTTTCACCCTCTGCTGTTTTGTAATAAGCACCTTCTTCACCGGTTTTAATGACGACTGCTTTCACACCACCATCGAGATAGAAATCAGCAACCGCTTCCGGTGTCGTAAAGCCGGTCAGAATGCGGCCTTCTTTCATGCCGGGCAGCACCCAGTCGGCAGCAAAAGCCAGTTTGTTCAACTGTGTCACCATCTCTTTTTCGGAACGCCACAACACAGGGCGCAAGTTCGGATCAAACGAAACGGTTTTGCCATGCGCGCGCATCCACTGTGCGGCATAAGCGGATAATTCGTATGACGTCGGTGACAACGCTGCCGCCACACCGCTTAAATGCAGATGACGAGCACTGCCAAAATAGGCTTCGTTAAAATCAGCCAGCGAGAGGTGGCTGGCGGCTGATCCTTTGCGGAAATATTCCACAGTGGGATCGGTCCCATTTTCGGCTTTAGATTTAAGCTGAAAGCCGGTAGGGTAGGCGTTATCGATGGTGACCGCCCGGCGATCGACATGTTCTTTGTCCAATGTGTCTTGAATGAATCGGCCAAATGAGTCATTACCCAAGCGGCTGACCCAGCCACATTTCAGTTCAAGACGCGCCAGACCAATGGCGACATTCAATTCTGCACCAGCGGCACGGCGAACAAATTGTTCCACGCGATGTAAATCACCGGTTTGTGTGGCGACAAACATCATCATGGCTTCACCGAAGGTGACGACATCGAGTTCGGCAGATTTAGTGTGAGCTTGTGTTGTCATTTATCATTGCACCTCTTTCAATTTAGCCACGTAATAACGGGTTACTTCAGTCAGATCTGCGCCTTCCAGTGGAAATTCGATACCGCGAGGCACATTGGTCGGCAGCATTGCCAGCAAGTCTTTCCAACTGCCATCGCTGTGGTCCAGCGCGATAGCTTTTACTTTGCCTTGGTCGTTATGGCTGGCTTTGACATGCACATAAGCAACCTGGGCAGCCAGTGCTCTGGCTGCGACAAACGCGTCTTCGTTCAACCAGTTCCAGTTCGCCATATCAAAAGTCATGGCAACCGGTAATTTCTGCGAAATCACCATACCGAAGAATGTGATTAACGGGCTGATGCGACCGCCTTCTACGGTTTGATCGTTTTCAATCAACAGCTTAACTGGCTGTGCTTTGAGCACTGCGCTAATGCTGGATAAATCGGTAGCGTTGGTCAGTGTGCCCAGAGGTAGTTTCAGTGTGCGGGCTTTCAGGCGAGCCGCATTTTTCAGATGCAGCGCCAGTCGTTCCAGCTCTGGCTGACCATCTTCTGTCAGCAGTGATTCCGGCACGGAATAAACTGCAAACAGGCCATGGGCACTGATTTGCGAAGCCAGTTCATCCAGTTGGTCGGTTGAAGTTAGCAATTCATGGCGGATCTCTACGCCGTCAGCGCCGCTGGCTTTAATCATCGGCAGAAGTGCTGCTTGTCCGCCAAGTTCTCTAACAGTGTCAGCCCCATAGGCTGAAGTGACGACGACAATTTCCTTACTCATATAAATCCTTATTAATCAGGTGTATACGATCAATATCTTTATGGTATAGATACCAGCAAAAGATATTTGACGAAGATATTCGGTTCGATGAGATGATTATGGGACCGGTCCCATCAAAAGATCCATTTCCGCTTTTTGAAAATATGAGGCGGGTCACTATTCCATGGAAAAAATAGGTCTTTGGGAGAGTTTCCGGTAACAAATGAGCCTGAAATGAAGCATATGAGAGAAAAAATTGATAAATACAATTACCGGCATCGGTTTTGTCTTTAATTCATGTTTAATATGCTGATGAACCAACAACAGAGAATTTCTTTATGAACAAACATATCGGTGAAGTAGTTTTCAATTCAGATCAGATTAAAACTGGCGTGAGTCAGGTCGCCGATCAACTAAACAAGAAATTTAGACATGACGATGTTGTTTTTATTACGGTTGTACCGGGTGGTATTTTGTTTACTGCTGATTTGGTCAGACAGTTAAATTTTGATGTTTCAATGGATTACATTTCTTGCCCGCATACTCCGGGAGAGAGGAATAATGCCTCAGCCATCATATATCACCAAAACATAAATATAACTAACCGGCATGTGGTTTTGGTTGACGATGCAATCGAATCAGGTGGCACTATGAAGCGGATCGTTGAATTTTTAGCACAAAATTACAGTGTAAAATCCATTTCGGTTGCGACGCTGTTTGTTAAACCGGGTAGGGTAAATATTCCAATAGATCAGCATTTTGCTTACGAAATGAAAAACGATGATTTACTGGTTGGTTACGGATTACCTTGGAATGATAAATACCGGAATATGCCCTTTATATCGCAATTAATAAAATAATATCAGTGCGGGCTTAATCGGCTATTTAACGTCACCAACAGTAATGTCATTCCACAAAATCCGGCACCAGCCAGAAATGTCGCTGATGCGCCGAAGCTATCCCACAACCAACCGGCGACGACACTGGCAATCAATAAAGCGACTCCACTGGCTAGGTTAAAAAAGCCAAATGCCGTGCCCCGAAGATCGGCGGGTGCGGTATCGGCCACCAGCGCAGCCAGAATACCTTGCGTTAACCCCATATGCAGACCCCAGAGCACAATACCAAGTAATAAGATGCTCCAGTGTCCATCTACTGCTAATGCCAGATCTGCCGCGAGTAACATCACCAAGCCATAACCCAGTAATTTATAACGGCTGACATGGTCAGACAGATGACCAAACGGATAAGCGGAGAGGGCATAAACGATATTCATCAACACCATGACCAAGGGGATGTAAGCAATAGGAACCCCGCTATCTTGGGCGCGTAAGACTAAAAACGCTTCACTGAATCGGGCAAGAGTAAAAATACTGCCAATACCGACTATCCACCAATAACGGCTATCCAGTCGTTGCAAATTAGCCATGACCAGAGGGTTTGTCCGTTGTGCTGTGGCATGTGACTCCGGTTCAGAAATACCGAAAATCAGTAACAATACTGCCAGAAACCCTGGGATCACGGCGACCCAGAATACGGCCCGAAAGTCATTGGCCCACAATAGCATTAACCCAACGGCCAATAATGGCCCGACAAAGGCGCCGACTGTATCCAATGATTGACGCAAACCAAAGGCGGCACCTCTTAATTCTGGTGGTGTTATATCGGCGACCAGCGCATCACGTGGTGCGCCACGAATGCCTTTGCCCACACGATCAGTCAAACGGGCGGTAAGCACCAACCCGATGCTGCTAGAGAGAGCAAAGACCGGTTTTGTGAATGCGCCCAGCGCGTAACCAGTCACAGCCAGCCATTTGCGTTTGCCAAAATAATCACTAATAACACCCGAAAATACCTTCACGATCAGCGCAGTTGCTTCGGCTAACCCTTCAATAAGACCCACCATCAGGGTGCTGGCACCCAATGTGGTGACCATAAATAAAGGCAATAAACTATGGATCAGTTCCGACGATACATCCATCAGCATGCTGACAAAACCCAAGACCCAAATGGCGGTTGGAATTTTTCGTAATGAAAGGTATTTCAGCTCTAATTTCATTATTTTTCATTCCTGAACAGTAAACGAGGTGTGAACTGTTTTTCTGCTTCCATCAATAGATACAGCAGTAAACAACTAGCCACAATGATTAACCAGTCATGGAGATCGAGGGCGGCCGTGCCAAATAATATGTGCATGAAGGGGAAGTAGGTGAGCGCCAGCTGCATAAGTGACAGCAAAAATATCGCCAGCAGTGCGTAACCATTATCCAGCCAACTAGTAAGGGACAGCGTTGAATTAAGCAATGAGCGGCAGCTGATCAAATACACCATTTCGGCACCGACTAAACTGTTGATAGCGACAGTTCTGGCGCGGGCTAAATCAGCCTGATGCAGGGTACTCCAGTTATAAAGTACCAGTGTTAACCCCATCAATAAGACAGACACAAACGCGATACGGAATAATAAGATATTACTGAGTAAGGCTTCATCATTTTGCCGAGGGGCGCGTTGCATGATATTTGCGGCGGCTTTATCAAACACTAACGGCAAAGAGAGCGTTATGGCACTAACCATGTTGATCCACAAAATTTGCACCGGTGTGATCGGCAGGGTGATCCCCAATAAAATGGCGGCTATCATGACCAGTGCTTGCCCTCCATTGGTTGGTAAGAGGAAAACCAAGGCTTTACGCAAGTTATCGTAAACAGTTCGCCCCTCCAGCACTGCAGTGCGCAATGTCGCAAAGTTATCATCCGCCAGCACCATTCCTGCCGCTTCTTTCGCGGCTTCGGTGCCTTTCATCCCCATTGCCACACCAATATCGGCTCGTTTCAATGCCGGAGCATCATTTACGCCATCGCCAGTCATTGCGACCACTTGTTGCCCCGCTTGTAAGGCGGCGACAAGACGCAGTTTATGTGCCGGCGTGGCGCGGGCCACGATATCGATTTCTGCGGCTCGGGTTTGTAATTCGTGTTCAGGTAATTGCTCCAATTCCGTACCAGTTAGAATTTGTAATGGTGCACTTAAACCTAACTGAGCACCGATTGCCGCGGCGGTACTGGCATGATCACCGGTCACCATAATGACGTGGATCCCAGCTTGCTGGCATTGTGCAATAGCCTGTCTTGCCTCTTCGCGGGGCGGGTCCATGATGCCAACCAGACCTAATAACTTGAATTGGAAAGAGGAAAGATCGGGGCTGGATGAGCCATCTGTAGGTAGTGGCAATGAACTGATATTGCAGTCGGCTTCCGCCAGTGCCAACACACGTTGCCCTCGTGAAGCGAAGCTATCAATGGCGACTTGCCATTCATCAGTATGCAGAGGCAATGGGCCGGCGGGTGTCCAGATGTGAGAGCAAAAAGAGAGTACACGCTCTGGCGCACCTTTAAGTAATAACTGAAATGGGGTTTCTGAACCTTCGGGTGCATTATGCAGCGTTGCCATATAACCATGGCTCGATTCAAACGGTATTTCCGCCAATCGAGGCGTCGCTTGTTGAACTGCTGCCGGGTCTAGACCTGCTTTTGCCGCCAAAATAAGCAATGCGCCTTCAGTCGGATCACCATGCAATTGCCAGGGTGATGTGCTTTGATCAAAGCGAGCATCGTTACAAAGGATCGCCGCCGTTGCCAGTCGTTGCAACGTCACTTTTTGTGCGGAATTCAGTGGTTGCTGTTCGGCCGAAATATCACCTTGCGGATGATAACCGACCCCACCGATCGCCAATTCACCATTACTGAGTTGTACCGATTGTGCGCTCATTTCATTGCGGGTGAGTGTGCCGGTTTTATCGGTGCAGATCACCGATACTGACCCCAATGTTTCCACGGCGGGTAAACGGCGAATAATGGCTTTATGGCTGGCCATTCGTTGTACACCAATAGCCAAAGTAATAGTAATAACGGCAGGTAAACCTTCTGGAATGGCCGCTACCGCCAGACCTACTGCGGCCATGAACAGTTCATCGACCGGATAATTGCGCCAGATCCAGCCGAACAGGAACGTAAATCCGGTCAATATCAGAATTGCTTTGGTCAGCGTATGCCCCAATTCCCCCAATTGTTTCATCAGCGGAGTAGCTAGTGGCTCGACAGATCGCAACATACTGCCGATTTTACCAATTTCGGTATTATCCCCAATGGCAATAATGACGCCACGCGCGCGGCCTTGCGTAACCAAAGTGCCGGCATAAAGCATACATAAACGTTCCGCCAACGGCGTTTCTATTGCTACCGGTTCAACTTGTTTTTGCACACTGAATGATTCACCCGTGAGCGCACTTTCCTGCACAGCTAAATTAATACCTTCAAGCAATCGCAAGTCTGCAGGCACACTGTCACCCGATTCCAGTAATACAATATCGCCAGGCACTAATACTTCGGAATCGACCTGCTGCCGCACACCGTCACGTAAAACATGGGTATGCACGCGCAGCATACTGCGAATCGACGCTAACGCTTGCTCGGCTTTGCCTTCCTGAATAAATCCAAAAATGCCATTGATGATCACCACGGCAAAAATGACCGCACCATCTGTCCAGCGGCCAAGTAACCAGCTCATGATGGCAGCCACAATTAATACGTAAATCAGCACGTTATTAAATTGGCGTAACAGTTTTATCCAACTGCTTTCACCAATTGGCGGGGTAAGACGGTTGGCGCCGAATTGTTGTTGCCGTTGCCGAACTTGTTCACTGCTAAGACCATCAGCCTGAGAGTTAACCGCTTTTAAAACCTGGTCAGCGGTGTGGGTGTGAAACTGAGAAGAAGAGAATGCGGGATCAGTCATCATGCGCTCCATGTGCAATGTACGCCGGATTAGTATCCTCCTTAATCATGGCACATGGGCGCTTATTGAGAATAAATTTACTGAATAACTGAAGGGTTAACGCAATTTTTTGAAAGATCACCATTTAAAGCCGCCAGCAGGTTTTCTACCGCCAGTTTCGACATTGCATAGCGGGTTTCATGCGTAGCAGAGCCGATGTGAGGCAGGGCGACCACATTCGGTAACGTCAGTAATTCTGAATTTACGGGCAACGGTTCTTTTTCAAACACATCTAAGCCAGCACCTTGAATGACACCTGATTTTAAGGCTTCAACTAATGCGGCTTCATCAACGGAAGCACCACGGCCACCATTAATGAAAAATGCCGAAGGCTTCATTTTTGCCAAGGCATCACGATTAATGATGTGATAGGTTTCCGGCGTGAGCGGTAAGACATTGCAGACAAAATCGGCTTCTGCCAGCACGTCATCCAGTGAACAACGACGGGCATTTAATTGTTGTTCGGCTTCAGGTTTGGCAGAACGATTATAGTAAATCACGTTCATATCAAAACCAAAGTGTGCACGCTTAGCTACGGCATAACCAATGCGGCCCATGCCCAGAACGCCAATGGTTTTACCATGCACATTTGAGCCATACCAATCTGGCCCGATGCTACTTTGCCATTCTCCGTTTTTTACTTTCGTCGCCAGTTCGGTGATACGGCGCGCGGCACATAATACCAAGGTGAAAATAGTGTCCGCGGTGGTTTCGGTCAGCACGCCGGGTGTATGCATCAGCGCAACACCCCGTTCTGACAATTTCGCTACGTCAAAATCGTCATAGCCAACAGTAATGGTGGATGCGGCTCTGAGTTTCGGTGCGGCAGCCATTAATTCATTGGTGAATTTTACACCAGTGCCGATAACACCTTCTGCCTCAGCTAACGCTTTGATAAAAGCAGCACGGTTATCTGCATTGATGCCATCAAAAAAAGTAACCTGACACTGTTCCTGCAATCGAGCGAACAGGTCATCAGGAATTTTGCGGTAAAGCACGATGTTCGGTTTCATTTTTACCTCGTAGAGTTTGCCAAATATCAAATTTAAGCATGCCGATGAAGGATCTGTTCACCCGCTTGTAAGCGGCGGATATTGTCGCAAGCGGCCTCAAAAATACCTTGCACGGAAATATCGGTAACGCCACCAATATGCGGAGTCGCAATGATATTTTGCTGGAATATTGGATCTGCGGGATCAGGCGGTTCCTGCCAGAATACATCGAGACCCGCGCCAGCGAGGTGGCCGGTTTTTAAGGCTGTTTCGAGCGCATCTTTATCAATGAGACCACCACGGCCGAGGTTGATCAGATAACTGCCGGCTTTCATCTGGCGGAAGGTTTGCTGATTCAAAATATGGTGTGTCTGCGGGCTATCAGGCAGGCTGAGTACGACAAAGTCCGCTTGTTGCAGCAAGATTGGCAATTCATTTAGCGTGCCTAACCAATCTAGATGATGAGTTTTGGCAAAAGAGGGATCTAGATGCTGCTTGATACCGATCAGGTGCATATCGAATGCGGTCAGACGTTTAGCTAACGCTTTACCGATACCACCCAGACCAATCAAGCCGACAGTTTTTCCTTTTAGCCCTAAGCCCATGGGGCGCCCTGATTCCCGTTGCTGGAAATGCTGAGGAATGGCATGCGCATTACGCGCCAGTGCCAGCATCATGTAGATACCTAATTCAGCAACGGAATCGGCATTGCCGGAGATATCGGTCGGCACGTTGGCAACGGCAATGTGATGTTGCTTAGCCGCTTCAAGGTCGACCCCTTCCAGACCGGCACCGATTTGCTGGATCAATTTGAGATGGTCTGCGGTGGCAAGTAAACAGGCATCGATCTTGGTCATGGTGGGGATAAGCACATCAAAACCTTGCAGCGACTGTGTTGCATAGCCTCCCGCCGCTACAAATTCTACATCAGGTAACGCGTGACGAAATTTATTGAGAATACCGCCCCAAGCGTGTTCTTCTGCAGCAAAGAGCACCTTCATTACTGAACCTCTTTATCTGTTTGATTTACCGACCACTATAAAAAGAATTGTGGCTGAGTAACAGTCTCCTTTGATGTCATTATAGTTAAGGCCGGGGTCCGTTAGGGCCGTCGGCCTTGAACATACCACTCGCTCTGCATGTGCGAGTTAATTCGCGTCGATCAGCTGATTCTCTATTTCATGTTCTCGTTACCGTGCCATACATGCTCGGAATTGCATGCCTTGGCAACTTCATGACAAGGGTCATCACCATGGAGCTGGAAGAAATGCTTATCGTCCTGAGATAAGAATAAAGACATAGCAGGAGTGATGTTGATTAAAGCTTCGCTGGCGGTGAGGCCCGTTACACGATAATCGGTGGACAGATACTCGAGAACCTTTTCACGACTTTGCATAATCGCCTCCCTGAGTGGATGGATCCTCTATTTGAAGATAGCAGCCGACTACAGACTATTCCAACATTGTGCGGTTCAATGATGTAACGTCATTTTCTAGGATTTCGGCTTTCATACACCTTTCTCCAGAGAGCCTAATTCCAGCTCAGTAATATCCAAAATTGTGCGCTATTAGGGCGTTCCATTTCCATTATTGTTCAATTGTGGTGCGTTTTACTGGCCATTCCCAAGAAAAGCCTTTGTTATCAAGTTGTTTAAAACGGCATGAAACTTGTATTAAAAATATTAAATTAGATTTGGGACATCGACGTCCGCGCTCTCTTGAGGGGCCGGACGTTTTTTTATTTTTGAGAGGCAAGGATGAGTCGTGTTCATACCAGTTGCACTTATTGTGGCGTCGGTTGTGGGATCACGGTAGATGATGCCAAAACATTAACAGGTGATACAGAACATCCTGCGAACAGTGGGGCGTTGTGTGTCAAAGGCGGTAGCTTGCTGGAAACGCTGGCGTTTCCTAATCGTCTGTTATACCCGCGATTACATGGTCAACAGGTAGGTTGGGATACTGCACTCGATGAAATGGCAACACGTTTTAGCCAGATCATTGCGGAAACCGGGCCTGAATCGGTCGCGTTTTATGTGTCCGGCCAGCTGCTCACCGAAGATTATTATGTGGCTAACAAACTGATGAAAGGTTTCATCGGAGCTGCGAATATTGATACTAACTCCCGCTTATGTATGTCTTCAGCGGTGATGGCGCACAGTCGTGCTTTTGGTGAAGATGTGGTGCCTGGTTGTTATGACGATCTGGAATTAGCGGATCTGCTGGTCATTGCCGGTGCGAATACCGCATGGACACATCCGGTGATCTTCCGTCGCATCCAGCAAGCGCGTGCGCGTCGCCCGGAAATGAAGATGGTGGTGATTGATCCGCGTAAAACCATGACCGCAGAACAGGCCGATTTACATTTAGCGGTACGCCCTGGTAGTGATGTCTGGTTATTTAACGGTTTAAGTCGTTATCTGCTGGAACACGATCTGGTTGATAACGCTTATATCGAAAATCACGTCAACGGCTTTAGTGAGCTGCATGCACTGATAATGGCGCCGGAATATGAGCTGGCACGGGTTGCGGAAAAATGCGGCTTAACCATCAGCGAATTGCAGACTTTCTACCGCTGGTTTGGTGAGAATGAAAAAGCGGTTACGCTGTTTTGTCAGGGTATTAATCAATCCAATCAGGGCACCGACAAAGGCAATAGCCTGATCAACCCGCATCTGTTGACGGGGCGTATCGGCAAGCCGGGCGCTTCCCCGTTTTCAATGACCGGACAGCCAAACGCGATGGGTGGTCGTGAAGTGGGTGGACTGGCAACGCAGTTAGCATCCCACATGACTTTCAACGACGAAAACTGCGATCGCGTAGCTCGCTTCTGGAATGCGCCAAACATTGCCCGTAAGCCGGGCTTAAAAGCTGTCGATATGTTTAAAGCCGTGGGTGAGGGCAAAATCCGCGCATTGTGGGTGATTGCGACCAACCCAGCGGTGTCGCTGCCTGACTCGGTGCAGGTGCGCGAAGCGCTGGCGAAATGCGAATTTCTGGTAGTGTCAGAAATGACACCGAAAACCGATACTGCGCAGTTTGCACATCTGTTGTTACCCGCAGCAGGCTGGGGCGAGCGTTCCGGCACAGTCACCAATTCTGAACGCTGCATGACACGTCAACGTGCGTTTACGCAAGCGCCGGGCGAGGCAAAACCGGATTGGTGGGCATTAACGCAATTAGGTAAACGTCTGGGTTTTGCCGATGCATTCAATTACGACAACACTGCCGATATTTTCCGTGAACATGCTGAATTGTCCGGTTTTGAAAATACGACACGTCAGTTCGATATCTCTGCCTTGGCAACGATGACCGATGCTGAGTATGAACAATTCACACCGCGCCAATGGCCGTTACCAGCTGATAAGACAGTAGAAAGCAGCCGTCTGTTTACCGATGGTGTGTTCTCAACCTTCAATGGCCGCGCCAATCTGGTGCCGGTGACCCCGCAAGAGCCAGTGCTCAAACGTAAAGCAGAACGTCAGGAAGGCAGCTGGTTGTTAAATACCGGTCGTCTGCGTGATCAATGGCACACCATGACCCGTACCGGTCATCTGCCGCGATTAATGGAAACAGAACCGCTGCCAAAAGTGTATGTAAACCATCAGACCATTCTGAACAGTGGATTTACCGAAGGCGCATTGATCCGCATTAATTCCCTGCAAGGCTCAGTGATGGCTTTGTTGGGGCGTGATGATGGCCTGCGCGATGGTGAAGCATTTATGCCAATGCATTGGTCAGATGATTTCTCATCCTGCTCGGGTGTCAACCGTCTGGTAGCGCCGGTTACCGATGCTGTTTCTGGTCAGCCGCAATTTAAACAGACTGAAGTGGTACCAGAAGCGGTTAATGTGAAGTGGCATGGCTTGTGGGTCGGTCAGCATGAACCGGAATTAGAAGTAAGCTGGTGGGCGCGTCGCCCGTTAGATGCGGGGGAATGTCGCCGTCTGACCGATGAAAATCGCACCGCCGAACAGGTCTGGTTTCAACTGGCGCAACAAGGCCGTTGGTTACGTTTACCGCTGAAAGGCGGCTGGCTGGCGGTGAAGCTCAATCAAGGTCGTATTATCGGGTTACTGCTGGTGGGCACTACTCATCAGCAGGTGAATATCGATCTGCTGGCTGGGTTACTGGGTTTACCAATGAACAGCACCGCACTTTCCACCACGTTGGAACAAGCATTGGCAGGCGATAGCCGCATGATTTGCTCTTGTTTCCGTGTCAGTGAAAAACAGATCGTGGATGCGATTGGTGAGCAGGGTATTTCTGAATTAAGTGGCCTGCAAAGTTTGCTGCGTTGCGGCACGAATTGCGGAACCTGTGTCGTGGAATTGAAGAAATTGCTGCATAAACACACCAGCGTTAGTGAAGTTTAGTCGCCAGAGATGAGGGCCAGAAAATGAAAGGATTTGTTTCGTTAGTCGGGGCCGGCCCCGGTGACCCGGATCTGTTGACGGTAAAAGCGCTGCGCTCTATTCAGCAAGCCGATGTGGTGGTTTTTGATCGTTTGGTCAGTGACGACATTCTGCAACTGATCCCCGCGTCGGCTGCTCGTTACGATGTCGGTAAACGTTGTGGGCAGCCCAGCCTGAAGCAGGAAGATATTTCCGAGTTACTGGTGACACTGGCGGGAAAATACAAACGGATTGTTCGACTTAAAGGTGGTGATCCGTATGTGTTTGGTCGTGGCGGTGAAGAAGCTCTCTTGCTGGTGGCGAATGGTGTGCCGTTTGAAGTTGTGCCGGGAATTACCGCTGCCATTGGTTGTGCAGCAGCAACCGGTATTCCACTCACGCATCGTGGGTTATCTCGTTCGGTGACGCTGGTGACCGGTCATGTGCAAGACGGCAGTGAATTTCATGGCTGGAGTGGTTTAGTCAAAGCGGGTGGCACTTTGGTGTTTTATATGGGGCTCGAGCGCGCAACGGAATTGCGCCGCGGGTTGTTGCAAGCGGGGGCACCGGCTGATCTGCCAATTGCTTTGGTCGTGGCAGGTACGACGCGTCGGCAACGGGTTGAGGTCACGACATTGGCGTGTCTGGAGCAAACCGCACATACTTTAACTGGATTAACGCCAGTTTTGATGATCATGGGTGAGGTAGTTCAGTTACGTGCCGAGTTAGGTGATATGGCAGAAACCTTACTGCAATCGGTAGCGTAGATCTTCTATTAGGAATCATGGATGAGTTATTCGAAGATCCTGATTTATAGCGACGACATAGCCCAGGCAAACCGCCTGGGTTTGTTATTAAGTCGTTATGGTCATGAGCCTTATTTAGTCCGGCAAATCGACCCTATGCACCCTCCGGGTGGTATTCATGGAGTGATGATTGATTGCCGGCGTTTACCCGCAGAATGGCGTTTAGTGGCATCGGCCCTGGCAAGCCAAGGCTTGCCAGTGGTGGTATTTATGGAAAATTTACCTGAAAGCCAGCAGCAAGTGTTATTGGAAGCAGGCGTTACGCTGGTGCCGCATCGGGTAGAAGAGAAAGAGCCGGTAGAAAGCTGGCTGAAACAAGCCCGTCTGCAACAAGAAGTGATGCGTAAGCAGCAATTGGCGGTCGATGATCTCTCTAAACGGTTGGAAGAAAATAAGCTGGTGCAACAAGCTAAAGCACGTTTGATGAAAGTTCAGGGCTTAGATGAAGAGACCGCATATAAAGTGATGCGTTCTACTGCAATGAAGAATCACCAGACTATGGGTGATCTTGCGCGCAAGATTCTCGCCACGCTGGTTGACTGATCCGGTGCGAATGCACCGATTTGAAACAGAACTTTTTATAAATTCGTTAAAAAATGCATAAAAAAGCCATCTTTTAAGGGGTTTTAAGATTGGCACGAAAGCTGAATGTATCAAAATTGTAAACGGATCAGCCAACGACGGCTTCCTACAATTTGGTAACTCAGGCAATGGCGCCTCACTGGAATTAACCAGTGAGGCGTTTTTTTTTGGAGCAATGGAATGATCAAATTAAAACGCAATGCAGTGGCTCTGATGGTAAGTGCAGTATTAGTTTCAACTGCGGTGCAGGCGCAAGTTGGCGCCCCTGAGAAAGAAGAGCTGAAATTAGGTTTCATCAAATTAACCGACATGGCACCACTGGCAGTGGCCTACGAAAAAGGTTATTTCGAAGATGAAGGGCTGTATGTCACGCTGGAAGCACAAGCCAACTGGAAGGTGTTGCTCGATCGCGTGATCACCGGTGAATTAGACGGTGCACATATGCTGGCTGGCCAACCGCTGGGCGCCACAGTGGGTATCGGCACTAAAGCGGATGTTGTGACCGCGTTCAGCATGGATCTGAACGGTAATGCGACCACGGTTTCCAATAAAATCTGGGACGCAATGAAAGCCAACGTACCAAAGGGTGCGGATGGTAAACCCGTGCATCCAATCAAAGCCGATGCTTTGAAACCAGTCGTTAAGTCTTACAAAGATCAGGGTAAGGCCTTCAATATGGGCATGGTGTTCCCGGTTTCTACCCATAACTACGAATTGCGTTATTGGTTGGCGGCGGGTGGCCTGAATCCGGGCTTCTATGCACCACTGAAAGGGGATAACACCGGGCAACAACAAGCCGATGTGCTGTTGTCAGTGACGCCACCACCGCAAATGCCAGCCACGTTGGAAGCCGGCACCATCTTAGGTTACAGCGTCGGGGAGCCATGGAACCAGGCTGCAGTAGCGAAAGGTATCGGTGTGCCGGTCGTGACTGATGATGATGTCTGGCACAACAACCCCGAGAAAGTGTTCGGTGTGTCGAAAGCCTGGGCTGACAAATATCCCAATACTCACATTCATTTAGTGAAAGCGCTGATCCGTGCCGCTTACTGGTTGGATCAAAACAACAACGGCAATCGTCAGGAAGCAGTCAGCATGCTGGCTAAACCTGAATACGTGGGCGCGGATGCTAAAGTGATCGCGAACTCCATGACTGGCACCTTTGAATTCGAAAAAGGTGATAAGCGTCCGGCTGCTGATTTCAACATCTTCTTCCGCCATAACGCGACTTACCCGTATTACTCCGATGCGATTTGGTATCTGACACAAATGCGTCGTTGGGGCCAGTTGCCAGAAGCCAAACCAGACAACTGGTATGCCGATATCGCGAAGAAAGTATATCAGCCCGAAATTTACCGTCAGGCCGCAGAAGAGCTGATTGCTGAAGGCAAAATGAAGGTGAGCGATTTCCCTGACTTCGCGAAAGAGACAGGTTACAAGGCGCCGGATAACCATTTCATTGATGGCATTACCTACGATGGCCGCAAACCTAACGATTATCTGAAGCAATTCCCGATAGGTTTGAAAGGCGATCAGAAGCTGTAAATACCCTTCGTACTTGGAGTTGGGTATATAAGTTGAAATTAGGGTTAAGGCTGAAGCAAGGAGAGGTAACCATGTCAGCATTACTGAATATTAAATGGCAAAATATGGCGTTTCCATTTGTGGGTCTGCTTGCCTTCCTGTTCTTCTGGCAAATTGCTGCCAGTCAGGTCACTACTACACTGGGCTCTTTACCGGGCCCGGTCGCCACCGCCCAGCAATTTATGGGCTTGGTGGATGAACACAAAGCAGAACAACAAAAGAAAACCGCCTTTTATCAACGTCAGGAGCAACGTAATGCTGACAAGTTAAAAGCCGATCCTGCTTTCAAAGCGACGGTACGCCCGTATACCGGACGCCCAACTTTCTTTGATCAGATCACCACCAGCTTGATCACGGTAGCGACAGGTTTTCTGGTCGCCAGTCTGCTCGCCATTCCGATGGGTATCATCCTTGGGTTGAATCAATGGATGTATCAGGCGTTGAACCCGGTGATTCAGATCCTGAAACCGATCTCACCGCTAGCGTGGTTGCCGCTGGTGACGATGGTAGTGAGTGCGGTCTATTCCAGCGATAGCCCGGTAGTGGCCAAATCATTCATCAACTCCGCATTCACGGTAACTCTGTGCAGCTTGTGGCCAACTTTGCTGAACACTACCGTGGGTGTTGCCAATATTGACCCTGATCTGAAAAACGTTAGCCGTGTATTGAAACTCGACCCGTTGACGCATGTGCGCAAGATTGTACTGCCATCAGCGATCCCGATGATTTTCACCGGTCTACGTTTGTCGCTGGGCGTGGCTTGGATGGTGCTGATTGCGGCGGAAATGCTGGCGCAAAACCCCGGCTTAGGCAAGTTCGTGTGGGATGAATTCCAGAACGGCAGTTCACAATCACTGGCACGCATTATGGTTGCCGTCGTTACGATTGGCTTCATCGGATTCATGCTGGATCGCGGCATGCTGCAACTGCAGAAATGGTTCTCTTGGGATAAACGCAGTGAACTGCGCTAATTAATAGGGATATTGAAAATGAGCAAAACCTATCTCGATTTAAGTGCCGTGGGCATGCGTTTCAAAACCGACAAAGGCTTTTTTGAAGCACTGGTTGATGTGAACTTGAAGATCGCCAAGGGTGAGTTTATCTCCCTGATCGGCCACTCCGGTTGTGGGAAAAGTACCGTGCTGAATTTGGTGGCCGGTCTGACCGAAGCCACGTCCGGCGGCATCATTCTGGATGGCCGCGAAGTGGATGGCCCCGGCCCGGAACGTTCAGTCGTGTTCCAAAACCACGCGCTGCTGCCTTGGTTATCGGTCTATCAGAACGTTGAACTGGCGGTGCGTCAGGTGATGAAAGAGGCCAGCAAAAAAGAGATTGAAGAGAAAGTGCGTTACTACCTGTCACTGGTGCAGATGGATCATGCGTTGGATAAGAAACCGCACGAAATTTCCGGGGGTATGAAACAACGTGTCGGTATTGCCCGTGCGTTATCGATGTCACCGAAAGTGCTGCTGATGGATGAGCCATTTGGGGCATTGGATGCGCTGACACGTGCGCATTTGCAAGATTCAGTGATGGAAATTCAGGCAGAACTAAACAACACCGTCATAATGATCACGCATGACGTCGATGAAGCCGTGCTGTTATCGGATCGTATCGTGATGATGACCAACGGCCCGTCGGCCACCGTGGGCGAGATCCTGAATATCGATCTGCCGCGTCCGCGAGATCGGGTTGAGTTGGCTGATAACCCGCATTATCACCATTTACGTCAGCAAGTGCTGAGTTTCCTGTATGAAAAACACAGCAAAGTAACCCGCTTGAAAACGACTAAAACGACGAAAAGTAGTGCCGTAGCGTAAAGCTTCAGCTAACCAGGAATAGTTATTTATCTATTCCTCAACATACCAACTTAGAGCAAAGGCGCTCGCATCTTCCCTGAATCTTTCGGTATCAGTGGGGGAGCGAGCGCCTTTTGGTTTGTTTCCAAGACAAGATGGAATCAGTATGAAACAAGATAATAAATTTAATATGCTGTCATTTACCGGCAAAATGAAGATTCTTCATCTGAGTTGGATGGCCTTTTTTATTACCTT
The DNA here is from genome assembly GCA_041915645.1 of Tolumonas sp. GTDB lineage: Bacteria > Pseudomonadota > Gammaproteobacteria > Enterobacterales > Aeromonadaceae > Tolumonas. The sequence goes on from JAYSBB010000017.1 coordinate 22,736, forward strand.
TGTGGTGTGGTTTAACCATGCGCCATTGTTAGGGTCGATTGCCAAATCATTGGATATCAGCATGGCGCAGGTAAAAACGCTGCTGATCCTGAATGTCGCGTTAACTATTCCGGCTCGTATCATTATCGGAATGCTGACTGATAAGTTTGGTCCGCGTTTGACCTACAGTTTTTTATTGTTTGCAGGCAGTATTCCCTGTTTCTGGTTTGCGTTCGCCACCGATTTTGCCCAGTTGGCGATGGCGAGATTGCTGCTCGGCTTTGTTGGTGCTGGCTTTGTTATCGGCATCCGTATGGTCAGTGAGTGGTTTCCGGCCAATGAACTGGGCATCGCGGAAGGGATCTACGGCGGTTGGGGAAATTTTGGTTCGGCTGCCGCGGCCATATTACTGCCAACATTAGCGTTGTTTTTTGGTGGTGATGATGGCTGGCGTTATGCGGTGGCTATTTCCGGTCTGATTTGTCTGATATTCAGTTTTATCTGGTATTTCAACGTGTCCGATTCACCGAAAGGTTCCACCTATTTTAAATCTAAAAAGATGGGGGGTCTGGAGGTAACCAGCAAAGGCGATTTCTTCTTCCTGCTGCTGATGAAATTACCAATGTATATTGCCCTGGTGTTAGTGACTTGGAAATTGTCACCACACGGTGTCGCATTGATCTCTGAGTCCATGGCATCGGTGGTGTACGCCATCCTTGCAGCGATTCTGGTTTACGACTGTTTCTGCGTTTATAAAGTCAACAAAGAGATCTTTCATACGCCGGTACCGGAAATTCAGCGTTACCAATTTAAACAGGTCGCTGCGGTTAATATTCTTTATTTCACCACCTTTGGTTCTGAGCTGGCGGTGGTGTCTATGTTGCCGATGTTTTTCGCCGAAGTGTTTAAGCTAGATATGGTCTATGCCGGTCTGGTTGGTTCACTGTTTGCCTTTATGAATCTGGTCGCACGCCCTTGTGGTGGCTGGTTGAGCGACCATTTTGGCCGCAAAAAGACCCTGATGCTGGTCATAGCCGGGCTGGCTTTGGGCTACACGGCAATGTCCATGATTACCAGTGCTTGGCCGTTGATTTTGGCCGTGCTGGTCGTGATCACCTGTTCGTTTTGTGTGCAGGCCGGCTGTGGTGCGGTGTTTGCGGTGGTGCCGCTGATCAAACGTCGGTTGACCGGCCAAATCGCGGGCATGACCGGTGCGTATGGCAATACCGGTGGTGTTTTTTTCCTGACAGTACTTTCATTCGTTGATTATTCGACCTTCTTTATGGTGATAGCAGCGACCGCGATTTTGGGGATCATTGCGATAAGGTTTATGAACGAACCTCGTGGCCATATGGCAGAAATAAACGATGACGGCACGGTAGAACTCATCAAAGTCAGTTAATCTTGATGTATGACAACGGCTATTCATAAGAATAGCCGTTTCTCTTTTTTGAAATATAGATTAAACATTACGGGTGAAGCAGCATGGCAAAAACCCTTCAGGTTCGGGTTGGCGGATATTCCATCGCCGGGCAAAAAGCCATTAACCAGGATGCGTTTGCCGTTAAGATCCCAGACCATCACGAACTGGATCATAAAGGGGTTGTGGCCGTCATTGCCGATGGCGTGAGCAGCTGTGAAGACTCGCATATTGCCAGCCAGACCGCCGTTACCAGCTTCATCAATGATTATCTGAGCACCTCGCCGAATTGGAGCGTCAGCACCAGCGCTTCTAAAGTAATTACCAGCCTGAACCGTTGGTTATATCAGAAAAACCAGCAGAATCATGGCGTCAAAGACAGCATGCTGACCACGTTTACTGCGGCTGTGATTAAATCGTCCACGTTGCATGCTTTTCATGTCGGTGACACCCGAATTTATCTCTACAGCAATCGGCAACTCGAAAAACTGACTACTGACCATGTCGCCACCAGTGGCAAACGCACACACCTGACGCGCGCTCTGGGGGCGGATTCACATCTTGAGGTCGATTACTTAAAGCGCTTACTCAGCGAGGGTGATCGCATTATTCTTACCTCTGATGGTGTGCATGGTGTGCTGACACTGGAAATGATGCGTGATGTACTTGAACGTGAACATGATCCGGAGGCGCAGGCTAAGGCGTTGGTCAATCTGGCGTTATATAAAGCCAGTGACGATAACCTCACGGCGCTGATTCTTGCCGTAGACTCGCTGCCTAATGAAACACTGGATGAAACGCAGCAGCGGCTAACCCAATTGCCCATTCCACCCGTGTTGCAGGTGGGGAATAAAATTGATGGTTATGAAGTGCTGGATATCATCTTCAGCGGCACGCGCAGCCATATGTATAAAGTCAAAGATATTGAAACCGGTGCGTTGTTTGTGCTCAAGTCGCCGTCAGAATATTTCACCGAAGATCTGCTGTATCTGGATGGTTTTATCCGTGAAGAGTGGGTCGGGCTGACCATCGATCATCCCAATGTGATGAAAACCTATAAGCCGCTACGGCCGAAACAGTTTATGTATTATCTGGGCGAATATATTGTCGGCTGCGATTTACGGACCTGGATCAACGAAAATCCGGAACCTGCATTAACCGAAGTCAGAGAGATCACCAAACAGATCATTGCCGGATTACGTGCCTTTCAACGAAGCGATATGGTGCATCAGGATCTAAAACCGGAAAACATCATGCTCACGGTCGATGGCAAGGTCAAAATCCTCGATTTTGGCACTGTGCAGATCGCCGGCAGTCAGGAAATGAATTCGCCGCTGGATAAGTCGATCCCGCAGGGGAGTGTGAATTACATCGCACCGGAATATCTGATGGGGTTATCCGGCACTATGCGTTCTGATCTGTTTTCGTTAGGCGTCATTGTCTACGAGATGCTGGTTGGCAAACTGCCTTATAAAGAGCGTTCGCCGCGAGCGGGCAAATTAAACAGTTATGCCGAATTGACCTATACGCCGGGGAAATACTTCCGCAAAGATCTGCCGGTTTGGGTTGATGCCGCATTACAAAAAGCACTGCAGCCCGATCCGGAAAATCGCTATGAGGCATTTTCCGAGTTCTTTACTGATATATCGGTACCGAATCGGGCGCTGGAAGCCGATTTACAGCATCGCCCTATATTGGAAAAGAACCCGGTGTTATTTTGGAAACTAACTGCCTTGGCTTTATTGCTGGGAAATTTGCTGCAGATGTTTTATCGCATTTTTAATGCAGGCTAGGTCACAGATTCTTCGCCATGCTGGTTGACTGATCTGGTGCAATTGCACCGCCGTGAATCATAGAAACTCCGAAAAACCGGTAAAAATACATATAAAGGCTATGTTTTACGTGACTTTTAAAACTGGCATGAAAGCTGAATGTATCTAAATTGTTAACGGATTAGCCAACTTGTCCTCCCAACAACTTGGCTTTCCAACAATTTGGTCACTCAGGCAATGACGCCTCACTGGTTAATTCCAGTGGGGCGTTTTTTTTGAGCATTACGCCAGCAGGTGCTGACACAGTAACCCGCGTGAAGAGTGCTAGAACCACTAAAACGGATTTAATTGGAATCGATCCAATCAAAAATAGTGCCGTAGTTTAAGGAACATAAACATGAGCAAGCAACGTCTGTTAGTCGTCGGTAACGGCATGGTTGGCCACCACTTTGTTGAACAACTGGTCAACGCGGGTGGTCTGGAACAATTCGAAGTCACCGTATTAGGTGCCGAGCCTGATAGCGCCTATGACCGGGTACATCTGTCCGAAGTTTTCGGCGGTCGTGCACCGAAAGAGCTGCAGATGGCTGATCCGGAATGGTATGCCGAAAAAGGCGTGTCATTGATCCTGAGCTGTAAAGCCGAATCGCTGGATCTGGCAAACAAGACTATTACTTCCGAACAGGGCGAATCTTATGTTTTTGACAAAATGGTACTGGCAACCGGTTCTTATCCGTTCGTTCCACCTATTCCTGGTCACGAGCGTAAAGGTTGCTATGTCTATCGCACGCTGGCTGACCTGGATGAAATCCGTGATGCCTGTGCTGGTGGCCGCACCGGTGTGGTTGTTGGTGGCGGTTTGCTGGGGCTGGAAGCGGCTAACGCGCTGCGTCTGCTCGGTCTGGAAACGCACGTTATTGAATTCGCACCACGCCTGATGCCGGTGCAGCTTGATCCGGTTGCCGGTGATCTGCTGAAAAACAAAATTGGCAGTTTGGGCGTGAAAGTGCACGTCGATACCGCCACCGACAAAATCGTCGACGGGGAAGGTGCACTGCACCGCATGATGTTTAAAGATGGTACTCATCTCGAAACCGATGTGATCCTGTTCTCTGCGGGTATCCGTCCGGAAGATCGTCTGGCTCGTCAGGCTGGTTTGGTTGTGGGTGAGCGTGGTGGTATCACCATTGATGAACAGTGTGTGACTTCGCATCCGGATATTCTGGCTATCGGCGAGTGTGCGCTGTGGTCCGGCAAAATTTTTGGTCTGGTGGCTCCTGGCTATCAGATGGCACGTTCTGCGGTCAGCACTCTGTTGGGTGGTGAAACCCGCTTTAAAGGTGCCGATATGAGCACCAAGCTGAAGCTGATGGGCGTTGATGTGGGCGCCATCGGTGACAGCCATGCCGCCAGTGAAGGCGCGCAAGAATTGCTGCTGCTGGATCGTCCGTCCGGCGTTTACAAAAAGCTGGTGACTGATGAAACCGGTAAATACCTGCTCGGTGCGATCCTGATTGGTGATAACAGCGATTACGATCAACTGCTGCAATTTTATCTGAACAAGATGGAACTGCCTGATCCGGCGTTGTCTTTGCTGTTGCCGGAAGGCGGTAGTGCGAAACCAACGTCACTGGCATTGCCAGATACCGCAACAATTTGTTCCTGCCATAACGTCACCAAAGGCGATGTGGTCGCAGCCGTTAAAGCTGGTAATCACACTGTTGCCGATGTGAAATCTTGTACTAAAGCCGGTACAGGCTGTGGTGGTTGTTCAAATCTGCTGAAACAGGTGGTCGATCAAACGCTAACTGAACTGGGCATGGAAGCGAATAATCACGTTTGTGAGCACTTTGCCTTTACCCGTCAGGAACTGTTCCACCAGATCCGTGTTGGTGAACTGAAAAGTTTTGAACAAGTGTTAAGCAAGCACGGTCAAGGCCGCGGGTGTGATGTTTGTAAACCAATGATTGGTTCCATCATGGCGTCACTGTGGAATGACCATATTCTGGAAAAAAAGCACCAGCCTTTGCAGGACACCAATGATGCGTTCCTCGGTAACCTGCAAAAAGACGGTACCTATTCCATCGTGCCACGTATTGCTGGCGGTGAAATTACCCCTGACAAGCTGATTGTGCTCGGTCAGGTAGCGAAAAAATATAACCTCTACACCAAGATCACCGGTGGTCAGCGTGTTGATTTGTTCGGTGCTCGTGTTGATCAACTGCCCGTGATTTGGAAAGAACTGGTTGATGCTGGTTTTGAAACCGGTCATGCCTACGGTAAATCACTGCGTACCGTGAAATCGTGTGTTGGTTCAACCTGGTGCCGTTACGGTGTGAAAGATTCCGCTGGCATGGCGGTGACGCTGGAGAACCGCTACAAGGGTATTCGTGCGCCGCACAAAATCAAATTTGCGGTTTCCGGTTGCACCCGTGAATGTGCCGAAGCGCAAAGCAAAGACTTTGGTGTAATTGCGACGGAAAAAGGCTGGAACTTGTACGTCTGTGGGAACGGCGGTATGCGTCCACGCCACGCTGATCTGTTTGCCACTGATTTGAGTGATGAAGACCTGATCAAATACATCGATCGCCTGATGGTGTTCTACATCCGCACTGGTGATCGTTTGCAACGTACTTCCGTGTGGATGGAAAACATGGAAGGCGGTCTGGACTATCTGAAATCGGTCATTATCGACGACAAACTGGGCATTGCGGCTGAGTTGGAAGAGCAGATGCAGCATCTGATCAATACCTATCAGTGTGAATGGAAAACCACGCTGGAAGACCCGGAAAAAATGAAGCGTTTTGTGCCATTTGTGAACAGTGATGAAGCCTATATGCCACCGCGTCAAATCGTTCGTGAGCAGGCAATTCCGAAACAAGATGAAGAACTTATTTTGATTAAGGAGCTGGTATGAGCTGGCAAAAAATCTGTGAAGTAAACGATCTGGTGGAACATTCTGGCCGTACTGCATTGGTAGCCGGCAAACAGGTTGCAGTGTTCTATATTCCTAATGAAATACCATCTGTGTATGCGCTGGATAACTGGGACCCATTGGGTGAAGCATTTGTGTTATCACGTGGCATCATCGGTGATATTCAAGGTGAATTATGTGTTGCGTCGCCACTGTATAAGCAGCATTTCGCTTTGGCCGACGGGCGTTGTTTAGATGCTCCGGGTGTTGCAGTGAAAAGCTGGCCAGTGGAAGTACGGGGCGAAGAAATCTGGTTAAAAGCGGTATAAGGAAATCGAAATGAGTTGCTGTGATGCAGGTGCAATGAGTGTTCAGGAAGCATTAAACACAATGCTGGCGCAAATCACGCCAGTCAGCGAGTGCGTCACAGTGTCTCTGGCGAATTCACAGGGGCATATCTTAGCGGAGGACGTGCTTTCTCCGCTGAATATGCCGCCGTTTGATAATTCCGCGATGGATGGTTATGCGTTTCGTTTTGCGGAATGGGTTGAAGGGCAAGCATTGGCGATTGCCGGCACAGTACTGGCAGGCCAGCCATTTAGCGGCGACATTCCTGCTGGTGCTTGTTTACGTATCATGACCGGTGCGCAGGTGCCTGCGGGGTTAGATACTGTGATCATGCAGGAACATACCGCTCAGACATCGGAAGGTGTGTTGTTTACTCAGCCGCCAAAAGCCAAAGCCAACATTCGTTATCTGGGCGAAGAAATTCGCACTGGTGATGTGGTGCTTAAAGCAGGTTCTCGTCTGCACGCCCGCGCATTACCGTTGCTGGCGACGCTGGGGCTGCCGGAAGTGAACGTGCATCGCCGTCTGAAAGTGGCCATTTTCAGCACGGGTGATGAATTAAAACTGCCGGGCACGTCATTACAAGCCGGTGAAATTTACGATTCCAACCGTTACGGCATCGAAGCCATGCTGAACCGGATGGGCATTGAATGTCTGAATCTGGGCATCATTCCTGATGATCCGGCGCAATTGCGCGATACCTTTATGCAGGCAGCACAATCTGCCGATGCCATTATTACTTCGGGTGGTGTTTCCGTCGGTGAAGCTGATTACACCAAAGATCTGTTGCTGGAGTTGGGCGAAGTAGGTTTCTGGTCGGTGGCCATGAAACCAGGTAAACCCTTTGCTTATGGCCAAATCAGAGAGAAATATTTCTTTGGTTTGCCGGGAAATCCGGTATCGGCATTTGTTACTTTCTATCAGCTGGTGCAACCGGCATTACGCAAGCTGGCGGGTGAAATCTCTGTTGCACCATTACGTATTCCAGCCATTGCGGAACACAATTTCCGCAGTGCCAAAAACCGTGTTGATTTCCAGCGTGGGCTGATCAGCGTAAACGCTGATGGGCTGATCACAGTGCGCTCCACCGGTGCGCAAGGTTCCGGTATGTTCACCTCGCTGTGTGCTGCCAATTGTTTCGTTATCGTGGAAAAAGATGTGCCTGCGGGTTCATTCGTCACCATTGAATTGTTTAACGAGATCGTGAACTGAGGTGGCAAATGAAAGAGCTGACTGATCAGGAACTGCTGCGTTATCACCGTCAGATCAATCTGCGCAGTGTCGATATTGACGGCCAGACAGCACTGAAAAATGCACGCGTGCTGGTGGTCGGTCTGGGCGGTCTTGGTTGTGCTGCTGCGCAGTATCTGACTGTAGCTGGTGTCGGGCAACTCACGTTGGTGGATGGTGACACGGTCGATGTCAGCAATCTGCAACGGCAGGTGCTGCATCACGATGCCCGTATTGGCATGAACAAGGCAGAATCTGCACGACAGACATTAGCGGTGTTAAATCCGAACTGCCAGTTTGAAGTGATCCCGCGTTATTTGGATGAATCCTCAGCTTTGTCGTTGGTGGCAGCACACGATCTGGTGCTCGACTGTAACGACAATCTGGATACCCGAAATTTATTAAATCTGACCTGTTTTCAGCAGAAAACCCCGCTGGTTTCCGGCGCGGCAATCCGCTTTGAAGGTCAGGTTACCGTTTTTCGCTGGCTGCAAGACGAACCCTGCTACCACTGCTTCAGCCAGTTTTTTTCTACCTCATCCTCCTCAAATTTGGGCCAAAGCTGCGTCGAAGCCGGCGTGTTGGCTCCGATAGTGGGAGTGGTCGGCAGTTTACAAGCGCTGGAAGCATTGAAACTGCTGACCCAGGCCGGAACACCGCTGAGTGGTCAGTTGTTGCTGATCGATGGATTAAGCGGGCAGTTCCGGTCGATGAAACTAAAGAAGAACAGCGATTGCCTGATTTGTGGTTAAACAAATGGGAAAGCGGACGAACTCATACTCTGAGAACGACACGCCGTAAACCCATCCATGGGGGCTTGTCTGATGGATGAGCGAAAAATAGGAAATAGAGGGTGGGTGTAGCCCTTGTTTTGCAGACGACTGTACGCCGCAGGACGCGGCGTCCAAGTCTCCAAGGACGGATTCACGACGTGTCGTTCGCAAAATAAGGGTTACACACACCGAAAAAACAACACACCGAGCGTCACCGCCTAAGTCACCGATAAGGCGATGCCGCCGAGCAGCAGCGATGTTGCGAGGGTCAGTAAAGAAATGCACTGGCCTCCCGAATTTGGAAAGGTGTTTATGATATTAGAAGACGGTTTTTCCCGCCGCTTTCATTACCTGCGTCTGTCGCTGACCGAAGCATGTAATTTTCGCTGCACATACTGTTTGCCGGATGGCTACCGCCCCGACGGACGCAAATCTTTCCTCACTGTCGACGAGATCCGACGGGTGGTGCACGGCTTTGCCGAATTGGGCGTGAAGAAGATCCGCCTGACCGGCGGTGAACCGTCGATGCGCCGCGATTTACCCGCGATTATCGAAACTGTTGCCAACACCGCCGGTATAGAAAAAGTGGCGATGACCACCAACGGCTATCGCCTGAAAGAGCGCGCGGCACAATGGTATGACGCCGGTCTGCGCGATCTGAATGTCAGCATCGACAGCCTCGATCCGCGTCAATTTCAGCTCATTACCGGCGAAAACAAACTCGCGGAAATTCTGGACGGTATCGAAGCCGCGCAAGCGGCGGGTTATCACCGGATCAAAGTTAATTCCGTTTTGCTGAAAAATCTCAATGATCACGAGCTCTCGCAATTTCTGTTTTGGATCAAAGGCCAGCCGATTCAATTACGCCTGATCGAATTAATGCAGACCGGTGAGATGGATGCCCGTTTCCAAAAACATCATCAAAGCGGTTTACCGATCAAAATGCGCTTGCTGCGAGAAGGCTGGTTACAGCAGCCGAAAGGGCAAACTGATGGCCCGGCGGAAGTGTTTTCCCACCCGGATTATCTGGGGCAGATCGGCCTCATCATGCCATACAGCAAAGACTTCTGTGCCAGCTGTAACCGTCTGCGTGTCTCTGCAGTCGGTAAATTACATCTCTGTCTGTTCGGCGAAGAAGGCGTTGCGTTACGTGATTTATTGCAAGAAGACAGCCAGCACACCGAATTACAAACGCGCATTCTGGAAGGTTTAACTCATAAGCGTGAGACCCATTTCCTGCATCAGGGAAACAGTGGTGTTACACCTCATCTGGCATCCATCGGGGGCTAACATGCAAAAAATAACGGGATTAGTGCTAGCCGGTGGTCGTTCCAGTCGAATGGGAACCAACAAGGCATTATTAGAAATTAACGGTGAAACACTGTTGAACCGGGCCGTTCGTTTATTGGAATTGTCGGGTTGTAAAGAAGTGTTCATCAGTGGCGATTATTATGGGCAACGCAGCGTGCCTGATCGTGCCCAGCTTGGCCCATTAGCGGGTATCGCCGCGGGGTTGGATGTCTGTAAAACCGAAAAACTCCTGATTTTACCGGTCGATATGCCCTATATGACCAGTGA
>JAYSBB010000018.1:0-32031 GCA_041915645.1 Tolumonas sp.
AGCAATTGTGGTGCTCGAAGTCAGAGAAACAAGCTAAAAAGAGCCGGCTGGAATGACGACTATCGGGCTCAGTTATTCTTTGGTTAAAATATCAACAAAGTGTGCTCCCGCCCTGACCTGCAATGCCCTGTGGTTTGGGTATAAAACATCGGGCGAGTTAAGTCGTATCACCCTCAGGCCAAACACACATATTGGGCTAACTATGTTTATTGCCAATCTTTCCGTTGCTGAGGCTCTCGATAGTCTTAAAACGACAGAGCAAGGGCTGACTCATGCGGAGGCGCAACGGCGATTGCGCGAATTTGGTTATAACCGGTTGGAAGTGGTTAAGCAAAAGTCGATTTTGCTGCGTTTTTTCAGCGAATTTACGCACTTCTTTGCAATTATTTTATGGATCGCTGCTGGGCTGGCTTTTTTTGCTGAAACCCGAGCGCCCAATGAAGGGATGTTAACCCTGGGCATCGCCATCCTTGGCGTTATTCTCATCAACGGTATCTTTTCATTTTGGCAAGAATATCGCGCAGAACGTGCTATTTCGGCGTTAACCAAGTTATTACCGCAACAGGCACTGGTGCTTCGCGATGGTCAATTACAACCGATATTGGCTGAAATGCTGGTGCCAGGAGACTGCATCGTTTTAGAGGAAGGCGATAATGTGCCCGCCGATTGTCGGTTGATTTATGCTGCCGGTGTGCGGGTTAATATCTCGACGGTGACTGGTGAATCATTACCCATGGCGCGCGCAGCTGAAGCGGTGGCAGATAATTCGGCATTAAATGCCAAAAATTTACTGTTGGCCGGAACTTCGGTGGTGTCGGGGCAGTGTCGGGCGGTTATCTTTGCAACCGGGCGGCATACTGAATTTGGCCAGATAGCTCATCTGACACAAACAGAGCAAGGTAGCATCTCTCATTTACAGTTGGAAATTGCCCGACTGTCAAAGCTGGTGGCCGGATTTGCGGCAACATTAGGCATCATATTCTTTGGTATTGGCTCTCTTTTAGGTTTGCCTTTTTGGGATAACCTGATGTTTGCGATTGGAATTATTGTGGCGAATGTACCGGAAGGGTTATTGCCTACTGTGACACTTAGTCTGGCGATGGCTACACAACGCATGGCAAAACGACATGCGCTGGTGCGTCATTTAACAGCGGTGGAAACGCTGGGTTCCACCACGGTGATTTGTTCCGATAAAACCGGCACATTAACGCAAAACAAAATGACAGCCAGCAGAATTTATCGGCACAACCGGTTGAATGAAATTGGCGATCACGCAGCATATGTGAGTGACATTCGACTGATACAAAATGCGCAATATTGCCATAATCTGAAGAAGAGTTTTCACGAAAACCAGCCTATTTGGTTAGGTGATCCGATGGAGATTGCACTCGCCGATTTTGGAAAGCAGAGCCATGATTTTGGTGATATTCCAATCAGCTCTGAGATCGTGTTTGACAGTGATCGCAAGCGGATGTCGGTGGTGATCGAGCATGCCGGAGAACGTTGGTTATATTGCAAAGGGGCGCCCGAGACAGTATTACCGCTGTGTAAGCATGTGATAAGTCAGACGGAAAGCACAGATCAACTGATGCCAATTGATCATGCAGTGCAGCGGCAGATCACGGCAGCACAAAACGCCATGGCGAACGATGGCTTGCGGGTGTTGGCTTTTGCTTACCGCCGTTTAGACGCAGAGCAGCTTCCTGAAGAGCATGATCTGATTTTTTCTGCACTGATTGGCTTACACGATCCGCCGCGGCCTGAGGTTAAAGAGGCAATGGCGCGTTGTCATTCGGCCGGGATCAAAGTCATCATGGTCACCGGTGATCACCCACATACTGCGGTAGCCATTGCACGTGAAATTGGTTTGGTAACATCGGCTAATCCGGTGGTTTTAGAGGGCCAAGTGTTACGTAAAATGAGCGCTGCGCATTTGCATCTGGTTCTCGATAGCCCGGAGATCATTTTTGCCCGGGTGACGGCCGAGCAGAAAATGCATGTTGTGAAAGCGCTGAAACGTAAGAATGAAATTGTTGCGGTAACCGGTGATGGTGTGAACGATGCGCCGGCACTAAAAATTGCTGATATCGGCATCGCAATGGGCGTATCTGGTACTGATGTCGCGAAAGAGGCGTCCGATATTATTTTGCTCGATGATAATTTTGCCAGCATCGTCAATGCGATCGAAGAAGGGCGTACTGTCTTTGAAAATATCCGCAAATTTCTGACATATATTCTGACATCCAACATTCCTGAATTGCTGCCTTATATTGCCTTCGTTATCTTCAAGATCCCATTACCGTTGACCATTATTCAAATTCTGGCTGTCGATTTGGGCACGGATATGTTGCCGGCATTAGCGCTCGGTGCAGAATCTTCCGATAAAAAATTGATGCAGCAGCCACCTCGTCCGGCGAAAGAACGGTTGTTGTCTTGGCCGTTAATAATTCGCGCATATTTATGGTTAGGGATGTTAGAAGCGTTGGCGTCATTGACCGTTTTCTTTTTCGTATTGCAGCAATCGGGCTGGGAATATGGCGCTCTATTGAGTAAAACCGATCTGGTTTACCAGCAAGCCACTACAGCATGTCTGGCTGCCATTGTCATGGCGCAGATCATGAACGTGTTTGTTTGCCGGCATCCGCGCATGTCGGTATTTCAACTTAACATCAGCGGCAACCCATTACTGTGGTTAGGGATTTTCGTTGAAATTATTCTGATCTTGCTGGTGGTATACACCCCGTGGGGCAATGCGTTATTTGGCACGCAACCCCTGGGGTTATCGGTCTGGGGTTTGATGATTGTTTTAGCACTGTGTTTGGGCGGAATGGAAGAATTACGCAAAGCAACAATGCGTAGAATGTCCGTTTCCTGATTATTTACTTTGCTGAAAATGGTAAAAGTGCAAATTAACAGTCAAGAAGTGCATTTTTTTTCAAAATAGTAGTCGAAATAAGCTGAAATCATTGCACATAACAGCGTGATATCGGTTACATTTCTATAACAACTAATGTGCTGCGCCTTCATATGGATATTCTTCATCTCGATATAAAGAGCATGATGCTGATGTGTGTCTTCATCGGCGTACTCATTTCCGGCGGATTAGCGGCATTACTTCGCGATCGTTATGTGTGTCCGGGTATGCCTTTCTGGGTCTGCGGTTTTTTCCTTTTCACGGTAGGCGTGTTTTTCGCGGTAGGTCGTGCTTTTACACCTTTATGGGTGAGTGTATTTTTCGGCAATTTATTTAGTTTCCTCGGCACTAATTTATTGTGGTTGGGGTTGCTGAAATACAACAACAAAATGAAACGCTACCACTTTCTCGTTATGGGGTTATCGCTGCTTACGGCTATCTCGTTGCTGTTTATGTTAAGTGCGGGTGTACCGGAAAAGAATCGGGCTGAACTCATATCCATTGTGTTTAATGTGCAAAGTTTATTGTGTGTTCGTGAAGCGCTGCGAGATAGAGAGCAATATGAATCAGGGCGGCTGATGTTTGCCTTCACCTGTATGTTGGCCACCATCGGATCATGTCTGCGTTTTCTGACTTATCAGATGGAGCAATCGTATTCTTTGCTGAACACTAACATCAGTAATTTGTTGCTGATTTTTAACGCAATTATTGTGTTTTTAGGCTTAAGTTTCAGCATCATGCTGATCACGTCTCAATGGTTGCAACAAAAGCTGGCAGCGTTTGCTGCTTATGATGCGTTAACTGGTGTTTATAACCGTTATGGCCTCAGTGAACAGACTGCTGTGTTGTTTGGATCGAAAAATAAAGCGGCATTCAGTAACTGTAGTGTCGCAATGATTGATATCGATTTTTTCAAAAAGACGAATGATAGCTATGGGCATTTTGTCGGCGATTTGGTGTTAAAAGCCGTCGCTGCAACATTGCGTCAAAATATTCGGCATCAAGATATTTTGGCTCGTTATGGCGGCGAAGAGTTTATTGTTGTTTTACCGGATACCAATAAAGCAGCCGCGCTGGCTTGGGCTGAACGAGTCAGAGAGCTAGTGTCTATGGAACCTGTATTGGTTAATCAGCACGCAATCACGATTACGCTGAGTATTGGTTTGGTTGATCTGTCGGAGGAAAAGCACGTTTCTTTAGATGATGCTATTCGCGAGGCAGACATCGCGTTATATCAAGCTAAAGAGCGCGGCAGAAATCGGGTCTGCTGGTTTGATAACGCCGCCTCACTTTTAATGTACACCGCGAATTACAACGGCGGAGTGACTTCCAGTAACTGACCGCTGACATCCCGGCGATAATATCGGCTATCTGTAAAACTGAGCAGCAACTGACAGTGCTGACAGGCTGGTTGCAGATTTAAGCATGGCAATGCTCGTTATACTCATCTGCTTTGAAAAACCGATTAAAAACAGAGGGAAAAACCATGCCAGCGATTGCGAAAGTAGGGGATATGCACGCGTGTCCGCAACGAGGTCACGGGGTTAATTCGATAGTTAGTGGCTCATCAGATGTCTTCATCAATGGCATGCCAGCCGCCACTGTGGGTTCTGGAACGGGTTGTGGGGCTTCGGTTGCGGTAGGCAGTAGCAGCGTGACTATCAACGGCAAACCTGCCGCTGTATTAGGCTCTGCCACCACGCACGGCGGCGTGATTGTTTCCGGCTCAGGTAATGTATTGATTGGCTAAGGTGTAAAACAATCCATAGGTTTAAAACCGCTATGCGGTTAATGTCAGAAAATGACTCATACCCTGCATGACCGTGATATTGGCTTGTTCCATGGCACTTAACGCAGAAAGTGCACCGTCATAATCACCATTATGATAACGGGTAACTGCTTTTCTTGCGTTGTCATGCACGGCTTGATGCGGTGTTTCCATGTCACGATAACCTGATGATTTAGAGAAACTGGCTTTACCTTCGCCAGTGTAATACCACTGGCCGAGTCGGCATTCGGTGTAGTCAGGAAGCTGCTCTGCAGTCAGGCTGGATAAGCCCATTAATACTTTATAAACCTCTAACTTCAGGCTGAGTTCTTCCAGATTGGCTAATTCAGCATTGGAAAGCAGTGAGGCTCCGGTAATGGATTTCTCTAAATGTTGTGATAGCTCCATCAATTGCAGCATGCCATTTGTGGCAGAAAGGCTATCAGTGCTGTAACGACGTGCATTGACGGCACCTTGCTCCATCGTGTTTTTGGCCTGTTGTGTATCCAGCTGAATTTCAGTAACCAGCCCGGCAATTTCAGTTGTGGCCTTGCTGGTGTGTTCCGCCAGATTACGAACTTCATCTGCCACTACAGCAAACCCGCGGCCTTGTTCACCAGCGCGGGCAGCCTCAATGGCGGCATTTAATGCTAACAAATTGGTTTGGTCGGCAATCCCTTTGATCAATTGAACGATGCCATTGATTTGGCTCGCCCGCTCATGCAACGAGGCTACGTTTTCTGAAGCTGCTGTAATTTGTTCAAACATCGTCTGCAGGTTATTAGCCATTTGTTGGAACGCGAGACGATTGGTTTCTGATTCGCGAGATGATGACGTAGCCGCTATTTTTTGTTGATTCAGCAGCACAGTCAGGCCCGAAAAAGAGTCGCCGAGCCCCTGTAGTGATTGGCCAAAATTAGCAAGATTGGCAAACATACCAAGAAAAAAGTGTTCTCTGGATTGTGCACTCGTTAGCTGTTGCTGAATTTGCTGGTTTTCTTCGCATACTTTTTTATGTTCGGCTCGTAGTTGGTCTATCTCAATTTTCAAAGTCAGATTTTCATCGGATAAAATCTGACATTGTTGTTTCAATTTAAAGCCAAACATAAGTACCTCGAAAAAAGTCAGTTTTGAGGAACATCCTTGTTCCAAATTGAGCCATGAGCTCCCGAATATTTGCTCGTTAATTCACGCCACCAGAACCAAAGGCTTCGGCAAAAATGCGTTCACTGGTTACACCATTTCGTTGTAACTCGCTGAGATAATGGCGCATGAAAGGTGCTGGCCCGCAAAGGTAGTATTCAGCATCAGCCAGTTCCGGCGAGAGCAGATGATCAATTGCCAAAGGTGCAGCCCCGATCCCGCGATCTTGTTCTGTGCGCTGATCGTAGAAAAAGTTGGCTTCTACATTGGTTTGTGCAGCAGCAAGCTGTTCGACATGCGATTTAAAGGCATGTACAGCGTTGTTACGGCAGGTATGAATAAAATGAACTTTGCGCGATGACTGGGTTGTGACCAAATGATTTAAGATCGACACCATCGGCGTAATGCCAACACCGCCGCTGAGTAATACCACGGGTGTCTGCACTGTTTCATTCAGGAAGAAATCGCCCAATGGCATTGAAATATCCAGAATGGAATTTTCAGCAAACTGATCATGTAGCAGATTGGAAACCTGACCATCCGGTTTTTCCGCATTGGCGCGTTCACGTTTGACGGAAATACGCAGGTAATCATTACCCGGTGCATCAGAAAGAGAATATTGGCGCGGTTGGAACAGGTTCCATTCTGCTACAAACAATTTAACGCTGATATATTGGCCCGGCTTGTAAGTCGGTACTTTGCCGCCATCGATCGGATACAAATAAAACGACGTAATCTCTTCGCTTTCCTGCACTTTCTGACCGATACGGAATGGACGCCAGCCTGTCCAGCCACCTTCTTGCTGAGTCGCTTGCTGATACAGGTCAGATTCCAGATTGATAAACAAATCCGCTAATTCGGTGTAAGCCGCCGCCCATGCGCTGATCAATTCATCTGACGCGGCATCACCCAAAACTTCTTTAATTGATGCTAGTAAGTGGCGACCGACGATAGCGTAATGCTCTGCCCGGATACCTAAACTAACGTGTTTGTGGGCGATACGCTCGACGACCGGTAATAACACCGACGGATCATCAATATTTTCTGCATAAGCAGCTACAGCCATCGCCAGCGCTTCTTGCTGACGACCTGAATTTTGGTGTCCCTGATTGAAGATATTTTTCAGTTCAGGGTTATGGGTGAACATCCGCTGATAGAAATGTTTCGTCAGCGCCACCCCATTGGTTTTTAATACTGGAACAGTGGCTTTAACTAATGCTTTTTGTTGTTCGTTCATAAAGTCTCCATGACCAAAACACGCGATGACCAAAATTCAGGGGGATACGTTGGTATCCCCGGCATAATGGAATGGCTGGTTATGCTTGCGCGGTTGCGTTGGCAAACAGAATGTTGTTTTCCAGATGGATATGCTGCATCAGGTCTTCACGTAATTGTGTCAAGCCGGTATACAGGGCTCGCCATGTCACACAAGCGCCTGCTGGTGGTGTAATGTCATTGGTCAGACGCATCAGTTCGTCTAAACCTTCACCGTGTTGCTCATGCTCAAAACGCATCATGGCAATCGGGCCCTGTGCCGGGTTGTTAAAACCTTCTTTTAGCATCGGGAACAGGATCTGCTCTTCTTTCTGCATGTGGCTTTCCAGCTCCTGCAGCATATTGGTCAGATGAGCGCCCAGACCTAACGGGCAGCCTGGTTTATCCGCGTGAACATGTTCAACACGACGAGCCAGACGGATCAATTCTGGTAATTGAATGCGGTGCAGGGCATGGAAGCGTTCCAGAATAAAATCAATCAGCGCAGATGGTGTTGCAGTACGCCAGTCAGTTTCGTCGCTTGGCAACTGTTGAACTTGTTCCAGTTCAGCCACTACTAACGCGGCATCGAGATTACGTTGAGCGATCGCATCTTGTAACGGTTGTTGGCCACCGCAGCAAAAATCTAATTTGAATTTGTGGAATACACGGGTCGCACCAGGAATTTCACAAGCGATGCTGGCGATAGTTTGTTCGAGTAAGGCCATGGTGGCTCTCCTTAGGTGATAATCTGGTAGTTTGATTTCGATCAAACTTATTTCAGTTATCGTATTGCAGACATCGTGCCGAAATTTAATGTTCTGAAAAATATAGATATTTAATTTTTATGGTTTTTTTTACCATTGGCTGATAGGGTTAAATAAACCATTTAGGGTGATAATTACCATGTTTGATGCGTCACTGTTACTTGATCTCACCACTGAGCTACCACGATCGGTGCGGCAGGAGCGGCTGGTGTCCGCGATTCGGGTTCATTTTGGTTGCGGAGCGGTGGGTTTACTGAAATTAGATGGCGATTGTCTCTGCCCGGTGGCGGTGGATGGTTTGGCGCATGAAACGTTGGGGCGCCGTTTTGTTGTGGCACAGCATCCTCGTTTGGCGGCTATTTTATCCAGCCGTTCAACCGTGCGATTTGAACCGGGAAGCCCGTTACCTGACCCCTATGATGGCTTACTGGATTCACAACGTGGGCTGCCATTACCCGTACACGATTGCATGGGGATCAGCCTGTATCTGGAAGGGCAATTGTGGGGCGCATTAACACTAGATGCTTTTGAAGGCACGGTGTTTGACGGTCA
Source organism: Tolumonas sp. (assembly GCA_041915645.1). Taxonomy (GTDB): domain Bacteria; phylum Pseudomonadota; class Gammaproteobacteria; order Enterobacterales; family Aeromonadaceae; genus Tolumonas. The sequence continues at coordinate 8,399 of JAYSBB010000018.1, forward strand.
GGCGGCCGATAAATTAACGCACAGCGCTTTTCTGGCCGAAGCCGTGGTACGCATGAGTCGTCTGGAAGAAGAGATCCGGGCGCTGCGTGCGGGCAGTCGGGTATCAGAAACATTATTGCTGGATGAACAAAATGCCGGTGATGGTGAGATCATCGGGCAAAGTGCGGTTTTGTTGAAGTTATTGCACGAGCTGGATGTGGTAGCCAATTCCGAATTGCCAGTTTTGTTGCTGGGTGAAACTGGCGTAGGGAAAGAGTTATTTGCCCGTCGGTTACACAGTAAATCGCCGCGACACAATGCACCGCTAATCCATGTCAATTGTGCCGCGTTACCGGAATCACTAGCGGAAAGTGAGCTGTTTGGCCATGTCAAAGGGGCCTTTTCAGGTGCCATGAGCGATCGCCCTGGCCGGTTTGAAGCGGCTAATGGCGGAACGCTGTTTCTCGATGAAGTTGGTGAATTACCGCTGACGGTGCAGGCTAAATTGCTGCGCACGTTACAAAATGGCGAGATCCAACGACTCGGTGCGGATCAGCCGAGAAAAGTCGATGTGCGCATTATTGCAGCAACCAATCGTCAGCTGCATGAACAGGTAAGGGATGGGCAATTCCGAGCTGATTTGTACCATCGTTTGTCGGTGTATCCGGTGCCGATCCCGCCGCTGCGGGAACGCGGTAACGATGTGTTATTACTGGCCGGAAATTTTCTGGAACTAAACCGTGCCCGTCTTGGTTTTCGTAGCCTGCGATTATCACCCGCTGCCGAGCAGGCTTTATGCACTTATGACTGGCCGGGCAACGTGCGTGAGCTGGAGCATGTGATCAGCCGGGCCGCTTTGCGGGCAGTCAGCCGTGGGGCCGTCAGAACAGAAATTGTCACGCTGGAGCCAGAACATCTGGCGCTGGATGCCACTGTGATCAGCATTGTTAAAACAGAACAGACTTTGCTGTCGCAGGCTGTGCATGATGAACAGGCGGTATCGCTAAAGATCGCCGTGGATGGTTATCAGCGGCAGGTGATCCGTCAGACGCTGGAAGCTTGTCAGGGCAATTGGGCTAATGTGGCGCGTCGGTTAGATCTGGACCCGAGCAATTTGCATAAACTGGCGAAGCGGCTTGGGTTGAAATAACGCCACTTGATCGTGTTTAACCATCTTCTTTTCATTTCTCCTCTTTTTATCCTTCCTCAATTTTTTTGATGGCTTACACCTTGTAAGCCATCAGATTGATATCACAGTAAATTTATTTCTATACCACTTAACGCGCATGGCTAATCAGCCAAAGAGAGTCAAAAAAGTCATTCTTTATAACTTGCATTTAAAATGCATATTAAACTAAGATGCAAACACTGCATATGAAATGCACATTATGTTGAGGACGAAATCATGACTTTGCACGTTAAGAACAATATCTACTGGGTTGGCAAACAAGATTGGGAACTGCGCGAATTTCATGGCAGTGAATATTCCACCCATAAAGGTTCCAGCTATAACAGCTATCTGATCAAAGAAGAGAAGGTGGCGTTGATTGATACGGTGTGGAGCCCGTATGCCGATGAATTTGTGACGAATCTGGCGAATGAAATTCCGTTGGATAAAATCGACTTCATCATTGCCAACCATGCAGAAATTGATCATAGCGGCGCATTGCCAGCGTTACTGGCGAAAATTCCGAACACACCGATTTACTGCACCGCCAATGGGGTGAAATCGCTGAAAGGGCATTTCCACCAAGACTGGAATTTCCAGGTTGTCAAAACTGGTGATTCTCTTGATTTGGGGAATGGTAAAAAGCTGGTGTTTGTCGAAGCACCAATGCTGCACTGGCCGGACAGCATGATGACCTATATGACTGACGATGCGGTGTTATTCAGTAATGACGCGTTCGGTCAGCACTATGCCAGCGATCAGCTTTATAACGATCTGGTCGATCAGAATGAACTGCATAATGAATGCATTAAATATTACGCCAACATCCTGACCCCGTTCAGCAAACTGGTGACGCAAAAAATTCATGAAGTGCTGTCATTCAATCTGCCACTGGACATGATCTGTACCTCACACGGCATTATCTGGCGTGATAATCCGGCGCAGATCGTCGAACAATATCTGAAATGGGCCGATTCCTATCAGGAAAATCAGATCACGTTGGTCTACGACACTATGTGGGAAAGCACCCGCAAAATGTCGGAAGCGATTGCCTCCGGTATTCGTAAAGCCGACCCGAGCGTGACAATTAAACAATTCAATCTGGCGAATTCAGACAAGAACGATGTGCTGACGCAGATCTTTAAATCGAAAGCGATTTTGATCGGTTCACCAACTATCAATAACGTGATGTTGCCGCAGGTCGCCGCGTTGCTGGAAGAGATACAGGGGTTACGTTTCACCGGCAAAACTGCCGCTGCATTTGGTAGCCATGGCTGGAACGGTGGTGCGGTAAATCGTATTACTCAGCGTTTGAAAGAGTGTGGTTTTAACACCTTGGAAGGCACCAAAGTAGAGTGGCGCCCAACACAAGAAGCACTGCAAGAATGCGAAGCCTACGGTAAAAATCTGGTGGCACAATTGGGTGGTGTTGCTACTTCAGCGGCTAAACAAACAGCCATCACAACCGAGCTTCCATCTATGGTTTGTCGTACTTGCTCATGGGTTTATGACCCTGCAGAAGGCGAAGTGAATCAGGGTGTTGAAGCGGGAACGGCGTGGGAAGATGTGCCGGAAAGTTTCCTCTGTCCGGTCTGTTTTATGGGTAAAGATGATTTTGACCCGAAAACTGAATCTGTCGCCAAAGCCGCGTAAAAGGAGACCATCATGGCAGCACATCATCCGGTCGTGATCGTCGGCAGTGGTTATGCCGGTCTGCAACTGGCGCGACAATTTCGTCGTCATACGCCCGCCACGCCACTGGTTATAGTCTGCGCCGATGATGGCGCGGACTACCCAAAACCGCAATTAAGCCACGCGATCAGTAAACGTCAGTCAGCAACTGATCTTATCAGAAAATCGGCGAAAGAAGTTGCGTTGGAGTTAAAGGCATTATTGATAACCGGGCAACAAGTTAAAGCGATTGACCCTGAACGACAGGTGATTCAACTGGCGGAGCGGGAATTACCTTATCGGGATCTGGTGTTGGCAGTGGGTGCAGAGGCGTGGGTGCCGCCCGTGAGTGGCGATGCGGTTGATGCGATCATCACGCTGAACAGTTTGCAGCATTATCAGCAATATCACGAACAATTGGCGAACAGCCAACGGGTATTGATCGTCGGCAGTGGTCTGATTGGCAGTGAACTGGCGAATGATTTTCTGCTGGCCGGAAAACAGATCACCTTGTGTGATCCGACAGATCGGTTGTTGTGTTCGTTAACGCCCGAATTTGTCAGCGAGCGGTTACATAACGTGCTGGCTCAAGCTGGCTGTGAGTTTGCTTTCAATACAACCCTAGCATCATTAAATCAGCAAAGAGATGGCTTACTGGCAACATTCAGTGATGGCTCATCAGTTGTAATTGATAGCGTGGTGTGTGCTGCCGGGTTGCGTCCGCGGATCGCGTTGGCGCAAGCTGCCGGGCTTAATGTAAACTGGGGCATCGTGGTCGATAAGCAACTGGCAACAAGCGCGGCGCACATTTATGCCTTGGGTGATTGTGCCGAAATTGACGGGCAGTTATTACCTTATTTACAACCGATCACACTGAGCGCACAGGCATTAGCGAAAACATTGGCTGGTGAACAGACGCAGGTGCAGTGGCCGGTGATGCCGGTCAATGTAAAAACCAGCAGTTATCCGGTTCAGCTGGCTGGTGAAGTGCGCAGCGATGATTTGATCTGGCAGTTGGATGAAGACGACAACGGTCTGACTGGACAAGCATACCGACAAGATGCCTTAGTTGGTTTTGTCACCAGCGGGCAACATATCACGCGTAGTATGGCGTTGATAAAGCAGTTGGCTGAAAATTAGCCTAAGCTATGTGATATGTCTTGATTCAGTTACATTTGAGTTCTGATGCTTTTTATTTCCGTTAGGGTAAGGGGCGTATATGACTGACTGGGTAAATGGAACAGTACATGAGGTCATTCGCTGGAATGACCGACTCTGTTCGATCAAAGTAAAAGCCGACTTAGCCCCATATGTGGCGGGGCAGTTTGGCAAATTATCTCTGATCATCGATGGTGAACGGGTAGGCCGCGCCTATTCGTTTGTAAACCCACCGCAAGCGGAATATCACGAGTTTTATCTGATCAAAATTCCGGAAGGCCGGCTGTCGCCACACCTCTTTAATTTGCAGTCGGGTGATGAGTTGCAAATTTCGCATGAAGCCAGCGGATTTATGACGTTAGCTGAAGTACCGGAAGGGCGTGATCTCTGGATGATGGCAACCGGTACGGCCATTGGGCCCTTTCTGGCTATTCTATCTGACCAACAGGTGTTTCAGCGTTTTCAGAACATCGTGTTGGTGCATGGTGTGCGAGAGCGGGAAGATCTGACCTATCAATCTCTGGTCCAATCGTTTAAAACACAATGGTTACAACGTTTTCGCTATATTCCAATTGTAAGCCGGGAAGAGTGCCCGGATATTCTGCAAGGGCGTATTCCGGTATTACTGAACAATGGGTTACTGGAGGCATCGGCAGGTTTGGTGATTTCCCCTTCTTGCTCACAAACTATGTTGTGCGGGAATCCGGCAATGGTGAAAGATACCTTTCATGCCTTAGAGCAAAAAGGGCTGAAAAAAAATCTCCGGCGCGAACCGGGGCACATCACCATGGAAAATTACTGGTAAGCCGTCACGCCGTTCTTTGCGTGGGAACGGGAATGGCATCAACGTCGATCTGCAATATCGCAATGATCTGATCGGCGTTGTTCACCAGATCAGACAATGTAAAATCATCCATCGCAGTCAGAAAAGCTTCCATTCCCACTTTTAAGGCATGCGTCAGCCGACAAACCGGCACTAATTTGCAGCCAGGCGAGCCACAATCTACGCCATCCAGATTATTCTCTAAATCCCGTATCACTTGACCGATGCGAATATCACGCGGTAATCGTGCCAGCGTAATACCGCCGTTTTTGCCTCGCACAGAACTGAGATAACCCAGACTGACCAACTGCACCACGACCTTCACCATATGGTTGCGCGAGATGTCGTAGTAGTTGCTGATCTCAACCACACTGCTACGGGCACCGGGTGGCAGACAGGCCATAAACATCAGAGCGCGCAAACCATAATCTGTATACGTGGTTAGTTTCATCTCATTTGCTCATCAGAATTTACCCTGAAAATATATCACAACCCCGTTCACTTCGGTGCTGTAGCAACTAAAAATAGATATTTCCAATGCATATTTGATGTGCGAATGGCATCTGGCTCGGTTATAGCAGTGTGACTCCGGCCAGCACCAAATAGCGCGAGACTTTCGCGATAGTCACTAACAGCAAAAATGGCAGAAATGGTTCGCGTAATACACCTGCAATGACAGTCAGCGGATCGCCAATAATGGGCACCCAGCTTAATAACAGCGACCACTTACCATATTTAAGATACCAGCGGCTGGCTTTCTCCAGCTGCTCTGGTTTAACGGGAAACCAACGCCTCTGCTGGAAATGCTGCAGATATTTTCCTAAATACCAGTTCAGTAATGAGCCGAGCACATTCCCGACGCTGGCAACCGTCAGTAATAACCAGACCGGGTAGTTATTACTCAGTAACAAACCCACTAATACCGCTTCTGACTGTAAAGGCAAAATAGAAGCCGATAGCAGGGCAATGAGAAATAACCCGCCATAAACTGACAATTCGATCATTCAGCCGTTAGCCACTGATACATCACATAGGTGTCAACATAACCATGCTGCTTGTGTCGATAAGCTTTTGGCACGGTGCCGATAATCTCAAAACCCGCGTTCTGCCACAGTTTCACCGCAACGGTATTGGTTGAAACGACCGAATTAAATTGCATCGCCTGAAAACCGAGTTCTACCGCGCGTTGTTTAGAATGTTTGCATAATTGGGCTGCAATGCCTCGACCACGGAATTGCGGGTTAACCATATAACCGCAGTTACAGACATGATCGCCAGGGCCAGCGGCATTGGGTTTGATGTAATAAGAACCGGCAATTTGTTCATCAACCATAAAAACATAGGTTTCTGTCGGCAAATCAAACCAGAGCTGTGCTGCCTGCGCTTCGGTCAGAGAAGATGAAAATGCATAAGTTTCTTCCGCTTCAATTATGGTTTTAAACGTTGGCCAGAACTGAGGAAAGTCTTGTTGAGTCATAAGTCTGATAGTCATTAGCGTTTTCCGGTTTTGATGGTAAAAATCAGGTTTCACTGACTAATAAGCAGGCGGAGTACTTGGGGCATCTTCTGGCCAAAGATCAGTAAAAACAACCTGTTCTATGGGTAAGCGTTTGCCCCAGCCAAGAATATCCAAGAGTGGTTTTTCAGGAAATTGAGCCACGGAACCAATACAGAGAATAGCAATTGGTGTTGCCCCTTCCGGCATGTTTAATAGTTTAGCCAATTTCTCTGGTTCAAAAAAAGAGACCCAACCTAAACCTGCACCTTCGGCGCGTGCCGCTAACCACATGTTTTGGATAGCACAAGCCGCAGAAGCCAGATCCATCTCGGGCATGGTCCGGCGGCCAAAAATATGCGCTTCACGACCTTGCATTAACGCGATCACTACAACTTCCTGACAACTGGCAAGACCTTCAATTTTTAACTTCAGAAACTCTTGCTGACGGCTGGGTAGCTGACTAGCAGTTGATTGGCGTTCTGCTTCTACTAAATCTGCAACTTGTTGCCGAATCTCCGGACTCTTGATATGGATCATGCGCCATGGCTGCATATAACCCACAGAAGGGGCAAAATGGGCGGCATGGAACAGGCGATCCATTAAACCTTCGGGTAGTTTTTCCTGTGTGAATTCGCGAATATCCCGACGTTCATAAATGGCCTGATAAACACCATCAATCTTTTCCTGACTAAAACGATGATCCATAAATTACTCGTGTGTTAAAAAATTAAATTGAACGTAATGGAATAAGCCAGTCGAAACAAGGTGTTCCTCTTCGATTTAGCTCGAAATCACGTCAGTACACTGGCATTGGCTTTTTGCCTGACGTGGTGGCTGATGCACGATGCATGAAATTGTATCGACAAAGATAAACATCACCTTGGCAAATTAACTGCTCCTCATTACCTGCTAACCTCTTACGGCTGGTTTTATATCGTGATATACAATTTACCAAGTCAGGTAGCGATTAATTACCAAGGTCATAAGGAATTATCATGAAATTAGCCATCATCAGTGGTGGGTCTAAGGGGCTAGGTCATGCGATAGCCGAAAAGCTTATTGTGGATGGTTATCAGGTAGTGGAGTTTTCACGGAGTGCGCCGCATGCGTATTCCATCAAACTGGATTTCTCCGCGCCTGATCTTATGTTGCCGGCATTGTCGGCAAATTTGGAAACGTTGGCAGCAAAACAATGGGATGAAATTGTCGTGGTCAGTAATGCCGCATCACTGAGCCCGATCGGGCCAACATCGAAGAAAAATTCGATGGCGGTTTTGGCCAATATTAATATCAATTTCACCAGTGCCATTCTATTCATGAGTGAAGTGATAAAACATTTCCAATCACATCCATGTCGGAAAGTATTAGCCAGTATTTCATCTGGTGCGGCTTTAAAAGCCTATTCCGGTTGGTCGCTGTATTGTTCTGCCAAAGCGGGGTTGGAAAGTTATGTGCGCACAGTGGCCGTAGAGCAAGAGAATGAGACGTCACCGTTTGTGATGCTGAATGTTGACCCGGGGGTGATGGATACCGACATGCAGTCGTTGATCCGCAGTTCACATAAAGACGATTTTCCGGCGGTGGATTATTTCATTCATCGGAAGGAATCGGGTGAATTAAGAACGCCAGATCAGGTTGCGATTGGTGTGGTAAAAATATTACATTCTGATGCAAAGAGCGGCACACGGATTGCCGTATTTAGCTGAGTTAATGAGCCATGCCGCAATCAAACAGCAAATATGTAATTTACCGTCATGTGATCACTGGGGCGTATCAGGTTTTTGAAACCAACAATAAAAAAGAAGCGATCCGGTATATCAAATCGATCCGTTATCACATCATCAAAAAACCGCCGTTAGATTCCGGCTATTATCTGGTCATAAAGCGACAAGTTCGCATTCAAAATAATGAATTATTGAACTGGGTGAAAGAACAGAAACAGGCGCAGACGTTTACGCCGGAAGAGCAGAAAAAAATCGGAGTGCTGGCGTTCGGGCTGTTGTGTTTAGTGGTTGTGGTGGGAATTGCAGTTTTTCGATGATATCGGCTGTAACACCGATATCATCGGAATATGTTAACTGAAGATGCGGTGGGCCCAGGTGGTTAACCCTGAGGCCACACTACCGAACAGATCACCGAAAATGATGCGTGCATCGGGATATGCCGCACGAATATATGCATCAACGATAGGTGAGCGCGCGGTACCGCCGGTTACGTAGATAACATCCGGTGCAACCTGGGCTTGTTGTTCAACTTCCTTCATCAAACTGATGAATTTATTCAGTTCATTACTGATCGCAGTCTGTAGTTGCTCGCGGTTGATGTCGGTGCGTAAACCTGCTTCGAGATAAGCCATATCAACGGAAGTCACTTCAGTGGATGATAAGGCGATTTTTGCCCCTTCTGCACTCTGGCTGATGTGGTAACTGAGCATGCTTTCATAGATATGCAGTAAACGATCGAGCACTGTATCAGGGCGAGCATCGCGTAACAGCTTATGAATTTCACGGCCATTTACGGCAGAATAGAAGGTAGTTTGCGCATCGACGTTGTTGATACAAACCGCATTCCAGAAGATATTCGCCGGTGTAGGCAGACCGGTTTTCAGCAATTCATCTTTACCAAATAGCGGCGCTAACTGGCGGAACGCCAGTTTAATATCCAAGTCCAGACCGCCGATACGGTCGCCGGAATAACCTAAGATCGATTCATTGCGGTCGGTCAACTCACGATAGGCCGGGCCAACTTTGATCATGGAGCAGTCAGTCGTACCACCGCCGATGTCGACGATCAGCGCAGTCAGGTTTTCATTCAGCGAACGTTCGTAGTCCAATGCTGCGGCAATCGGTTCAAACTGAAATTCAATTTGTTTAAAACCGGCGTCAGTGGCGGCAGAGGTCAGCACCTGTATTGCCTGCTGGTTCCCTTGTTCACCTTGCGTACCATGAAATTTAACCGGTTTACCAATTACCACCGATTCGATCGGTTGCGCAGTCTGTGCTTCGCCCAGACGTTTGATATTGCTCATCATCAGACGAACAATTTTTTCATAGGTCAGCAGTTGTTGTGGTTTGAGACGTGCACCTAAGAACGATTTAGGTGATTTTACGAAGAAACCATCTTCTGGGGACTCCAGAAATTTGGTGATCGCATCGTTACCGAAGATCTTTTCACCGTCACCACTCATTGCGTGGGCCAGTGTTTGATCTTGTGGGCGCAATTGCATGAATTGTTGCGATTTACCGATATACACCGTCGAGGAAATAAAGCGGCTGCCGTTATCCAGTGTTAGCAGTTTAGGTTGGTTGTCTTCCCAGATACCTAATGCTGAGTTTGATGTTCCAAAGTCCAGGCCAGCGTACATAGCAATCATCCTCGTTTATCGCGGCCGGCGAAATTACCACAACCTTCCGGCTATCACCAGAAACAATCGCGTAACCGACAACGCTTAACCGGCGATAGATGATTCCGTAATGGTTTTGCGCGCGATGATGCGGGCCAGCGCGGGGCCAAGAATGATCACCAGAAACAGACGCACTGTCTGTAGTGCCATGACAAATTCCAAATCAACGTTATGACTGCTGGCGGCAATGACGGCGATAGAATCCATACCACCGGGGCTGGTGGCGAGATAAGCAGTTAAAGGATCAAGGTGGAAGTGTTGCACTAACCACCATGCTAAGACGCCACAAAAACCAACCAATAAGACAATCGAGAGAACGATTTGTGGCAAAGCCCGTATTGCATGTTTCAAAACTGGGCGAGTGAATCCAAGACCAATACGCCAGCCCATGACTGCATAAGCCATGCTGAGCAACCATTCCGGCAAGTCTATTTTCAACAAATGACCACTTTGTAATGCCATGCCTAGCAGCATTGGCACCAGCATGGCACCGGATGGAATACGGGCCAGACGCGCAATGACTATACCTGCCAAGGCCAGTAATACCGTTTCAGCAGTGGCCCATTGTAATGGCGGAAACCAGATGATTGGTATTGCTGTTGCAGCCGAGGAATCCACCCAAAAGCGCGCAATAATAGAAGCGGCACTGGCTACCACGATGACCCGTAAATATTGCATAAAAGCAACCAGACGGGCATCAGCGCCAAATTCCTCAGCCATCAACACCATTGCTGCGGCTGCACCGGGGGAGGAGCCCCAAATTGCGGTTGTACCTGGCAATACTTTTAATTTACTGATCACCCAGCCCATTAAACTGCTGGCTGCGATAGTTGATAACACAATAAACAGAAACAGTGCCCAGTGCTGTGCAAAGGTGGGCAGCATTCCGGATGAGATCGACTGAGCAACCAGACAGCCGATAATCGCTTGCGCGACAACAAATAAATTGCGGGGAATTTGTAATGAACCACCCTGTAAACTCCAGACAATACCGGCGAGCATGGGGCCAAGTAACAAGGCTCCAGGCAGGTTGATGAGTTCCATCACAAAAGCAAAAAGTGCTGAAATTAGTATCAAACACAGCCATTGCAACATGAAATGCATCTTTTCAGGCTGGAATATCCTCATTCTCAATGTTCTTCCACAACAAATTTCTCACTGAAGATGATACGCCTCTGAATTGTCTTAGCCGCGATTTTTTATGAATTTAATTTATCTGAAATTATGAATGAACGTCAGATTTAACAAATCTAAATAATAATGGTTATCATTTAGATTTGTTCGGTGTATGATAATCCTATTGTTTTTACTCGATTCGATGCGATAGCAATGATTTACGACGCTGTATTCTATCCAAAAAATCGCTCTGGCTTGCCGTTATTGGGTGGGGTTGTTCTGCTGCATGTGCTCGTGCTGGCGGGCATGCTGAATTATCAATCAGCGGCAATTAAGCCGGAAATGACAACAGCGTCACCATTAACAGTGCGTTGGGTGACAGAAGTAGAAGAACCAAAACCTGATCCTGTTATTGAACCGCAACCGGTGGTGGAACCCGAACCACTACCGTTACCGCCACCAGAAGTGAAAAAGCCATCGCAGGTGAAAGTGAAACCGAAGCCACTTAAAAAACCGAAGCCACTTAAAAAACCGAAGCCGGTGGTAAAGCAGGTGCAACCACAGATCAAACCAAAAGCAGAACCGGCAGTTTCTGCGCCGGAGCAACAAATAAAGCCTGCCCCGGCTAAAGCGGAAATCGCGCCGGCGCCGGTTGAAGCGCCAAAGTTTAATGCTGCTTATTTGTCGAATCCGGCACCGGTTTATCCGCGGCGTTCCCGGATGCTGGAAGAAGAAGGAACAGTAAAACTTAAAGTTCATGTTTCTGTAGATGGTAACGCATTAGATGTGCAACTGTTTAAAAGTAGTGGTTTTTCCCGTTTGGATGATGCGGCATTAAATGCCGTAAAAAGCTGGCGTTTTGTGCCGGCAAAACGGGGCGACCAATCCATCGAAGGCTGGGTTATTGTGCCCGTTTCGTTCAAATTAAGGAGCTGATAAAAGATGGAAACACAGCAAGAAGTAACACAAATGGGGTTAGCCCATGTATTAACCCAAACGACAGGAATGGGTTTAATTCCGGTTGTTTTGCTGCTTCTTATGTCTATTGCAACTTGGTATTGGATTGTTTTAAAGGTTTATCAGAGTTGGACTTTGCGCCGGAATACCAAAGCCTTTGTTGATGCTTTTTGGCGTTGCCGCAACCTGAAACAGGTCGAAGAACAGGTGTTGAAACAAGTTAAGCCGGAGCCTTGTGCGGAACTGATGATCAGTGGCTTGCAAGCTGCGCGTCAGCTACAAAACCCGGAGCCGGGTTTGGTTGAAATGGGCTCGCGAGAGGAGTTTGTATTACGAGCGCTGCGCCGTTCAGTAACCCGTAGCACGTTGCGTTTGGAGGCTGGATTAACCTTGTTAGCCTCCGTGGGTTCCGCTGCGCCATTCGTTGGTTTGTTTGGCACGGTGTGGGGCATTTATAACGCCTTGCTGGGGATCAGCGTTTCCGGTCAGAGCACCTTAGATAAAGTCGCTGGCCCTGTAGGGGAAGCATTGATCATGACCGCATTTGGTCTGGCGGTTGCTTTACCGGCGGTGCTGGCTTACAACGCGTTTGTGCGCGTAAACCGGGTTTATCTGGCGGAACTTGATGGATTTGCCCACGACGTATTTGCTTTGCTGACCACGGGGCACGCGAAAGCTGCGGTGCAGCCACAAGCTAAAAAATCCCGCGCTGCCGTGACTGAATTACAGGCAGGAGAAGCGTAATGGCGTTTGGCAAATTATCTGATGATGGCGGTGGGCAGCCACAAAGCGAAATCAACATGATCCCATTGATCGACGTCATGTTAGTGCTGCTGATCGTACTTATGATCACTGCCCCTTTGCTCAGTAATGCCGTAAAGGTCGATTTACCGCAAGCGAGCAGCTCACCGGAAGATATCAAAAATAATGATATTAAACTGGCATTGAAAGCCAGCGGCGAATTGTTCTGGAGTGGCGAGGCAATTAGTCGGGAAGTGTTGGAACTACGCCTGCAGAATGCCGCCAAGCAGCAACCTGTTCCCGAGTTGCATATTCACGCTGATCGCAATCTCGATTACGGCAAGGTGGCCGACATCATGGCGCTCTCTTCCCGCTCTGGGGTGAGCAAGATTGCCTTTGTCAGTGAACCAATAGGAGAGTAACCATGGTGATATTCAGTTTGGTTTGTACTGCCATTGTTGTCACTTGTCTTTATGCCTTGAAGCACAAGTTATTGACGTGGCCACTTCAAAGACAGGCAGCCAAATCAACTGCCCGTATGGCGTTTGGTCTGGCGTTACTGGTTTGTATTTTCCGTTTTGGTTTTTGGGCCGGTGTTTTTTCTCTGACCGCCATGCTCATGCTGGCGGCTATTGTGATTCCGTTTTTGTTTACACACATAATGCATAAGCCGGAGCTGCGCTGATGTGGTCTCGCTTATTATCAGGCGCAGTGCTGGGGTTTCCACTCTCCGCAGTGTTGTGTGGATTGTTGGCCTATATTCCACCGGGGAACTGGCAATCACTTTGGGTGCCGGCGTTGTTGCTGTTTTTCCCATTGTGGATTGGCGTCATTGGCTGGTCGCTGGCGCAGTCTCCGCAGCAAATCTGGCGCAAACTTGCTTCAGCCAATGTGATCGCGATTCCTTTTTTCCTCGCTTTAAAGCACTTCGTTTGGGTTAGTTAATTATGGCGATGCCATCTGCTGATATCTCTGTTTTTCGTCGTTTACACACTTGGGTTGGTTTGATTGCTGGCATGGTGCTGTTTGTGGCTTTTTATGCCGGTGTGCTCACCTTGTTTCGAGGCGAAGTCACACAATGGCAGCAATCGGAATTACGTGTACAGACAACTGCAACACCAGCCGAATATCAGCTATGGCTGGATCGTTTTATCGCGTTACATCCGCAAGCCAGTGATGAGTTTTGGATGATCTTGCCGGGTGAACATGAAGCTCAATTACGTTTTATGTGGATGGAAGCGGGTAAAGATGGGTCGCAGGTGGTGACGCAATCAGAATTGCAGTCAGGGTTGAATGACCAGCAAGACGTGAGTGAGCTGGCGCATTTAATCAATCAAGTGCATTTTTCTCTGGCCATTCCCGGTATGACAGGCCGGACATTTTTAGGTGTGATCAGTCTGCTTTACGCCTTGGCACTGGTGACGGGTATTGTTATTCATTTACCGCGATTGACGAAAGATTTCTGGTTATTACGCAAGCAACAAGGCGAGCGCAGGCATTGGCTTGATCTGCATAATTTAATTGGTGTGATCAGTCTGCCTTTTCATCTGATATTCGCCTGGACCGGTGCAATCTGGGGATTATCAGCGCTGTTGTATGGTCTGTTTAATAGCGCCATTTTTGATCAGCAACTTTATACTGCAACCGGGCAAACATTCATGCCGATGAGTAGTGTGCAGCGAACGGGTGTAGTGCAAGCGCCACTTCCTGCCGATCTTTTATTGCGGAAGTTGCCTAATGCCACAGAATTCACACCCAAATGGCTGCATTACAAAAATTATGGTGATAGTTCGGCGCAAGTTGAGATTGTCGCGCAGCAGGAAAAACAACTAAGCCAAAGTAAACTGGTTGTACTGAATGCAACTAGCGGTCAGTTATTGCAAGATCAAACGGGTGATAACGAATCATTAAACCACGGTATGATGATGGGGCTTTATTCCCTGCATTTTGGTGATTATGGCGGCATAGCTATCCGCCTGCTGTATGCCGTGTTGGGCATTGGCAGTTGTTTTCTGTTTTATTCCGGCAACCAGCTTTGGATCAACGCTCAGCTGAAAAACCGGCAAGTTAAAATTCAGCGACAAGGTATCGTAATGGCGAAACTGACCAACGGTTTTTGCATTGGTTGTTGTATTGCTATCTCAGCATTATTTGTCTTTTCCGCAGTGATGGCCGAGCACCCGAATATCGCCACGTTACAGACAAAAGCCTTTTTTATCGTGTGGGCCATAACGATGCTTTACTGCTTTATTCGCCCGATTGCACAGGGGCGAAGTGAGCTGCTCTATGTCTGCGCGGGTGTCACATTTTTGATTCCACTGGTGGATTTATGGGTTAACTATAGTCAGCTGTTTGCCGGGTTTATCACGTTAAAAACAGCATTTCTCTGGGTGGATCTGGCAGCACTGCTCTATGCGCTGGCGTTTTGGCGGCTGGCGCAACGTGCGACTCGTTATGTTATGGATTTTTCAGGTAATATAGCCCGATGCTGACATCGTTGATGTTAAGACCGGGAGCCTTGAGTGAGCGAACCAACCAACCGTAAACGTTCTTATGCCACCATTCGGGATGTTGCTGCTAAAGCACAGGCGGGAAAAACCAGTATTTCGCGTTATTTGAACGGCGAATTTCATCTTTTATCCGATGATTTGCGCCAGCGAATTGAAAGCGCCATACAAGAACTGGAATACCGTCCAAACCAGATGGCGCGTAGCCTGAAGTATGGCCGTACCCGGCTGATCGGCTTAATCATTGCCGATATCAGTAACCCATTTTCGGTCGAGGTTTTAAAAGGCGTTGAAGCTGAGTCGATCAAACAGGGCTTCATGACCGTGGTTTGTAATGCCCGCAACAGTATTGAGTTGGAATGTGAATTCCTGAATCTGCTGAATGGTTATCGGGTGGATGGCCTGATCATCAATTCTGCAGGTATCAACACTCATTTTCTGCAGGCGCTGAAAGCGACCACGCTGCCTTTTGTTTTACTCGACCGTAAAATTGATGATTTCCCCTGTGACATGGTAGGGCTGGATAATCCGCAAGCCGCTCAATTGGCCACCAATCACCTGATTGAACAAGGCTTTGAAGCGTTGTTATTCCTGACAGAACCGGTTCGTTATATCAGCGCACGGCAGGAGCGCCTGCAGACTTTCCACCAAATGCTGGAACAGCATCCGCATATCAAAGGGGAAAGCCATGAGGTGGTGTTGCCGGCACCCGATGAAATTGACCGCCTGATTGCGGAGTTCTGCGCCAATCACCGTGGTATGCGTAAAGCGGTGATCGCGGCCAATGGAGTGTTGACCTTACAAGTAGCCCAGGCACTCAGTCGTCTGGGGCTGAACTGGGGTTCCGATATCGGATTCTTAAGCTTTGATAATCTGGAATGGGCTGCCTTGGCCGGTAAAGGCATCACTTCAGTTTCGCAACCAACGTCGGAAATGGGGCGGAAAGCAGTGACTTGTCTGTTAGATAAACTGGATAAACCGGATCATCCGCCAGCACAATATCTGTTTAATGGTGAATTGATTATTCGCGGTTCGACAACGTTATAGATTGGCTTTAAATCTCTCCGGCAACTACTGCCGGAGATAGACATTCTTATGGTAGAAGAAAATCTATACTTACCGTAACACGTTTCTGGACAAAAGTAATTTAGAGGTACTCTTCTGATTTGGCATGATTAGATGAGAAAAAGTCATTTAAACGCTTTCAGTTGTCTGCGAATTAATTTGGTTTCAATCTAAAAAAGCCATCTTCAATAATGAAATTGGATGGCTTCTGTATGGTTTGATTGACTCATTACGGAAGAATCGTTACTTTTTTTGCATTTAGGGTTACGAGAACCACTAATCCAGCGAGTAGCCAAAACGCTATTGATAAATCGAAAATTTGTGCGAGAAAACCTATGGCTGCGGGACCGATGAGTACACCTGCATATCCGAAAGTACTTATCGCTGCAACGGCTAATGGTGGTTGCATGTCTTTTTGAGTACCGCATCGGCGAAATAATACCGGAACGATATTTGACGCGCCAATACCAATAAACAGGAATCCAATTAAAGAGAATGCTGGTAAAGGAGAAACAAGTAATATTACAAATCCAACAACTGCAATAACGCCTCCGCCTAATAACACATTGAGATCACCAAATTTACTGACGATCGCATCTCCGGTTAATCTTCCAATTGTCATGGTGATAGCAAATAACATGTATGCAACACCGCCTTGGGTATGACCTACTTTACCCGTGCTTGTAATCAAGAGTGCACCCCAGTCTAAAACCGCACCTTCAACCAAGAACATGGCGCTAGCCAATAATGCAAGCGTTAGAACTAAGCCCTTGGGTATAATGATTAAAGGTGCTGATTGTTGCGATGTTCTTGAACTTAGAAAACCATTCCATGCGCAGACCATACAACCAAACATAAACATTGAGCATCCTAAAGCGCTCGTTTTGGCATCTAGCCCGATGGAAAGTAATGCAGTCATTAAAGCAGCACCAATAAAGCCGCCTACACTAAATAACCCATGAAAACCTGACATGAGCGGTTTGGATGAATCTTTTTCAACCTCAACTGCATGTATGTTCATGGCAACATCTAAGAGACCAAGCGAGGCGCCAAAAAAGAACAAGGTAATCGCTAAACTAGGCGGGGTGTTTATCATTGTTAGTAAGGGGAGACACAAAGAAAGCCCAATACCTCCGGTTAAAATAATTGGTTTTGCACCAAATCGAGAGGCTAGCATACCGGTTGTCATCATGGCGAACAGCGAACCGATCCCCAGACATAGCAACAAAAGACCGAGATGACCGTCGTCGATTGCCAACCTTATTTTAACCAACGGCACTAACGGTGCCCAACATGCGATACCAAATCCCGCTACCAGAAAGGCGATACGTGTTGATAATCGGCTTGCGGGGGTGTTGCTTATTTCTTTAGTCATTTTTCATCTAATCCTATAACTGGTGTACATTTGCATTTTTTAAATTCGTTCACATATCACCGACTTTATTGATTGTTAAAATATGAAATGGTTTGGTTAACGCTTTCATTGAGCGGCAAATATTGATGCCTGATTTGATTATCAGCAGAATAGACATTTGTGATTAAAAGCGGTTGTTTATCTGTGTATTGAGGAAAGAGCGTTGGTTTTACTTGATAGCTCTCAATAACAACCGTTGGGATATCATTTATCTCTGTCAGTTCATTCATCAATGTTGAGTGTGCAAATTTCTCTTTTTCCCTTACAGATAAATAAATGATGCCCTCACAATGTTGTTCAACCAATGAGTTTAACCCCGCCGACAGGGAATCAGCATCGCCGTTATCGCGTACTACAAGCAGGGTTTTTTTCAAATCGCACATCTTTTCTAATAACTGAGAAAGGATTTCTGTGCTCACACAATTCCCCGTCAAACGTTCAGAAACAATGACGCCAATCACGCTATTTCTTTTGGTTGTCAGCGCCCGTGCGAGCAGGTTTGGGTGATAACCTAATATGTGTATCGCTTCTGAGATTTTCGTTTGAATTTCATAGGAAACCGGTAGGCCATTGACGACCCTTGATACACTGGCTTTAGACACGCCGACATAATTCGCAACATCCTGCATCGTTACCATCATGCAATCCTCTTTCTGCAATTACCTACATGCTTTCGGGTTTTTATCAGCTATCGACGAAGACGCTTTGGATGAGTATACATAAAAGTATACACATATGAACATTAATGAACCAATATGATTATTATTTCCTTTCGAGTGTTGACGAGGTGGTTCATTTACGTTCATACTGATTATGAAATCGGTTTCATAATCAGGAAAGCAAAGTGATCAAATTAATTATTACCGATATGGATGGCACATTTCTGAACAGCCGTGGCGATTACAATCGTGAGCTTTTTCAGGATGTTGTGTCGATGATGCGCGAACATGGTGTGAAATTTGCGCCTTGTACCGGCAAACAAGTTGAACGCGTTGAAGAGTTGTTTGGTGAACAGAGCAAGGATTTTTGGATCTTAGGTGACAGTGCAACACGCATTAAGCACCAGGGGGAGTATATCTATCAGTCGCTCCTCAATAACACACTGGGGCTTGATATCATCGGTCAATTAGAAGCGATTGAAGGTTCTCATATTGTGATTGCCTGCACCCCTGAATTTGCAGCAATCCGACGCGATACCCCAGAGCATTTACGAGCACTGGTGAGACGTTCATATGCGCAGGTGGAGCTGGTCGATGACTACAAAGATATCGAGTCCGACTTTGTTAAAATTACGGTTTATGATGAAAATAAACAGTGCCCGATAATCCGTCCACAGCTATCAGCATTTGATGATCACGCTTATATCGTCGTTTCTGAAGCGGCGTGGATCGATATTGCTAACGCGGGTGTTCATAAAGGAACCACCGTCGAAAGATTGCAATCGATCCTTGGCGCAAGCGAAGCTGAAACGATGGTGTTTGGTGATGGTTTCAATGACATCGAGCTAATGGAACGCGCTCATTTTAGTTTCGCGATGCGCAATGCGTTCGAAGAAACCAAAGCTGCGGCGAATTTCATTACGCGTTCTAATGATGAAGATGCAGTGATGCACACCATCTTGCAATTCTTGAATCTGCAAAAGAAATGTTAACGGATTCATTCTGAAGGGCGAATAATCAACGCCCTTCAATCAAACAAAGTAACTATGTTCTAAATGAACAAATATGAACAGGTGACGTGTTCATTTATACTGACGCCAATCGCAATTACTCAAGCATGATTATGGATAAATTTTCGCCCGAAGAACGTCATCAGTTAATTCTGAATTTGTTGAACTCTCATAATAAAGTGATGGCAACAGATTTAGCGATACAACTTAGTGCGACCGAAGCAACGATCCGTCGTGATTTGCGTTTTCTTGCCAATGAGGGGCTGTGTAAAAGAATTCATGGCGGCGCACTTTCTTTGGTTCCTCCAACGGGAACACAAGAACAGCGGTTGGCAAATAATAATAGTGAGAAACAGGCACTGGCGGTTGCGGCTTTATCCATTATTAAAAAGGAAAACGTACTTTTCCTCGATGCCAGCAGCACTCATATGTTGCTCGCCAGTTTGCTGCCTAACGATATTGGGCTGACGGTCGTGACCAATAGTCCCGCGATAGCTACCCGCTTACTGGAACGACAACTTATTCGAACCATACTGATCGGTGGAGAACTAAACTATGCCGTCGGTGGTGCCATTGATATTACGGCTGTCGAAGCATTAAATAAATTCCGCTTTGATCTCTGTTTTATGGGAGTTTGTGGCTGGTCATCTGAAACCGGATTTAGTGCAATCTACTATCAGGATGCAGAATTTAAGCGTCATGTTGCCTCGAAAGCCGGTGCAATCGTCGCGCTGTGTACTGACGATAAAATTGAAGCATTAGCACCTTATCCATTTTTAGCATCTAAAGGTTTGGATTATTTGATCTGCTCTCCGAATAATGCTGAATTAAAAGAATACTTTTCCCAACTAGATTGTACTGTTATTACAAGCAACGCCGTCTGACATATATAGCATTGTCCTAAAGGAAAATTTGAATGTACGCTGATTACCATGTTCATACCGATTTTAGTGATGATTCAGTCCATCCAATGGAAGATGTCATCAAACAAGCGATTTCTTTAGGTATTCAAGAGCTTTGCTTTACTGAACATGTTGATCATGGAATAAAGCCTCGATCTTCGGAATATCTAAAGGGTGAAATGGATACACGGATGAATTGTCATTATGATAGTTATCTCGCTGAATATTTGCGGCTCAAGGAAATATATTGCAATGATATTTCGCTGAAATTTGGCATTGAGTTCGGTATCCAGATACATACTATATCTGAGTTCCAAAAAGATTTTGCAGAATACCCTTTTGATTTTGTGATCCTATCTTGTCATCAAGTCGACGACTTAGAGTTCTGGACGCAGGAGTTTCAGCAAGGCAAAACGCAGGAAGAGTTCCAAACACGCTACTACGAAGAACTTCTGAAAGTTGTTCGTGTCTACAAGGACTATAGTGTTCTTGGACATCTCGATATGATTAAACGCTATGATCATAATGAAGAGTATCCATTTGATAAGATTAAGAATGTACTAGAACAAATTCTCAAAATTGTTATTGCCGATGGCAAAGGGATCGAGATCAACACCTCTAGTTTTCGATATAAGTTGCCAGACTTAACGCCTTCCAGAGACATTCTGCGTTTGTATAAAGATTTAGGCGGGAAAATCATTACTTTTGGGTCGGATTCGCATAATGAAACGCACTTTGGCCATCAAATTGAAACTGTCAAACAAGAGTTAAAACTACTTGGGTTTGAATCATTTTGCACCTTCGACAAAATGGAACCAACATTTCATCCGCTGTGATCCGTTAATCTATTTTTACTTTTTACCCCCCGATAGCTTAAAGTAGAGGCCGTTAGTTTCATATTCATTATAAAAATGGGTCAATTGATGAACTGGTTCACTGTAAAAAATAAGTTGGCTAAATGATAATGGGGCAAAATTAGTTTGGCGACATCACCCCTATTCGATTCCAATCAGGAAAGATAACACTATTTCTATAAGAACTGCGCTTTCTTTCAGTTACCCCTCACAACCTTAGATATTAACCATTAAATTGGATGTTACATATTCAGGGACTTATAACATATTCAATATGGCTGATATTTTTATAATGACCGCGGTGTTCATTATGGTTTATTTGTCTTTCAGTCAGGAAAAACCTGCCAGAAATTAATCTCCGTTTAGTATCACCGACTTTTTTCTGATCACAGCTTGACCCTATAGTTACTTCAGGGTGTTGAATTGTAATCATACGGAAAAGACGGAGTAATCTCATGACCCACGGCTGTAATCACGACCACCACAATAAGCAAGCTACGCAGACTTCAAAGCTAAATTTTAAGGCGATGACACCTGCTGACCCAGCACATTCTTTTGTAAAAAATAAAGTGGCTGCTGTTCCGCAAGAAACAGGATGTTCTGATGACCATGACCATGACCATGATGATTCGTGTGGCTCATGCTGTTGTGCCCCCGCTTCACTCAATCTCGCTGGGTTAACCGCATCAGAAACAGTTGCAGAAGGTATACGTACACAAATCCGGATCATGCAAATGGATTGTCCGGTTGAAGAAAATTTGATTCGGAAAAAACTCGGCAATATGGCTGCGGTGAAGAGCCTAGAATTCAACCTGATGCAGCGGGTCTTAACGGTAGTTCATGAACCAGAATCGCTGGAATCAGTACTGGAGGCCATTCGCTATCTGGGTTTCAGCCCAGAGCTACCGGATAACAGCGAAAAGCTGACAGCAGCTAAAGAACAGGCTAAATCATGGTGGCCTCTGGCTCTGTCCGGCCTGTTTGCTTTGTTATCAGAAATTTCCAGCTGGATGGATTTCCCGGAATGGTCAGCAGCACTGCTGGGTATACTGGCGGTGGCTTTATCTGGCGTTTCAACCTACAAAAAAGGCTGGATTGCCGTTCGTAATGGCAACATGAATATCAACGCACTGATGAGTATTGCTGTTACTGGTGCATTATTCATCGGTCAGTGGCCGGAAGCTGCTATGGTGATGGTGTTATTTACCATCGCCGAATTGATTGAAGCTAAATCACTGGACCGAGCACGCAATGCGATTGAAGGCTTACTGAAATTGGTACCCGAAACCGTCACAGTATTAGAACCTGATGGCAGCTGGCGCGAAATTGAAGCGCAAGCCGTGGATGTTGGTCGAACACTGCGAGTTAAGCCGGGCGAGCGGATCGGCCTGGATGGCAACATCATCCGAGGAAATTCGAGCGTTAACCAGGCACCAATTACCGGTGAAAGTCTGCCGGTAGAAAAGAGTGAAGGTGATGCTGTCTTCGCTGGAACAATCAATGAATCCGGATCTTTTGAATATCAGGTGACAGCAGCAGCTGGTAATACAACGCTTGCCAGAATAATTCATGCCGTAGAAGAGGCGCAGGGGAAAAAGGCACCAACACAGCGGTTTGTTGATAATTTTGCACGTATCTATACTCCGGCTGTCTTTATCGTTGCGTTGCTTGTCGCCATATTACCGCCATTAGTTACAGGCGCTGGCTGGCATGAATGGATCTACAAGGCGTTGGTATTGCTGGTCATAGCATGTCCTTGTGCACTGGTGATTTCAACGCCAGTAACAATTGTCAGTGGACTTGCCGCAGCAGCCCGTCATGGCATCCTGATCAAAGGTGGTGTCTATTTGGAAGAAGGACACAAATTAGCATGGTTGGCGCTTGATAAAACCGGGACGATTACTCATGGAAAACCTGTACAAACTGATTTTGAAACCTTAGCGGACATGGATGCAGTCAGTTGTCGCAAGTTAGCTGCCAGCCTGTCAGGCAGAAGTGACCATCCGGTTTCCCGAGCTATTTCGGCGGCGGCTGCAAAAATTCAGATGCCAGTGTTGGCTGTAGAATCTTTCGAGGCTCTTGCTGGCCGAGGTGTTCGCGGCGTTATTGATGGTAAAACATATGCGTTAGGTAATCACCGACTGATCCATGATCTGAATCTCTGTACACCTACCTATGAAATACAGATTGAAACACTGGAGCGGTTTGGCAAAACGGTTGTGTTGTTGGCAGATGAACACAGGGTACTCGCGTTGTTCGCCGTCGCCGATACAGTAAAAGAGAATAGCCATGCCGCTATCGGCGAATTGCACCGCTTAGGTGTGAAAACAGTTATGCTGACCGGCGATAATCAATACACCGCAGATGCGATTGCACAACAGGTTGGTATCGACCAAGCTCGGGGCGATCTGTTACCGGAAGATAAACTACAAGCCGTAGAATCATTCGGCCAGGAAGGCGTAGTCGGCATGGTGGGTGATGGTATTAATGATGCCCCCGCACTTGCCAAAGCGCATATTGGTTTTGCTATGGGGGCTATGGGGACTGATGCCGCGATTGAAACAGCCGATGTCGCACTGATGGATGATGATTTAAATAAAATTCCCGCGTTTGTCCGGCTTTCACGAGCGACACGTTCGATTCTTGTTCAGAACATCAGTATGGCGTTAATCATTAAAAGTGTGTTCCTGATTCTAACCTTAGCGGGT
>JAYSBB010000019.1:0-30944 GCA_041915645.1 Tolumonas sp.
GATCTTGTAACAACTTATGTGCATCAGAGCGTAACACATGCACTACGGGTTGGTTATTGGCGGTTTCTGCAACTTTTTTTCCAAAAAATGAAAACATAGGCACGTCCTAGTTAATCGATTCAGCTTTGGCGTTAATTGTGGCTAACTGAATATGTATATAAGTTGTTATTGTTATACCCATTATTTATAGAACAGTTCTGGCGACACAGATGTGCTTTCGCTCGGAATAATCAAAACGAATAAATGATCCTGCTACAGTGACGATTTCCCGACTATAAACAGGCTATAATGCGCTATTACCACATTTTCTTTTTAAGATGCGGGATCACCCGCAGCCAAACTCAGACAGGTAGATAGTCGTTATGATGAAACACAAAATCGATGTGATGATCTCGGAAGAAGATGTTCAGGCCAAAGTGGCTGAACTGGGGCGTCAGATCACCGCACATTATCAGGGAACCTCTGAGCTGGTTCTGGTGGGGTTATTGCGCGGTTCTTGTTTGTTTTTGGCTGATTTGAGCCGTCATATTGATCTGCCGGTGAGTCTTGATTTTATGACTGCATCCAGTTACGGCAACAGCACGACGACTTCTCGAGAAGTGCGAGTGCTGAAAGATCTGGATGATGAGATCAAAGGCAAAGATGTATTGATTGTGGAAGACATCATCGACAGCGGTTTTACTTTAAGCAAAATCCGCGACATCATCGGTTTGCGGGAACCCAAATCACTGGCGATCTGTACGCTGCTGAATAAACCGGCGCGTCGTGAAGTCCAAGTACCGGTTGAGTGGACCGGCTTTACCATCCCAGATGAATTTGTGGTGGGTTACGGTATCGATTACGCCCAACTGTATCGCAATCTGCGTTTTATCGGCAAAGTGATCCCGCAGGAATAGACCATTGCTTAGTTAATTGTTTCGCAGAAGTACAGACATCAAAGCCACCCCACTTGTTAGTAACAATGGCCGGTGGCTTTTTATTTACGTAGGAAATCGGCCGCCATTAGTTTGCTTAGACGACGTGATTCAGGGTGTCGCCAGCGAATACGGGCTGGGATCGTTTGGTTTACCGGCGATGTCAGTGGTTTGTCTTCCATCAAGGCCATTAGCATGGTGAAGGCATTGAAGGCGAGGGCGGTGTAATCCTGAGCGATGCTGTCGACATGCAGCGGGATAAAATCCAGCAACTCGTGATCATCAAAACTGGCCAGATGTAAGCCCTGTTGCATTTCCGGGTTTTGATTCAGATATTGCAGCACACCTTCCAACAGCGAAAATGAAGCGGTGAACAACACTTTGGGGGGGCGCCCTAACTCATTACAGACCTCTTCCATCATGTCATAACCGGAGTAGGAGAGATAATTGCGCTGACGTATCCATTCTGGGCGCACAATCACTTGTGCTTGTTGCAAACCTTGTTTATAGCCGGTCAGCCGTTGTTTGCTCGGTGTCAGGCTGGGTTCGCCGCCAAAGTAGTACACTTCTTCCGGTGATTGGGTGCCCAATACCTGAATCAAGTTGGCGGTAGCGGTGGTCGCATCCGTCATGATCAGCGGTAAGCTGGAGTCACCAATCTGACGACCGAGTTGCACGACCGGAACATAACTGTGGATCTTGCTATACGCTTCATCGCTGGTATTGCTTGAGATAACAATTAAACCATCAACCTGACGTTGTAGCAGATTATTAACCACCACACGCTCTTGCTCAGGATCTTCGTCTGAACAGGCGATGATGATCTGAATACCTGCATTCCGAAACAGCGATTCCAGCTCTTTAGCCAGACTGGCGTTAGTGAACTGCGTTAGGAAAGGGAGCACCAAACCAATCGTGTGGCTGCGTGACGAACGTAACGCACGGGCATGGAAACTGGGTTGATAGCGATGTTCTTCCGCAATCGCCAGTATTCGTTGCTGGGTATCTTCCGATACCCGATATTCATCGCCTTTACCATTCAATACCAGACTGGCGGTCGCCTTAGAGACGCCCGCTAGTTCTGCGATGTTGCTGATAGTAATACGGTTTGGTTGTTTCACGTCAGATCCGATAGCGGGTAGCTTTTTTATTCTATCACGCATGCCGACAACAACCAGTGATGAATTGAGAGTGCACCGGTCCCTTCAAAGCGTAAACTTTTTTGGGTTGGATCCGGGAAATAACGCGCAGTCATACACGCTTCGCCATTATTGATAAATAACTCTAATGACGAGCTATCAAGTAACACTTGCAACGATTGTAATTTGCCAAACCAATACCGAGATTCTGTTTCGTTGGTCCGCCAGTTCAAGCGAGTCAGCACCAGGCATTCACCATCCCAGTTCAGGCTGGCATTATCGCGTAACGATAATGAGAATGGCCCGTCAACATTCAGCAACAACTCGGCAGAAACACCATCAAATAACGGCGCTTCACTGGCGTTGCCTTGCCATATTGTCCCTGATCCTTGTCGCAGCTGTTGCAATTCTTCGGCCGGTTGTTGATATAACTGACCATCACGGAAGAACAGCTCGCGCGGGCAGGTCATGCAATCAACCCAGCCGTGTTTCAATGTGGGCTGCGCTAATTCATTATCATCGGGCATGCCTAACCAGCCAAACATCAAGCGACGGCCATCGGTAGTCTCAGTGGTTTGTGGTGCATAAAACTCAAAGCCCAGATCCAGCTCATGAAACTCACCATGCGGGAAGGTGCCTTGCTGATAATCGAGTTCACCGACGAAATAGCCACATTGATACAAATTCAAATAACTGTATTGTTCTGCCGCCAAGCCTTGCGGACAACAGAGCAAGACATCGTGGCCATGCAGATGAAACAGATCCGGGCATTCCCACATATAACCAAATTCTTTCAGGCCATTAAGATGGGTGCCGGCAATTTCACTGATCAATTGCCACTGTTGCAGGTCACTGCTGCGATAAAACAGTACCTTACCTTTGATTTCTGGCGTTTGTGCCGCTAACACCATGTACCACAAGCCATCGTGTTGCCACACTTTCGGGTCGCGAACATGACCGGTATAACCTTCTGGCAGCGGGATCACTGGCCCTAGTTTCTGGTAGGTACCATCAGGCAGCTCTTCTGCCAGACACTGATTGGCTGTTCTGGAGCCATCGGCATATTTCACATTACCGGTGTAGAGCAGCGTGATTTTGTCATTGTTTAATACGGCTGAGCCGGAATAACAACCGCTGATCTCATACTCTTCCGTTGGTAGCAGTGCGACAGGTTCATGACGCCAATGTACCAAATCAACAGAACTCCAATGGCCCCACCATTTAGCGCCATGGCGACAAGCGAGGGGGTTCCATTGATAAAACAAGTGGTAACGATCATGGGCTTGAATAAAACCGTTTGGATCATTCAGCAGGCCCACTGTTGGTGCCAAATGCCAGTGCAAACGATACGGGTCACTGGCTGCAATAAGTTGCCCGGTCATTAACGACCGGGCGAGTTGTTTCAGTAAAGAAACTTCAGACATTATTCAGCGTCCGTGTTGTAACGCAATACAGTGGCGATAGCGAAGGCGGCACCGAAAGCGATAACCATACCAATCAAATAATTCAGAACAGAGCTGGATTGTACAATCGCGATACCAGGGATACCGGTCAAGCCTACAGCAGTCATACCGACTTTGCTGGCAACGACCCACGCACCACCCAGTGCGCCACCCGCCAGTGCTGCCAGGAATGGCTTCACAAAGCGCAGGTTAATACCGAAGATAGCTGCTTCAGTGATCCCCAACAGACAAGAGACGCCAGCTGGGATAGCAATTGATTTGATACGAGCATCTTTAGTTTTGAAATACACTGCTAAACATGCACCACCTTGTGCCACGTTTGCCATAGCCCAGATTGGCAGCAGGAAGTTTACGCCCACGCTCTTATCGGCCAGCAAACCCAGCTCAATGGCATGGAAGCTATGATGAATACCGGTGATAACGATGGCAGAGTAAGTACCGCCGAATAACAGACCTGCTAACCAGCCAGCGTGTTCATACAAGGTAGTCAGTACAAAGGTGATGCCTTGACCTAAACCACGACCCGCTGGGCCGATGAACAGCAGTGAAACAAAACCGGTGATCACAACAGTCAGGAACGGAGTCAGGATAATATCCAATGCATCAGGAATAACGCGACGCAGTTGTTTTTCCAGATGGCTCATGAACCAGACCGCGATCAAGACAGGGAATACTGTGCCCTGATAACCGATCATCGCAACGTCCATGCCCATGAAACTCATGGTTTTGAAACCGGTGCCGACAGTCCAGGCGTTCGTTAGTGCCGGATGGGTTAAGATCCCGCCCAGTGTTGCGCCCAGATAAGGGTTGCCACCAAATTCACGTGCGGCAGTGAAACCGATCAGCACTGGCAGAATGATAAATGCCGCAGAGCTGAACATATCCAGCATGATGAAAATCGCGCTGTCCGGGTTTGCCCAGCCGTAAGTACGGACCAGACCCAAGGTACCCATCAACAAACCTGATGCCACGATGGCAGGAATGATAGGAACAAAGATGTTAGACAGAGTACGGGCAGCACGCTGTACGATATTCAGTTTCTGTGTCGCCAGTTTCTTAACTTCGCTTTCACTGGATTCATTAATGCCTGCTACTGCTGTAAATGCGGCATAGACTTTGTTCACAATACCAGTACCAAAAATGATCTGGATTTGCCCCGCGTTACTGAAACAACCTTTGACGCCATCTACTTGTTCAATGGCATTTTTATTAATTTTGTTATCATCCTGCAAAACCAAACGCAAACGAGTTGCGCAGTGGGCTGCACTGACGATATTCTCTTTACCGCCCAGTAGTGGGATCAGTTCATTTGCTACAGAAGTTACATTCATGATTTTCCTCTTTGGATGTAACCGGTTAAATGAGATAGCGGGGGCTCAAGCCGTGATCTCATCAACCGATGCTGTTTCACAACAGCGTGGGTTGTACGTGCTGCCCGGTCTGCTTTACTTGGGGTGAACCAGACTGGGACGCACACTCTCTCATCATTAATCACTATCGTTACGCCATGCTGTTTTGCTGCATGTCGTGTGTTTGTTTTTTGCTAGTCATTTATCCGCTGAGTGACTATTGGCTCTTATCTCAACGAAATTTCATTTTCTTTTACAGAATACAAATAGTGTTTTACTGTTCTGTAATTAGTTTACTAAAACGGTTTAGCAAAACAACTAAACAAGCTAAAACGGTTTAGCAAATGCGATCAATCTAACAAAAATTGTGGATTCCTTAAGCAATAAGGTTTCTTTTGATACCATCTTTGTTATTAGCCGGAATGATCCAGATCAGGTTATAATCCGTTATCTGCCTTGTGTATTACCGCTCTCTAATATGAAGAACTCTGACACTATGCTTGCTCTCGATATTCAGCAATTACGCAAAACCTATCAGGGAGGCGTCGAAGCCCTGAAAGGCATCGATCTCGCGGTTGAAGAAGGGGATTTTTACGCCCTGCTTGGCCCGAATGGCGCCGGAAAATCAACTACCATTGGTATTATCAGCTCGCTGGTAAATAAGTCAGCCGGATCGGTCAAAGTCTTTGGTTACGACATTGATACACAACTGGAACAGGCAAAAGCGCAAATTGGTTTAGTGCCGCAGGAATTTAACTTCAGCCAGTTTGAGAAAGTCCAACAGATCGTGGTGCAACAGGCTGGGTTTTATGGTGTGCCACGTAAAGTAGCCGAAGAACGGGCCGAGAAATATCTGACCCAGCTCGATCTGTGGGAAAAACGCGATAAACAGGCGCGTACGCTCTCGGGCGGTATGAAGCGCCGTCTGATGATTGCCCGTGCACTGATGCATGAACCAAGATTACTGATCCTGGATGAACCCACTGCGGGGGTCGATATTGAGATCCGTCGTTCGATGTGGCAGTTCCTGCAGCAATTGAATGCGGAAGGTATCACCATCATTCTGACTACCCACTATCTGGAAGAAGCAGAAATGCTGTGCCGTAACATCGGCATCATCGATAAAGGCCGCATAGTGGAAAACACCAGCATGCGTAATTTACTGAGTAAATTACAGGTGGAAACCTTCTTGCTGGATTTAGATCGTCCGGCAGCTGGTATTCAGCTGGCGGGTTTTAAATCCCATCCGGCAGGCGAATTAAGTCTGGAAGTGGAAATTCAGAAAACGGATGGCCTGAATGGCGTATTTGAGCAGTTGAACAATCAAAACGTCAAAGTGTTGAGTATGCGTAATAAAGCCAACCGGCTGGAAGAGTTGTTTGTTTCATTAGTAGAAAAAGGACGTCAGGCATGAATAGCGCCGTTTACTGGATTGCCTTCCAGAGCTTGGTTCGTAAAGAAATTAACCGTTTTACCCGTATTTGGGTTCAAACCTTAGTGCCACCGGCGATCACCATGACACTCTATTTTGTCATTTTCGGTAATCTAATTGGTAGCCGAATTGGTGATATGCATGGTGTGACGTACATGCAGTTTATTGTGCCAGGTTTGATCATGATGGCTGTGATCACCAATTCTTACTCGAATGTCTCTTCGTCATTTTACAGTGCAAAGTTCCAGCGCAATATCGAAGAGCTTTTGGTGGCACCGGTGCCGAATTATTTGATCATCTGGGGTTTTGTCGCCGGTGGTGTGGCGCGTGGTTTGTGCGTAGGTGCAATTGTCACAGCGGTGTCGTTATTTTTTGTGCCGTTTCATGTGCATGATCCGGTCAGCGTATTCATCATGTTAGTGCTGACGGCGATTTTATTTTCGCTGGGCGGGTTGTTGAATGCGATTTTTGCGAAGAGTTTTGATGATATCAGTATCATTCCAACGTTTGTGCTGACACCACTGACGTATCTGGGCGGCGTATTTTATTCCATTCAATTATTACCCCCATTCTGGCAAGCCGCCTCGCATGTAAACCCGATCATTTATATGATCAATGGCTTCCGTTACGGCTTTATTGGCATTTCTGATGTACCAATGTGGACATCTTACCTGGTGGTTTCGCTGTTTATTCTGGCGCTGTATACCACTTGCTGGTGGCTGGTGAAGAAAGGCACGGGCTTACGTCATTAATCAAAAAACACCAAAAACAAAAAAGCCTCCGAAGAGGCTTTTTTTATACTCTGTAAAGTCTGAATCAATGTTCAAACATCGCAGAGATAGATTCTTCGTTGCTGATACGGCGAATAGCTTCTGCCAGCATTGGTGCCAGAGTCAGCTGTTTCACTTTACCCAGAGCGCGAATTTCATCGCTCAACGGAATAGAATCGGTAATGATCACTTCATCAATCACTGATTCAGCAATGTTTTTCGCTGCCAGACCAGAGAAGATTGGGTGAGTGGCATACGCAAATACACGTTTAGCGCCGCGCTCTTTCAGAGCTTCAGCAGCTTTACACAGCGTACCGCCGGTATCGATCATGTCATCAACGATGATGCAGTCACGGTTGGCTACGTCACCGATCAGGTGCATAACCTGAGAGACGTTAGCGCGTGGACGGCGTTTATCGATGATAGCGATGTCAGTTTCATCCAGCAGTTTAGCGATAGCACGTGCACGTACTACGCCACCGATATCCGGAGAAACAACAACAGGATCTTCCAGCTGACGTGATTTCATATCTTCCAGCAGAACTGGGCTACCAAATACGTTATCAACAGGAACATCGAAGAAGCCCTGAATCTGCTCAGCATGCAGATCGACTGTCAGAACGCGGTCAACACCCACGCTGGACAGGAAATCAGCAACAACTTTTGCAGTGATCGGTACACGTGAAGAACGTACACGACGATCCTGACGAGCATAGCCAAAGTAAGGAATTACCGCGGTAATACGACCAGCGGAAGCACGACGCATGGCATCAACCATAACAATCAGTTCCATCAGATTGTCATTGGTAGGAGCACAGGTTGATTGAATGATGAATACATCACTACCACGTACATTTTCGTTGATTTGTACGCTGATCTCTCCATCGCTGAAGCGACCTACGGCTGCACTGCCAAGTTTAGTAAAGAGGCGGTCGGCAATCTTTTGCGCTAATTCCGGTGTGGCGTTACCGGCAAACAGCTTCATGTCAGGCACGGGATTAAACCTCTGGGTTTGTCCAGTTGGGGGTGAAGGCTAGCAGGAAATGTTGACGGGGCAGACATCTCAAGCATAAACCTGTTGCAAAGCGACGTGAAGGGGTGATAAGTTTTCCCCTCTTGCTACAAAACCATGTAGCCATGTCGGCATCAACGCCAAAATTTCTCTGGCATGGGCTTCGTGTTCAAACTCCGCAAACACACAAGCACCAGTACCGGTCATTCTTGACGGGGCGTATTCTATCAACCAGCGTAAGGCCTTTTCAACCTCGGGGTAATTCTTTTTCACCAAAGGTTCGCAGTCGTTATGCCAGTCAGCCTGCTTTAATTCGTGCCATGACTGCTTTGGTGTGTTCCGTTTGAGATCAGGATGTTGAAAAACAGCTGCTGTTGAGACATGGCACGGTGGCACTAAAACCAGATACCATTTCTCTTTTATTTCAACCGGTTGTAACTGTTCACCAACGCCTTCGGCAAAAGCTGCGTGTCCACGCACAAAAACGGGCACATCGGCACCTAACTGACGGCCCAGCTCGGCCAGCTCATCAATAGGTAAATGAATCTGCCAGAGATGATTGAGTGCGACCAAGGTAGTTGCCGCATCAGAGGAGCCCCCACCAATGCCACCGCCCATCGGTAAACGTTTATCCAGCTCAATCATCACACCAAGTGGTGCCGCAGAATGCTGCTTTAATAACATGGCGGCCCGATAGATCAGGTTTTGCTCCAGCAGTACATCAGCCAGCGCTGGTTCAATGGTTACCTGATTGCTGTCATTGATGTGAAAGCGCAACCAGTCGCAGTGATCGAGAAAGATAAATAACGTCTGTAATTCATGATAACCATCAGCTCGACGACCATTGATGTGTAAAAACAGATTCAGCTTTGCCGGTGCAGGCCATGCGATAGTGTTGGTTTGCATCATTGTGTTACCAGTTCCCAATCATTGATCACCAGACGGAGTTCGGTTTGCTGACCTTTAAAGGTGATTTTCTCTGGCATCATCCAACCATCAACTTCCTGATAGCTTTGATATTGCATCTGCCAGTTGGGCGTTTTGATGTTGGTCACCTGACCGGTCGCATTGATGTCATAGTCGGTGTCGCCTGGCAGACCTTTGATCCATAACGGCAGTTTATAAACCGGCATTTGCCAGCCGGTTAAGCGATAGACCAGATATTCGGCGTCGGTGCCGCGGTATTCACGGCCTTTGTCATCGATAATAACGACTTTATCGCCTTCTTTACTCATTTCCATAATGCGGGTGCCGAGCAGGCTGGTCAGATTGAGGTGATAATCATCGCCATTTTGTTGCCAGTGAATACGTGCCGAGCCTTTTTTCTCTGGCGTGATAATGGCCAGCTTACCGGAGATGGTCCAGTGGGTAATATTTTCCAGCTTCTGACGTTGCATACGCCAGCTGGCATTGTCTAATTGATGTTGTTGTGAGGTACACGCGCTCAGAATTAGCAGGCAAAAAAGCAATGATAGTTGTTGTAATGTTTTCACAAAGCCTCCTTTAACGATGCGACAGTATATACCCTTCATACTTGAAGTTGCAGCGTCGTAGCCGGCGTTCATTTGCCGCCTTGCCGCCACACCAATGACTTTGGCTATCGGCGCTGGTGCTTTGCTTTCAAAGATCGCCACTTTTTCGTAGAATAGCTGCCCTAAATTAGCTGACGAGTCCGCAGCCTGATGCATCATCTGTTTGTGCTGGGGGTAAACCATAAGACGGCGTCGTTGTCATTGCGTGAGCGAGTGGCCTTTGGGCCGGAGCGCATTGATGATGCTTTGGCGGCGTTAACATCGGTCCCCGGTGTCAGGGAAGGGGTGATTCTTTCCACCTGTAATCGTACTGAACTTTACTGTGCCGTTGATAGCGGCGCTAGTGAAGAGGTTGCTCTATGGCTGTCACATTTCCAGCATCTGACGGAAGATGAACTTCAGCCAGCGTTATATCAGTTGCAAGATGGTGAAGCAGTGCGTCATCTGATGCGCGTCGCCGCTGGGCTGGATTCGCTAGTCTTGGGTGAACCGCAGATATTAGGTCAGGTGAAACAAGCGCTGGATACCGCCAGTAAACAAGGTGCGGTGAAAGGGCTGTTGAATCGTTTATTCCAACGCACCTTTGGTGTCGCAAAGCGCGTACGTACTGAAACAGAAATCGGTGCTTACGGTGTTTCGGTTGCTTATGTCGCTGTTACGCTGGCGCGGCAAATTTTCGGCGATCTGTCACAAGTAAAAGTCTTGCTGATCGGTGCTGGGGAAACGATAGAACTGGTTGGACAACATTTGCATGGGCATTCAGTCTCACAAATGACGGTGGCCAACCGCACCTTGCTGCGCGCACAATCGATTGCTGGTGCCTGGCAGGCGGATGTCATCACGTTAAATGAGATCCCGCAGGTATTGCCGGATGTCGATCTGGTGATCAGCTCTACCGCCAGTCCGTTACCGATCTTAGGTAAGGGCTTGGTCGAACGGGCGCTAAAACAGCGGCGCAATAAGCCGATGTTGCTGATTGATATTGCTGTGCCACGCGATATTGAGGAAGAAGTCGGTGAATTGTCCGACGCTTACCTGTATACCGTGGATGATCTGCAAAATATCGTCGCAGAAAATCAGCGTCATCGAGAACAGGCGGCGCGGCAGGCTGAACAAATCGTGCAGGATGAGCGCGAACAGTTCATGAACTGGTTTCGCAGTTTATCGGCGCAAAACCATGTCCGCCTCTATCGCCAACAGGCTGACGATATACGCCAGGAACAGTTGGCTCAGGCATTACGCAAACTTGAGCAAGGCGAAGATGCTACGGCGGTCTTATCTGAGCTGAGTGAACGACTGACGAACAAACTTATTCATGCGCCAACCGAGGCGTTACGCCAAGCGGGCGAAGCCGAAGATAAAAGCTCGTTATTATTATTGAGTCAGGCCTTACGACTCGACGAAAAAAATTAAATATCACGCAAATTGCGCTGATCAAAAAACAAATCAAACAGGAATGCTATGAAAGAAACAGTGATCAGAAAACTGGAAGGACTGATGGAGCGCTATGAAGAAGTTCAGGCGTTGCTGGGTGAACCCAATGTGGTTTCCGATCAGGAAAAATTCCGTGCTCTGACCCGGGAATATTCGCAACTAGGTGAAGTGGTTGCGGGTTTCCAGCAATATCAGCAGGCAGAAGCCGATCTGCAAGCTATCGAAGAGATGCTGGCGGGCGACGATGCTGAAATGAAAGCCATGGCACAAGAAGAGTTGGCTGATGCCAAACAGCTGATTGAGCGCGTGGAAGCCGAATTACAGGTGTTATTGCTGCCAAAAGATCCGAAAGATGACAGCAACTGTTTTCTGGAAATTCGTGCTGGTGCCGG
The DNA here is from genome assembly GCA_041915645.1 of Tolumonas sp. Lineage (GTDB taxonomy): Bacteria > Pseudomonadota > Gammaproteobacteria > Enterobacterales > Aeromonadaceae > Tolumonas. The sequence continues at coordinate 11,438 of JAYSBB010000019.1, forward strand.
TGGTGATGAAGCGGCGATTTTCGCCGGTGATCTGTTCCGTATGTATTCCAAATATTCTGAACGACGTGGCTGGCGCATGGAAATTATGAGCACCAGTGATGGTGAACATGGCGGCTATAAAGAAATCATCGTGCGCATGGAAGGTGAGAGCGTTTACGGCGTGATGAAGTTTGAATCGGGCGGTCATCGTGTGCAGCGTGTGCCTGAAACTGAATCTCAAGGTCGTGTGCATACCTCAGCTTGTACCGTGATGGTGTTGCCAGAGATCCCGGAAAAAGAGATCCCGGATATTAACCCTGCTGATCTGCGTATCGATACTTTCCGTGCTTCGGGGGCGGGTGGTCAGCACATCAATAAAACCGACTCGGCGATCCGTATTACCCATATCCCAACCGGTACAGTGGTTGAGTGTCAGGACGAACGTTCACAGCATAAAAACAAAGCGCGTGCGATGTCAGTACTGGCGGCGCGTCTGGCACAGCAGGAAGAAGATAAACGTCGTGCCGAAGCTGATTCAACCCGTCGCAGTATTTTGAGTACCGGTGATCGTTCTGACCGTATCCGTACTTATAACTACCCACAGGGTCGTGTCAGTGATCATCGTATCAACCTGACACTTTACCGTCTGTCGGAAGTGATGGAAGGCGATCTGGATTGCTTGTTGCAACCACTGTTGCAGGAATTCCAGGCCGACCAATTAGCGGCATTATCAGAGCAATAATCATCGATAGTGATGAACAGAGAACCATTCATGCAAATAGCGTCCCTGCGTCAGCAGTTGATCCAGCGTTTTGCCGATAGCGACAGTGCCGCACTGGATGCGGATTGTCTGTTATGTGCGGTATTAAGTTGTACCCGTACTTTTTTGCGTACCTGGCCGGAACAGGAGCTAACGCAGGAACAAGTTGAGCACTTGGAGCAACTGGCTGTTCGCCGCGAACAAGGTGAACCGGTCGCTTATATTCTGGGTGTGCGCGAATTCTGGTCGTTGCCGATACAGGTTTCGCCGGCGACGTTAATTCCTCGTCCGGATACTGAATGTCTGGTGGAATGGGCGCTGAGCCTGTTACCAGAACGCGGGCAAGGCTTAAAAGCGCTGGATCTGGGCACGGGCACGGGTGCCATCGCACTGGCGCTGAAATCGGAATGTCCAGGTTTAACCATGTGGGCGTTAGAGCGCGAACCCGCGGCCTTGGAATTAGCGCGGCGGAATGCGGCACGCTTAGGTTTTTCAGTCAAATTTCTGGCCAGTAACTGGTTTTCAGCGCTGAACGAACAAAATTTCCACCTGATTGTCTCTAATCCACCCTATATTGATGCTGCTGATCCGCATCTGGCGCAGGGTGATGTACGTTTTGAACCACTCACCGCACTGGTTGCGGAAGAAGATGGCTTGGCGGATATTCGCCAACTGATTGATCAAGCGCCGGAATATCTGGCCGATGGTGGTTGGTTGTTGCTGGAACATGGTTGGCAACAAGCGCAGGCAGTACGCGAATTACTGTTGGCATGCGGTTTTCATGCAGTCATGACAAGACAGGATTTAGGTGGTCAGGATCGTGTTTCTGGCGGCCAATGGTTCGGTGATGTTGCAAGGTAGTACGCAAATGAACATTACACAGGATACTGATTTTGAGGGTTTAGATATTGCGATGCTGGCATTAATGGCCGCAGAAGATGTGCAGGGGCAACCGGTTTTAATCGACGGTTTGCAGCAGCTACGTCTATTGCGCACCGCTATTCGTCCGTATGTGACGGCATGTGATATCAAACAACGCCGTCAGCAATTACTGCATGCGTTTTATCATGAGCTGCAATTTGCGGGTGACTGGGAACATTATTATGCCGCAGAAAATTGTCTGCTGGATAATGTGCTGACCCAGCGCAGTGGCTTACCGATCACCTTAGGTATTGTGTTAATGCATCTGGCGAACTCGGTTGAAATACCGGTACGTGGTGTCTGTTTCCCCGGTAATTTTTTACTGCTGTTTCCTGAAGATACACCGGTATTTATCGATCCGTTTACCGGTGAAGAGTGGGATGCAGCCCAGCGCTCATTAATGCTGCGGGCAACGCTGGGTGATCTGACGACAATGGACAGCAAATACACCAAAGAAGCGGATCAACGTCAGATTTTATTGCGCTTATTGAGTGTCACTAAAGCCTGTATGCTCCAAAGCCGTCGTTTGCCGGAAGCACTACGGGCCAGCGAAGTATTATTGAAAATGAACCCGGACGATCCGTATGAAATTCGTGATCGGGGTTTAGTCTATGAACAGCTGGAATGTCCGCAATTAGCGGCCAATGATTATTCATATTTTATTGAACAATGTCCGCAAGATCCGGTCGCTGCTGTGCTGAAAATGCAGCTGGCTTTTCTGGATCATGGCGCAACAACTTTGCACTGATGGAGTGAGGAATGAAACAGAAAGTCGTTCAGTTTAACGGGATCAATGTTGCGAACGATCAGCCATTCGTGCTGTTTGGTGGCATGAACGTATTGGAATCGCGCGATCTGGCGATGTCGATCTGCGAAACCTATGTCACCGTGACTGAAAAACTGGGCATTCCTCTGGTGTTTAAAGCCAGCTGGGACAAAGCCAATCGCTCTTCCGTTCATTCCTATCGTGGCCCTGGTATGGAAGAAGGTTTACGTATTTTTGAAGAGTTGAAAAAAACCTTCGGCGTCAGCCTCATCACCGATGTGCATGAAACATGGCAAGCAAAACCGATCAGTGAAGTGGTTGATGTGCTGCAATTACCGGCCTTTCTGGCGCGTCAGACTGATCTGGTCGAAGCACTGGCAAAAACTGGCAACGTAGTGAATGTGAAAAAACCACAATTCCTAAGCCCAGGTCAGGTTAAAAACATCGTTGAGAAGTTCGCTGAATGCGGTAACGAACGCGTGATTTTATGTGAGCGTGGTGTGAATTTCGGTTACGACAATCTGGTTGTCGATATGCTGGGTTTTGGTGTGATGAAGAATGCCAGCCAAGGCAGCCCGGTTATTTTCGACGTTACCCATGCGCTGCAATGTCGTGATCCACTGGGCGCTGCTTCTGGTGGTCGTCGTGAACAAGTGGTTGATCTGGCGCGTGCCGGTATGGCGGTTGGTCTGGCAGGTCTGTTTATCGAAGCGCATCCTGATCCGGATCATGCGCGTTGTGACGGCCCAAGTGCTTTGCCGCTGGATAAACTGGAGCCATTCCTGCAGCAGATGAAAGCGATTGATGAACTGGTGAAAAATTTTGCCCCGCTGGAAATCAACTAACGGTTAGTAGTTAGTTTTTAGTCAAATAACAGTTCGTTTTTTAAAGCCCCGAATAGGGGCTTTTTTGATCTGCTCGAACCAACCACATACATAATCGTCTACACAAATTACATTGCTTTAAATATAATAAGCCACATATATTATGTGTATTGCTATTATCTTTGTGTGACCAGCATGAACAGTACTGATATCGCTTTTCTCTTTGGTGAAGTTGCCCGACTGACCCGAAGACGATTTAACCAACAAATGGAATCCTTTCGACTTACTCATGCACAAAGCCGCACCTTGTTGCGCTTATCGCGTTGTCAGGGGTTACGTCAGGTTGATCTGGCAAAAATACTTGAAATTCAGCCAATTACCTTAGTTAAACAATTAGACCAGCTGGTTGAGATGGGGCTGATTGAACGCCGCAACGATGAGCAAGATCGCCGGGCATTTCGGTTATATCTGTTACCGGCGGCAGAACCGATGCTAACCGAGATCCGTGCTGAAGTGCAGGAGCTGCAAAGCTTAATGACTAAAGATCTAACGGCTGCGCAAATTGCCGCATTTGTCGAAGCATTGTTGGTGATGAAAACCAATTTGCTGAGTGAAGATATCGACACTACTCATAGTGCCATGTTGGGTAAAGAGGACAATCATGAGTGAAAAACAGCCTGAAAGCACAAATTCCCGTTCCTTAAATAAATTACGTCGCTGGCTGATGCTCGGGCCTTGTTTTGTCTTATTGCTGGGTGGTGGTTATTTTTATCTGAACAGTGGCCGGTATGTTGAGACCGATAACGCTTACCTGAAAAGTGACAAGATCCCGCTGAGTACTGAAGTGGCCGGGCAGGTTGTTGCGTTATACGTGAAAGAAAATGTAGCGGTAAAAGCAGGGCAGCCACTGTTCGAAATTGATCCGGCTGCCTATCAAGTTGCGTTACAAAAAGCACAAGCTAATCTGGCGAATATCCGCACCACGATTTCCGCATTAAAAGCACAATATCAGCAGGTGGAATCCCAGATCGCCCTGCAAAATACCAATTACGCATATGCGCAAAAAGCCTATAAACGTCAGGCGGAATTAGCCGAACGCCATTTTGTTTCCGCCTCTGGGGTGGATGATTCCAAACAAGCGGTTGACGTGGCTTCCCAGCAATTAGTCGTATTACACAATCAGTTAGAACAGTTGAAACAAAATCTGGCAGGCGATCCGGCTATTGCCGTTGATGAACATCCGCAGGTTAAAGCGGCGTTAGCCGAAGTGGCGCAGGCGAAATTAGATCTGGCACATACTCATATTACAGCGCCGGATTCAGGCGTGGTCAGCCAATTACCAAAACTGGGGCAGCATCTGGCGGTTGGCGCTCAGGCATTAGCATTGATCTCAGATAAATCGGTGTGGGTGGAAGCGAATTACAACGAAACGGATCTTACGCACGTGAAATTAGGCCAAAGCGTTAACATCCATGTGGATACCTATCCTGATTGGGAAGGCAAGGGAGTCGTTGAAAGCATCAGCCCAGCAACAGGGGCAGAATTTTCAGTGTTACCGGCACAGAATTCTACCGGAAATTGGGTGAAGGTCATTCAGCGTATTCCGGTGCGGATCCGCATCATCGCGGGTCTTAATCAGCCGGAGTTACGGACGGGGATGAGCGCTATCGTGGATATCGACACCGAGCACCGCCGTCATGTTCCCGGTATGGCGTGGGCACAGCAGTAAGTAACAAGGTAGGCTAGCATGTCTGTCGCACCGACTTCCGCGGTTCAACCCGCTCGTGTTGCGCACCGAGGCTTGATCACGGTTGCGGTGATGCTCGCCACGGTGATGCAAACGCTGGATACCACCATAGCCAACGTCGCCTTGCCTTATATGCAAGGTAGCATGGCGGCAACGCAGGATCAGATCTCGTGGGTGCTCACCTCCTATATCGTGGCGGCTGCCATTTGTACGCCGTTAAACGGTTTTTTAGTGAACCGGTTTGGGCGTAAGCGAGTATTTTTCTGGGAAGTACTTGGTTTTACCTGTGTATCGGTATTGTGTGGAGTCGCGCAGTCATTACCCGAGATCGTAACATTTCGGATTTTGCAGGGAATATTTGGTGCCGGTTTGGTGCCACTGTCACAAGCGATCCAGTTAGATGTCTATGAGCCGAAAGAACGTGGTCAGGCCATGGCGATCTGGGGTATCGGCGTCATGGTTGGCCCAATTTTGGGGCCGACACTGGGTGGATATCTGACGGAGTTTTACAACTGGCGTTGGGTATTTTTCATCAATCTACCGGTTGGCATTCTGGCACTGGTCGGGATCTGGTTGTTTGTGCCGGAAACCAAACCCAATAAAACCATCCGCTTTGATGGTCTTGGCTTTGGCTTACTGGCTATCGCCATTGGCGCGTTGCAGATGTTTTTGGATCGAGGTGAATCCAAAGACTGGTTTACCTCGACAGAAATTATCATTGAAGGCATCTGTGCCGTATTGTTTATCTATCTGTTCATTGTGCATATGTTTACGCACAAAGCGCCGTTTATTCACCCCGCCATGTTCAAAGACCGAAATTTCTGTATTGGCTTATTACTGATCTTTATCTTAGGCGTCATGTTGCTGTCGACTGTGGCCTTGTTATCCCCTTTTCTAGAAAATCTGATGGGTTACCCAGTCTTAGCAACGGGGTTTGCCATGGCACCGCGTGGGCTAGGAACCATGTTGAGTATGAGTCTGGTCGGTCATCTGATGCGCCGGTTTGATCTTCGTACTTTATTGGTTGTCGGTTTATTAATGATGGTCGAATCATTATGGGAAATGTCGCTGTTTGATCTGAATATCACTTTCATCGATCTGTTTAGAACAGGGTTTATCCAAGGTTTTGGGATGGGATTCGTGTTTGTGCCGTTGAGCACAATGACCTTTATGACACTCGATCAGAAATATAGAAATGAAGGCACTGCGATGTACAGCTTGTTGCGCAATATCGGTAGCAGTATAGGTATTTCAATCGTGGTCACTTTGCTATCGCAAAACACGCAGGTTTTTCATTCCATTCTGGCTGAAAATACCAACGGATTTAACCCTATTTGGTTACATCAGTTGCCGACATTATGGGATCTGAGATCGGCAAGTGGCCTTGCTTTACTGAATAAAACCATCACCCAGCAGGCCAGCCTGATCGCCTATCTGCGTGATTTCCGGTTGATGATGTTTATTACATTACTCGCGTTGCCATTAATATTTTTATTACGTAAACGAACTGCGGTAATGACGCATTAACATCAGTGTGTATCGTCAGTCTCGATCACGGGCGAAATGGGTAACCAGACAGTAAACACCGAGCCTTTCCCGGGTTCACTTTGCACATCAATATGACCCTGATGTTTTTTGATAATTCCGTAGGCGACCGATAAACCTAAACCGGTGCCGGCTCCTAAGCGTTTCGTGGTAAAGAACGGGTCAAAAATTTTGGCTTTTACTTCAGGCGTCATTCCACTACCGGTATCAGCAATAGTGATATAAACCTGATCTTGGCTCACACCAGTTTTTACGCGGATCTCGCCATGAATATCAATGGAATGTACGGCGTTCAGCAGCATGTTCATAAACACCTGATTAAGCTGCGCGGGCATGCAATGAACTTGCGGAATATCGCCATATTCGCGGATCACGTCAGCTTTATATTTAAGTTCATTACTCAGTATATTTAGGGTGCTATTCAGACCATCTTGTAAATTAGCCCACTCCCAGTAATTTTCACCAGCGCGGGAAAAATGCAGTAAGTCTTGGATGATCCGTCTGACGCGGACAGCCCCTTCTATTGAGTCTTGAAATAGCGGGCCAATATCCTCTTTCAAAAAATCGATATCGATTTCATCCCTTAATGACTGGATCTGCAGCGGCCAAACAGGATTAGCCGGGTCAGCAGATGATTTTTCATAAAGCGCAATCAGTTGAAATAGTTGGGTGAAATAGCGCTGTAGCGAACTCAGATTCGAGGTGATGAACCCCATCGGGTTATTAATTTCGTGAGCTATACCGGCAGCTAACTGGCCAATCGACGCCAATTTTTCCGATTGCCGTAGCTGCCGATCGCTTTCTTCCAGTTTTTTAATTAACTCTTTTTGTTCCGATTTTTCTTGTTCCAACGCTAGCAGTACCAGCTTTCGCTCTTCAATTTCCTCTATCATTTTCCGTTGTATATCGATGAGTTCGGCATTGATCTGCTTATTTTTCAGTAACGCATTTTCCAACTGCTCCGTGCGATTATGCACCTCATTTTCTAACATGACCTGTGATTGAAACAGACTGAAATCAGTCATTTTATCGGCGTTTCGCGCATCGGCCTGTTTGATCAATGCGGCGATGATCTTATTTAAGCGGACAATTTCATTTTGTAAATCAGTGATGGAGTGCTGTGGTTCGATCATGAGTTGGTATCTCCACGACCAAACGCAATTCCGGTGCAGGTTTGATTCAGATGTAACCCGCCGAATTGCTCACCGAAACTACTAAATCCTGACGCTTGGTTACGCATAAAAATATCGCTTACCACGGGTAATTGGTGTCTATTCACAATATCTGTTCGTCGTAAAATACAGTCGCACACCAACGTCAGCGATATATCGCCAAGTGCAGTTTGCAGTTTTTCAAATTGCTGATCTAAATCTGTTGTCAGGTTGATGCTATTGGCAACTCGTAACACGACACCTTCATCGATAGCACAATAGAGTTGTAAACTGCCATCAGGATACATTTTTTGTATCGAACGAACGTACTCATTACCATTCATTTTTATCACAACCGGTGACGCGGCAAAAATACGAGCATTCAGTTGTTCTACGGAGCAGCCAATTTCCTGTGCATAAACAAGGGCTGCGGGTAATCCGTTCAATTCTATTATTGTTCGATTAACAACATCTGCCGCAGTTATAACTAGTGGGGCTCTGGTGCCGGAAAAATGCTGTGTTTTGAATAAACGGAATGGACGATTCGTGTTAAACAAAATTAATACGCAACTATTTTCAGAAAACTTTCCGCGATGAAATGTATAGGTATGAGTAAATTGCAGGTTATCAGCGGCAGAACCACCAAATAGTGGAATGCGTCCTAACGTTTTCTGAAAACAATGACTAATTAATTCTTCTTTTTTCGATAACCCATCAATCAATTGCATGGCAAAAGAGTATCGATTATTGCTGTCGTGCGCTAATGCGGTTAATTGCGGGACTAAATTTTGTACAAATTGAATGCCTTTGGTTTCGCTGAAATCATACAGTTGATAAAGCGAACCAGTCACAACATCGAATTCATCTTTAGGAAATAAAATAGCTGTCAGTGAATGTTCTAAATAACCTTCTGGTCCGATTTCGCCTGCGGAAGTACAGCCGACGACCTCAATATCAGGGAATTGGATATTAAAATTCTCGGCTAATTGTTGCAAATCATAAGTACAAGAACAGAAAAATAAAATCAGGCTAGCAGGTGAACTATCACGGAACTGCTCTTTCAGTTCGGTAACCGCAGTTTGTGCATCGGGAGAATGAGATTGTGCCCGTAATATTTCACTCATTATTTATCCTGATTGTTGTTGGTTTAATAACCTAGTCTTACTGTCTGACTGTAGACAACAATGACGTAAAAATCTGATTAAAACGAAGCGATGCGTTAAATCTGTGATAGCTCACACAGCAGTGATCCCGAAGCCCATCTGTTATCATGTATTCATCTTGATTGTGTTCTGAAATGAGTTCCTGTGAGCCACCATCGTTTAGAAACCGACGTATTCGCCATTTTGGATCAACAGCTAAAACCCGGCCCCTTACTAGTAGGGTTTAGTGGTGGGCTGGATTCCCGCGTATTGCTGGAATTATTGGCTCGTTATATTCGTCAACGAACGGGTTTTTCGTTGCAGGCCGTGCATGTCCATCATGGATTGAATCCGTTGGCTGATCAGTGGTTAAGCCATTGCCAGCAAACTAGTCAGACACTGGCAATCCCGTTTACGGCACAACGTGTTGAAATTGCAAAACAGAGTCGTCAAAGCTTGGAAGATTTGGCGCGTCAGACGCGTTATGCGGTGTTTCGGCAGTATTTACCAGTCGGTGGCACGTTACTTACGGCGCATCATCAGGATGATCAGTTAGAAACACTGCTGTTGGCATTAAAGCGTGGCTCCGGCCCTCGGGGCTTAGCGGCCATGCCAATGGAAGCTGATTTTGCGGATGGTCGTTTGGTGCGCCCGCTATTGTCTTTTAGTCGCCAGCAATTATTGGATTGGGCGATCAGTCAGCGCTTAAGCTGGATTGAAGATGACAGCAATCATGATGAGCGCTTTGATCGCAATTTTCTGCGTCAGCGGGTGATCCCATTATTGCGGGAACGTTGGCCGGAAATGGCGGTGACCGCAGCGCGCAGTGCAAATTTATGCGCGGAACAAGAAACTCTACTTGATGAAATCGCCAAAACAGATCTGTTAGCTTGTCAGCATGTTGATGGCAGTTTGCAAATCAGATTCTTAGAAAGTTTGTCACCTGCACGACGTAATCAGTTATTGCGCTTCTGGTTACGCCAACAAACCGGTACGGTGCCATCACACGCACAATTACAGAAAATCTGGCCAGAAGTGGCATTGGCCCGTGCTGATGCGATGCCCGAATTAGTCTGGCAACAAGGGGTTATCCGTCGATATCAGCATCGTTTATATCAAGTTGCCTCAATACCAGCAGCAATTCCGTCGCAAGTATTACCGATCGATATTCCCGTTCATTTAGCGAATGGCGTTTTGACGTTACAGACTGATGACTTGAGTGAAGTTCGTTTACGCATGCCAGAAGCGGATGAACAATTAACGCTAGAATATGGACTGCCTGGTTCGCATAAGGCGCATCCGGTCGGGAGAGAACATTCGCGAGAGTTGAAAAAATTATGGCAGGAATATGATGTTGCGCCTTGGCTCCGTAGCACAATACCGGTCATCTGTTATCAGGGCAAGATTGCCGCAGTTGTGGGGTTATTTATCTGTCAGGATTATCTCTGTCCAACAGGAGACATCGGGTTAAAAATCGACTGGAACCAAAATGCCTGACTCTGGGGTCAGGCATTCCGGCTCAGATTTTTATTATGATAAAGTTGTTCGTCAGCCTGATGATACAAATCTTTGGCGCTCATGCCGCTGGTCCAATTGGTATAACCTAAACTACAGCCCACATTCAGTTGTTTCAGTTCTGGATGTTGTACCAGACGTTTTTGTAAACGCACCATCACGCGCAACGCGGTAAATTCATCTGCCGGCTGGAACATCAGCGCAAATTCATCGCCACCCAAACGGAAGACCATGTCGGTACCGCGCACAACATCGGTTAACAGTTCAGCAAACATTTTTAAAACACGGTCGCCAGTTGGATGACCATGGGTGTCGTTGATCTGTTTGAAGTTATCTAAATCAACCAGCATGAGAGTTAAACCATTTGGCTGACGATTGTTCTGCTCAATCGATAACTGCATGGCTTCATCAAAATGAGCGCGATTACCCACACCGGTTAAATGATCCATCCGGCATTGCTGATCCATCTCTTCCATTTTCAAAAACAGACGTAACGGATTAATCAATAACTGGTGTAATTGCTGCAGCAGACGATGCTGATGAGGGTTCAGTTTACCGGTTAATTCGTAATCAACTTGGCCCAGCAACTGCATCTTAGGATCAAGCAGCGAGAAATGTTGTTTGTAAGCGCCACGGCCAAGATTCAAAATCTCAAAACGTTGTTCCATCCAGATATAAGCCATGCGGCAAACCGGCAAATGCTGGCTGGTCCAGGTGGCAAAAGATTGCAGCAGATCGGCGAGTTTTTCTTGCGTCATCAGCGTTTCCAGCAAGGCTAATTTATCGCTGCTGGAGATCGGGCTAAAGCCACTCACGCGGGCAAAATGCAGATCCGGGGCATGATCATATGTCGCTACAACAGATAAACCTTCCATATCTTTTACCCACTTAAAAACTAATCTTATTTTAAATAAAGCAAAAGCTATGCCTATTTTAGATCTTTTTTTAATCTATTGATGTGTAAGGTTTTTTAGAAAAGCGGTAAGAAATATGGCATTGCTGGTTGACGCTTAGCTGTCGTTTCAACAGAAAGAAACTAAAGCAACGATAATAAGCTGATCTCGGGAAGACATTTTTTTGACATAAAAAACCGGCCATTAGGCCGGTTTCTAAGAAGCGATGATTATTTCGCTAATTGGGCTTTAATTTTTGCCACAATTTCATCAATCGCAATTTCGGTTTTCTCGCCGCTACGACGGTGTTTGTATTCCACCACGCCGTTGTCGATACCGCGATCACCGATCACGATCGCATGCGGAATACCGATCAATTCCATATCGGCAAACATAACACCTGGGCGCTCTTTACGATCATCCAGCAATACTTCAACACCGGCTGCTTGCAGTTCAGCGTAGAAACGCTCAGCCAGTTCCTGAACGCGCTGTGATTTTTGCATGTTCATTGGAATGATCACCGCCTGGAATGGCGCCAGCGCGTCGCTCCAGATAATACCGCGGTCGTCAAAGTTCTGTTCAATCGCCGCTGCCACCACACGGGTAACACCGATACCGTAACAGCCCATTTCCATTACAGTCGATTTACCGCCTTCGTTCAGCACGGTGGCATTCATCGCTTCAGAGTATTTGGTGCCGAGTTGGAAAATATGGCCCACTTCAATACCACGTTTCAGCAGTAGGGTGCCTTGACCGCATGGGCTTGGATCACCTTCCACCACATTACGAATATCAGCGACTTCATAACCCTGAATATCACGATCCCAGTTCATGCCGGTCATGTGGAAACCATTTTCATTGGCGCCACAAACAAAATCAGCCAGATGCGCTGCGCTGCGATCGACGATCACTTTGCATTTCAGGTTTTGTGGGCCAATGGAACCGGCATCACAACCCGCAACGGCACGGATCTCTTCTTCGCTAGCGAAAGTTAATGGTGCTGCAACACCAGCCACTTTTTCGGCTTTGATATCGTTCAGTTCATGATCACCACGTAAAACCAACGCAACAACGCCTGCTTTACCTTGTTCATCGGCTTCACCTTTAACCAACAGTGTTTTGACGGTCTGCTGTTCAGCCACTTTCAGGTAAGCAGAGACTTCCGCAATGGTGTGTGCATTTGGCGTAGCAATTTTGGTCGCACTCGCGGTTGGTGCTGGGCGTTCACCGGCAGGAGCTAAAGCTTCGGCCATTTCCACGTTAGCGGCGTAATCTGATTCGGTAGAGAAAGCGATCACGTCTTCACCGCTGTTCGCCAGCACGTGGAATTCATGTGAACCAGTGCCACCGATAGAGCCCGTGTCAGCCAATACTGGGCGGAAATCCAGACCCATGCGGCTGAAAATGTTGCAGTAAGCCTGATGCATTTTGCCGTAGGTTTCTACCAGACTCTCTTTGTTCAGATGGAAGGAATAAGCATCTTTCATGGTGAATTCACGACCACGCATCACACCAAAGCGAGGGCGAACTTCATCACGGAATTTGGTCTGGATCTGATACAGGTTCAGTGGCAGCTGTTTGTAGCTGTTTACTTCGTAACGTACCAGTGCGGTAACGACTTCTTCATGAGTCGGGCCTAATACAAACGGACGGCTATGACGGTCAGTCAGACGGCACAGCTCTGGGCCATATTGTTCCCAACGACCAGACTCTTCCCACAATTCAGCGGGTTGTACTACAGGCATCGAGATTTCAATCGCACCGGCTTTATTCATCTCATCACGTACGATGGCTTCAACTTTATGCAATACACGCAAACCGGTCGGTAACCAGGTATACAGGCCAGAAGCCAGTTTACGGATCATCCCGGCGCGCAGCATCAGCTGGTGGCTGATCACTTCCGCATCATTCGGTGTTTCTTTGAGCGTGGAAAGCAAATATTGGCTGGTACGCATGTTGGATCCTTCGTTTATTGAGCATTAGCCCGGCATCATCGCCGGTTATATTCGGAATTTGGGGCAAAATTCTAGCAGGCGGGTGGATGACACCCCAAGGGAAAAATCAACAATGTGCAGAAAAGCATAGCGATCCGCCGTAAAAATGACTTTTATGATATGCTGAAAACAATGACAGAAGGGGAGAAGTTAAGCTATGCGCTATCAGGTCGATACCCACGCTCATACCCTGGCCAGCACGCACGCCTACAGTACAATTCATGATTATATTGCCGAAGCTAAACGTAAAGGCATCCGTATTTTTGCGATCACCGATCACGGCCCGGAGATGGCGGATGCACCGCATGCGTGGCATTTTATCAATCAACGCGTGATTCCTCGCATCGTTGATGGCGTTGCCATCCTGCGTGGTATCGAGGCCAACATCAAAGACGAATTTGGCAATATTGATTGTAATGAAAAAATGCTGGGCGAATTAGACATTATCCTGGCTGGTTTCCATGAGCAGGTTTTTGCACCGAAAGATCGTGATACCAATACCCGCGCTATGATCAATGCGATGAAAAATGGGCTGGTACACATCATTACTCACCCGGGTAATCCACGTTTCCCGGTTGATATCCATGCCATTGCTGAAGCTGCTGCGAAATATAATGTCGCGCTGGAAATCAACAACTCTTCGTTTTTACATTCCCGTGTCGGCAGTGATGTAAACTGTACGGCAATTGCGAAAGCGGTGCGTGATGCTGGCGGATGGGTGAGTCTAGGTTCTGATTCGCACGTGGCGTTTAGTCTGGGCGAGTTAGATAAAAGTCTGGAAATATTAGACAGTGTCGGTTTTCCGGCAGAACGTGTGCTGAACCAAAGTCCGCGAGTGTTACTGGATTTCCTGGAAGCACACGGTAAACCGCCTATTCCAGAATTCGCCGAATTATAGGCAAAGAAAATGGCGCCATCTTCTGTGTATAGAGGATCTGGCGCCATTCTCTTATTTGGTTTGCTGCTTCATTGCTTCGGCTTGTTTATCGGTCGCCTGTTGCAGTGTTTGCTCCACTTCTTTCGCATCTTCCAGTGGCTTCAGCTGATCTTTCAATATCGTATCTTGTGTGCTCGGCTTGGCTGCTGGTGGTGCATCATGACCTGAATCGCATCCGGACGATAAAAACAATAATATCGATAACACAAAGCTCATATACCATGCGGCATGCATCATGGTTTTTCTCCCTCTTCGATATCGGTGATGGCGCAGATAACCGCGACACCGTGCTGAACTTGCCAGTTGATATTAAATGTCAGTAATCGGACGCCGTATATTTTATCGTCATTATCTTGCTTGCGGTAGGCAGGGCGTGGGTCTTGTCCAATCACTTGTTGTAAAAATTCACGAAAGCCAGGGTGCGTACGCGCAATTTTCTGACAACGAATTTCAACGTCAGGCGTAAAATTTACCGGCATGGTGACGGGGGCATCAGGTGCAAACCCACCTCGTGCATCAGGAATATTATCAACAAATGGCAGATAGGGTTTGATGTCCACAATCGGCGTGCCGTTGACTAAATCGACCCCGCCTAATTCCAGCCATACCCGATTTCCCTGTTGCCGGATCGCTTTCAGTTCTACCACCGATAATCCTACCGGATTGGGGCGAAAAGGGCTGCGCGATGCGAAAACCCCAACGCGCTGATTACCACCTAAGCGAGGAGGGCGCACAGTTGGGTGCCATTCATCGGTACCATTTTGATGGAACAGGAACATCAGCCACAAATGACTGAACTCTTCGAGCCCTCGTACACAATGCGGATCATTATATGGTGGTAATAATTCCAACTGCGCATTCATGGCGGTGACCAGCCCCGGTTGCCGAGGGACGGCAAACTTTTCCTGATAGGGGGAGCGGATCACGCCAATAGTTGACAGGCTGAATGGTGTATTGGCTTGGCTCTCAGACATCATTATTTGCTGTCTTTTACCTTATAGGCTTGGCCATAACAAACCATGCTTGATACACATTCAGTGGTGGCTGGCATGCTGATACATTTGCCAAACACCACGGCATTACCGCCTTTATCGGCCACTTTTCGGCGAGCATCTGTTTGTGCATCAATCATATTAGGTGGCGCTTGGGTGCTTTTACTTTGGCAGGATTCACCTTCCACTGTACCAATCGAAATTGCATCGGCATCTAGGATCTGCGCTTTATCCAGAACGTTCACCGAACCAGGTTTGAAGTATTCAGTGAAGTTTTCTTTATCCAGATTGGTATGTACCTGAAACAGACTACATCCACTTAACATGGTCATCATCAGTGCAACAAACGGCAGACTTTTCATCAATTCAGCCTCTCATTAATAAGAAATAGCATTATAGAGAGGCTGATCGAGAGATTCGATAGATATCAGTTATTCATCGCTCAGATGATGAAATAATTGCTGATAATAACGATCCTGACGCAACAACTCATCGTGGGGGGCCGTAATTCGGAAACGGCCATTTTCCAACAACGCAATCCGGTCCATTTGTTCCAGACCTGTCAGTCGGTGGGTAATCATCAGCACAGATTTACCGATACTGTGTTGTATGACGAGTTGCATAATACGTTGTTCTGTTGCCGGATCTAACCCTTCGGTCACTTCATCGAGTAATAACAACGGCGCATCGTGTAACAATGCCCGTGCTAATGACAACCGACGTTGTTCACCACCGGATAACGCGCGACCGCCTTCGCCCAGCCATTGGCGTAAACTCTCTTTCAGATTGGCGGCATCCAATAAACCATCCAGCTCGACCTTGGTTAAGACGGCCAGCAGATCGGCATCAGTGGCTGAGGGTTTGGCTAAGCGTAAATTATCTGCCAGTGTGGCACTAAATATATGCACTCTCTGGCTGACGACAGACATCGATGCTCTTAATGCTTCATCACTGAAATCAGCCAGAGAACGGTTATCTAGCAAAATGTTACCTTGTGTCGCTTGCCATTCCCGCGTCAATAACCCTAATAAGGTTGATTTTCCACAGCCTGTTGGCCCGAGAATCGCTACTTTTTCACCGGCATTTAGTTGTAATGAAAGTTCATTCAATACACTGGTGGGCTGATCCGGGTAGGTAAATGTCAGTCCTTGAATGTTTAATGTTCCGCTGCTGGCTGGAGTTTCATCTAAACCAAAGTGCGTTGCAGGTGTTGACTCCATGATCTGGTTTAGGCGTCTTGCCGCGGTAAGTGTAGATGATAAATATTGGAAAGCGCCGGCCAAAGGTTGTAATGCTTCAAAAGAAGCCAATGCAAAAAAGGCCATCAATGCGGTTAAAGGATCGGCTTGTGTTTGGTTGCCAACACCGGAAGCAGAGAACCACAGCATCGCGCACAACACTACACTCAGCAGCCCCATCATCAACGCACTGGCAAAACCGTTAATACTGGTCATGCGACGTTGGGCATTGAGTAGCGATTGTTCTTCTCGTTCAATTGATTGGCGGTAATGTTCGTCGGCGGCAAACAGCAGCAAATCTGCCTGATTAGCCAGATAGGTGGTACAGGCTTCACGTAAATGACTTTGGCTGACAATTAGTGCCTGCCCTGGTTGTTTTCCTAAACGATAAAACAAGAAGGGTATAAAAAGCGCAATAAACAGTAATGTCGCACCCAGTAGTAGCGCTAAGTGTGGATCAAACAGCAGAATGACACCGACCAGGCAACCAATGATCAAAATGGCCGCTAATACCGGTGTGACAAGACGAAGATACAAATTATCTAATGCATCAATATCCGCCACCAGACGATTGAGTAATTCCCCCTGACGCCAGGCGCGCAACTGATGTAATGATAACGGCGCAATTTTTTTCCAGAATTGGATCCGCAGCGAGGTCAGTACGCGGAATGTCGCATCATGGCTGACGACGCGATCCCCCCAACGGCTGGCAGTCCGGATAATAGAGAAAAAACGGACTGCGCCAGCTGGTGTCATGTAGTTGAAACCATCTTTCCCCGCGACACTTAAACCGGCCACTGCGCAAGCAGTTAAGAACCAGCCGGAAAGCGACAACAATCCTAATCCCGCAAGTAAAGTACAAAGCGTTAACAGTAATCCTAACGACAACATGCCGGAGTGTTGCCAGAATAATTTCAGATAGGGACGTAACTCACGCATATTCATTCTCCGTCATGTTGGTAACGGCAATATCTGGTTGTAACAATAAAGCCCGGAAAGCATCATTCTGCTGGCTCAGCTCCATGAAACTGCCTTCTGCAACCAACTGACCTTGTTGCAACAATAAAATATGATCGGCCTGCTGTAGCTGCTCAACGCGATGAGTTACCAATAAAGTGGTGTGTTTTCGCCATAACGGTGCCAATGCCTGCAGGATTTTATGCTCATTCACACGATCTAAACTGGCGGTTGGTTCATCCAGCAATAATAAACGGCATGGCTTCAGTAAAGTTCGGGCCAGAGCCAATCGCTGTGCTTGGCCAACGGATAACCCGGAGCTTTGCTCCGAAACAGTATAGTCCCAGCCTTTTTCCTGAATAATATCGATCGCGCCAGCTTGTTGTGCAGCATTTAGCAGTATTTCTTCACTGATATTATGATTACCAAGTAATAAGTTGGCTCGCAGGCTGCCGGGTAACAATCGAGGGTTTTGCGCCAACCAGCCAATGTATTGCCGGTAATGGCGCAGATCCAATGTCGATAATTCCTGGCCATTAATCTTTAAGCTGCCGGTATACGGAGCAAAACCTAATAACGCATTGAGCAGAGAGCTTTTACCTGATCCTGTTTTACCGACAATCGCTACAAATTGATTGGGCTTAATATTAAAAGACAACGGACCAACTAATACCTTTCCATCATGTGCCAATACACAACAATTAGTAGCCTCAATAGTAAATTCGGAGTTATCGATAAGTGCTTGCTCACCACCAGTCGCTTTAAGCACTTTTGTATCGAGAAATGTTTGTAGCGAATCGGCGGCACCAATAGCCTGTGCTTTTGCATGATAATGAGCCCCCAGTTCCCGTAACGGCAGATAAAAATCAGGCGCCAGCAATAAAACAAACAAGCCACTGAACAGGGTTAGTTCACCGTAAGAACCAAAATTCAGATTACCGAGATAAGAAAAACCGAAATAAACAGCAACCAGCGCAATTGATACTGACGCAAAGAATTCCAATACTGCAGAACTTAAAAACGCCATTCGCAGGACTTCCATTGTTCTGCCGCGGAAGTCTTCCGATGCCTGTTCGATTTTGTCTCCCTCTGCTTTAGTCCGATAAAACAGACGTAATGTCGTTAAACCTTGCAAGCGATCGAGAAAGTGTGCAGACAAACGAGCTAATGCCTGAAAGTTGCGACGGTTTGCATCTGCCGCACCCATACCAGTAAAGATCATAAATACAGGAATTAGTGGTGCAGTTAATAGAAGAATAAGCCCACTAGCCCAGTTGGTTGGAAACACAAACAACAAAATAATAAGAGGCTGTAAACCAGATAACATGGATTGTGGTAAGTAACGGGCATAAAAATCATGCAAGTGTTCAATTTGCTCTATTAATAAGCTACACCAACTACCCACCGGTTGCTGCTGTATATAAAGAGGGCCTCGAGCTTGCAACTGCGCCATGATCTGTTTACGAAAATGCTGGCGGATTTTTGTCGCACCAATAAAAGCGAACTGCTCTTTACCCCAATTCAGTAATGCGCGTAATAACGCAATTAATAACAGTGCAGCAAAAAACCAAAGGAAAGATTCGCGGGGAAGGTGACTAATAATAACCCCATGCAATATCGTTGCGAGTAGCCAGGCTTGTGCAATCAGTAACAGTGTTGATAGCGCACCGGACAAAATACATAGAGACGACCAGGGTTTTGCGAGAGACCGATGCTGGCGTAACCAACGAGTCAGTTCTTGTTGACGACTTTTATCCATAATAAATAAACATATAAAGAGAATGCAGCAAGCGTACTGGTACGCTTGTGTAATAGCAATGGCTCAATTTTTGATTGAAAAAACCGCTATAATCACCAATCTGGTTGCAAATTAAGCGAACGAACCGGCTTTTCATGAAAAAGACCACAAAGCGCTTGCCTAAAAAACTTCGGCCCCTATAATGCGGCCCCACTGAGACGGCAGACGCCAACACAGAGCAAGTTAAGTGGTTGTGACGAACAACGCTTGACAAGCAACCTGGAAAGCGTATGATTCGCGTCCCTGACCTAACGGTCACGCTCTTTAACAAACTATCAAGCAATCTGTGTGGGCACTTGCGTAGATTGATTAGATTGAAAAAATTTAATCAATGATGCGAGTGACTAT
>JAYSBB010000020.1:0-30187 GCA_041915645.1 Tolumonas sp.
CCCAAAATGAAAGAAGCCAATGCGATCCTGCTGATGGAAAAATTTGTCTACTACCTGAAGCAACATCGTTTATATACCCGCACACTTGGAATTATTTGAGTATCAAAAAATGAGGGGATCTATGAGGGTTGTTAGATGAGAAAGAATAGGTTTTGGTGGCTATTGCCATCAGCAACAGCATTATTGCTAAGTGGTTGTAATATGGCGGTGCTTGATCCGAAAGGCACTATCGGGATTGAACAAAAGTCCCTGATCCTGACAGCTACCTGGCTGATGCTGATCGTTGTGATTCCGGTCATTATCATGACATTTCTGTTTGCCTGGAAATATCGGGCTTCCAATAAAAATGCTACTTACGCGCCAAATTGGTCGCATTCCAATAAAATTGAATTTGTCGTCTGGACAATTCCCTGCATAATCATTGTGTTTCTGGGCACTCTGACCTGGAATACAACGCATAAATTAGATCCGCGCGTGCCGCTGGTTTCAGATGCAAAACCTATCGTGATTGAAGCGATTTCTCTGGATTGGAAATGGTTGTTCATTTACCCAGAGCAAGGTATTGCGACCGTCAATGAAATCTCTTTCCCTGCCAATGTGCCTGTGCAGTTTAAAGTCACTTCAGGTTCTGTGATGAACTCTTTCTTCATTCCTCAATTAGGTAGTCAAATCTACGCGATGGCAGGCATGCAGAATCAAGTGCACTTAATTGCCAACGAAGAGGGCACTTATAAAGGCATTTCTGCCAATTTCAGTGGCAAAGGTTTCTCCGGCATGAAGTTTAATGCCTATGCCACATCACCAGAGAAATTCGCACAATGGGTTGCCAAGGTGAAACAGTCGCCACAAGGCTTACAGCTTGCAGATTATGAGCAATTGGCGAAACCGACAGAAAATAACCCAGTGACTTATTTCTCGACTGTGAAGCCTAATCTCTATCAAGACATTATTAACAAGTTTATGGGTTCGGACTCGCATATGGAAAAACATATGAATGAGGATATGAAGATGAATCAAGCGATGGATATGGAGCAAGCCATGCCTATGCCCTCTCATTCAGGCGCTGGAGAATAAATGATGTTTGGAAAATTAACGCTGGAAGCAATTCCATATCATGAACCCATCATTATGGTGACCGTTGCTGGCATCATCTTGGGTGGCATTCTGACGCTGGCGGCTCTTACTTATTTCAAGAAATGGACTTGGCTGTGGAAAGAGTGGCTGACGTCAGTTGATCATAAAAAAATCGGCATGATGTATATCATCGTGGCGATGGTGATGTTACTGCGTGGTTTTGCCGATGCGATCATGATGCGTGCGCAAACCGCCATGGCATCTGCCGGGTCGGAAGGTTTCCTGCCGCCACATCATTATGACCAGATCTTTACTGCGCACGGTGTGATCATGATTTTCTTCATGGCGATGCCGTTTATGGTGGGGTTGATGAACATTGTGGTGCCG
This sequence comes from Tolumonas sp., assembly GCA_041915645.1. Lineage (GTDB taxonomy): Bacteria > Pseudomonadota > Gammaproteobacteria > Enterobacterales > Aeromonadaceae > Tolumonas. The sequence continues at coordinate 1,462 of JAYSBB010000020.1, forward strand.
TTACAGATTGGCGCGCGTGATGTGGCTTTCCCATTCCTAAACTCGCTGAGTTTTTGGTTGTTTGTCGTTGGTGTTGCGCTGATCAATATTTCGCTGGGTGTCGGCGAATTCGCGCAAACCGGCTGGCTGGCTTATCCGCCGTTGTCCGGTAAGGAGTACAGCCCCGGCGTCGGGGTCGATTACTGGATCTGGAGTCTCCAGATCTCGGGGATTGGCACCTTGCTGACGGGCGTTAACTTCTTTGTGACGATCCTGAAAATGCGTGCACCGGGCATGAAAATGATGCAAATGCCGGTATTTACCTGGACTGCGCTGTGCTCCAATATTCTGATTATTGTGGCATTCCCTATCCTGACAGTGACTATCGCACTGCTGACGTTAGACCGTTATATCGGTACCCATTTCTTTACTAATGATATGGGTGGTAGCCAGATGCTGTATGTAAACCTCATCTGGGCATGGGGTCATCCGGAAGTTTATATTCTGGTATTACCGGCATTTGGTATTTTCTCTGAAGTTGTCGCCACGTTTTGTAAAAAACGCCTGTTTGGTTATACCTCATTGGTATGGGCAACTGTGGCAATCACTGTTCTTTCGTTTATTGTTTGGTTGCACCATTTCTTCACCATGGGGGCAGGTGCTAACGTCATCGCGTTCTTCGGTATTGCCACCATGATTATCTCTATTCCAACAGGGGTGAAGATTTTCAACTGGTTGTTTACCATGTATCGCGGTCGTATTGAGTTCAGCACACCAATTTTGTGGACGATCGGCTTCCTGATCACCTTTACGTTGGGTGGTATGACCGGCGTGTTGTTGTCAGTGCCAGGTGCAGACTTCGTGTTACACAACAGCTTGTTCCTGATTGCGCACTTCCATAACACTATTATCGGTGGGGTTGTGTTCGGTTATCTGGCTGGTTTCAACTACTGGTTCCCGAAAGCGATGGGTTTCAAGCTCAATGAAAAATTGGGTAAGACCGCATTCTGGTTCTGGATCACTGGTTTCTTCTTCGCGTTCGTTCCTTTATACATCCTTGGCTTTATGGGGATGACTCGTCGTTTGAGTCAGAACATTGATCCGTCATATCACAATTTGTTACTGGTGGCGGTGTTCGGTGCGGTGCTGATTTTCTGCGGCATTCTGACCCAGTTACTGCAACTGGCAGTTAGTATCAAAGATCGTAACAAAAACCGTGACTTGACGGGTGACCCATGGGGTGGCCGTACGCTGGAATGGGCAACCTCTTCGCCGCCACCATTCTATAATTTCGCGGAAGTGCCACAGGTTCATGATCTGGACGCTTTCTGGGATATGAAAGAAAAAGGCATCGCTTATAAACAACCAGCGAAGTATCACGAAATTCACATGCCTAAGAACACCGGTGCGGGTGTTTTGATTGGGCTGTTTAGTCTGGTAATGGGTTTTGCGTTGATTTGGTACATCTGGTGGCTGGCTATTGTTGGCGCGTTGGGTGTAGTTATTACCTGGATTGCGCATTCATTTAATGATGATGTGGACTATTACGTGCCGGTAGACGTAGTGACAAAAACTGAAAATGAACATTTTGCAAATATCAAACAGGCAGGGGTGAAACATGTCGGTTGAAACATTGAATCATCAATCTGCACACACAGACGAACATGAGCATCATGATGCAGGTGCGAATGCGGTGTTTGGTTTCTGGATCTACTTGATGAGCGACTGCATTTTGTTCGCAAGTATTTTTGCGACTTATGCAGTCTTGTCGACCAGCATTGCTGGTGGTCCGAGTGGAAAAGACATTTTTGAACTGCCTTATGTATTGGTAGAAACTTTCTGCCTGCTGATCAGTAGCTTTACCTATGGTATGGCGATGTTGGCGATGAATAAGGGAAATCAAAGCTCAGTTATGAAGTGGCTGGGCGTCACCTTCCTGTTCGGTCTGGCATTCATCGGTATGGAAGTGAATGAATTTGCCCATCTGATCCATGAGGGTTATGGTCCGGACCGTAGCGCTTTCTTATCTGCGTTCTTTACGCTGGTGGGAACGCACGGTTTGCACGTTACGTCCGGTTTGATCTGGATGGCAGTGCTGATGGTGCAGATTGTGAAAAATGGTCTGACGGCAAAAAATGGCACTCGCCTGATGTGTCTGAGTCTGTTCTGGCATTTCCTTGATATCGTCTGGATTTGTGTGTTTACCGTTGTTTACCTGATGGGAGTTATGCCATGAGCCATTCATCAACACATCATGGTGGTGCTAGCCACGGCAGCGTAAAATCGTACATTGTTGGATTTATATTATCGGTAATTCTGACCGTAATTCCGTTCTGGATGGTGATGCATCCGGGGGAATCACATACCACCATCTTGTATGTGATTGTCGGTTTAGCGCTGGCGCAGATCTTGGTACAGCTGGTGTATTTCTTACACATGAATTCATCGTCAGAAGGTGGATGGAACCTGATCGCGTTTGTGTTTACGGTGCTGATCATCGCTATTTTGGTGGTGGGCTCGTTGTGGATCATGTTCCACCTCAATACCAATATGATGGTTCAATAAAGAGCGGATAACATGATCAAGCAGTACCTGCTCGTTACTAAACCGGGAATTATTTTTGGTAACTTAGTTTCCGTGATTGGTGGATTTTTCCTGGCTTCGAAAGGAAGCCTGGATTTACCCCTGTTTCTGGCTACGATCACCGGCGTTTCGCTGGTGATCGCATCAGGTTGTGCTTTTAACAATTACATCGATCAAGATATTGATCGCATCATGGAACGTACCAAAAACCGGGTATTGGTGCAGGGATTAATATCACCAAAAGTGACACTGATTTATGCCTCTGTATTAGGTTTGGTCGGTGTTGCTTTACTTGATATTGTGGCCAATCGATTAGCGGCCTTACTCGCGGTGATGGGGTTTGTGGTTTATGTTGGTTTGTATAGTCTCTGGCTAAAACGCAAATCGGTATACGGCACATTGATTGGTAGTTTGTCGGGGGCTGCACCACCGGTAATTGGTTATTGCGCCGTCAGTAATCAGTTCGATATCGCAGCTTTGATCTTGTTACTGATTTTCAGTTTATGGCAAATGCCACACTCTTATGCGATTGCGATCTTCCGTTTTAAAGATTATCAGTCAGCATCGATACCTGTGTTGCCGGTGAAATACGGCATTTCTGTTACCAAAAATCACATCTTCCGTTATATTCTGGCGTTTGCAGTCGCGACATTAATGCTGACGTTAAGCGGTTATGCTGGTTACAGCTATTTCGTTGTTGCTGCCTTGATCAGTGCGGGTTGGCTTGCCATGGCGCAGGCTGGTTTTAAAACAACGGATGATAGAGTGTGGGCGAAAAAGTTGTTTATTTTTTCGATCGTGGCAATCACTATGTTGAGTGTCATGATGTCGATCGATTTTACTACAACAGACCCTGCACAATTTCTGACATATCTGGAATAAGCGGTAATGAATGATAACCAGATGACGGCCGAAGAACGTCGGGCGACCTGGGGGCTGGGCGCCGTATTTTCACTGCGGATGCTCGGCATGTTTATGGTTTTACCGGTCTTGACCACTTATGGCATGGCCTTGCAAGGGGCTACTCAAGCACTGATTGGTATAGCTATCGGTGTGTATGGTTTGGCTCAGGCGCTTTTCCAAATTCCATTCGGTTTATTATCTGACAAGGTAGGGCGTCGCCCACTGATCGTCGGCGGTTTGCTGGTCTTTGCTTTGGGCAGTATCGTTGCTGCCACCACCGATTCTATCTGGGGAATTATCCTTGGGCGTGCTTTACAAGGCTCTGGTGCTATTGCTGCCGCGGTGATGGCACTGCTTTCTGATCTGACCCGCGAACAAAACCGCACTAAAGCAATGGCATTTATTGGTGTAAGTTTTGGTATTACCTTCGCTATCGCCATGGTGTTAGGCCCAGTCATCACACATGCCTTTGGTTTATCTGCATTATTCTGGGGAATTGCGCTGTTGGCGGTTGCCGGCATCGTGATCACGTTAACCGTTATTCCTCAACCTTCTCATCATGTACTAAATCGTGAGTCTGGCATCGTGAAGGGCAGTTTCAGCTTAGTGCTGGGAAATAGCCGTTTGCTGAAACTGAATACCGGTATTATGAGTTTGCATATCTTACTGATGGCCAGTTTCGTTGCACTACCGTTGGCGATGGAACATGCCGGTTTTCTGCGCCAACAGCAGTGGAAAGTCTATCTCATTACCATGCTGGTTTCTTTTGTCGCGGTGATCCCATTTGTCATTTATGCAGAAAAAAAACGGCAGATGAAACGCGTATTTGTGGCATGTGTCGTGATGATTTTTCTGGCAGAACTGGTGCTTTGTTTTGCCGGGCAGCAGTTATGGATCATCTTTGCGGGTATCCAATTATTCTTCATTGCGTTTAACGTTATGGAAGCCATTTTACCGTCACTGGTGAGTAAAGAAGCACCTGCTGGGTACAAAGGCACCGCCATGGGCATTTATTCTACCAGCCAGTTTATCGGTGTGGCGATTGGTGGCAGCTTGGGTGGCTGGTTATTGCAGTTAAATGGTACAGGCATGGTCTTTCTGGGGAGTGCAGTCATCGCGGCTGTCTGGTTTATGGTTAGCATGACGATGCAAGAACCCCCGTATGTCAGCAGCTTGCGGATCCAGTTACCTGATTCGGCACAACAAGAGGGGGCTGCACTAGAACATCGACTCAAAGCTCAACCGGGTGTTGCCGATGTGGTTATCGTTTTTGAAGAAGCGGCGGCTTACATTAAGGTTGATACCAAATTGTCTACCCGTCGTGATCTGGAACAGATAGTCACCATGGCTTGATTCGGGTCACGATTTGTTACTGGTAACTTTGCTACTTTCTGTCTGCTGCTTTCCTTAATCTGTTTTTCTTTATGGAATTAGACTGATGACCCGACAGATCAATAAAGACACCACGCTTTGCATGTCGCTTGCGGCGCGCCCAAGTAACTTTGGCACTCGTTTTCATAATTTCTTATACGATGCCTTAGATCTTGATTATATCTACAAAGCTTTTACGACCACCGATCTGGCTGCTGCTATCGGTGGGGTTCGTGCATTAGGCGTGCGTGGTTGTGCGATCTCGATGCCATTCAAAGAAGCTTGTATTCCGATGGTCGATGAGCTGGATCCTTCTGCTAAAGCGATTGATTCAGTGAATACTATCGTTAATACCAATGGTTATCTGAAAGCTTACAACACCGATTACATCGCAATCGCCAAATTACTTAATGAGCATCAGGTATCGTCTGATCTGGTATTCGCGTTGCGTGGTAGTGGTGGTATGGCGAAAGCTGTCGCATGTGCCTTAAAAGATGCCGGTTTTAAAAAAGGTTATATCGTGGCTCGTAATGAAGCGGCGGGTAAACAGTTAGCTGGTTTGTATGGTTTTAACTGGGCACCGGATATGACTGGTGTGCAAGCCGATATGCTGATCAACGTAACTCCGATTGGGATGGCGGGCGGTGCAGATGCAGAGACTCTTGCTTTTACTGAATCGGCCATCGAGCACGCGCAGGTCATTTTTGATGTAGTGGCATTACCGGCAGAAACCCCATTGATTCGTTATGCCAGAACACTGGGCAAAAAAGTGATCACGGGTGCCGAGGTGTTTGCGATCCAAGCGGTGGAACAATTTGTGTTGTATACCGGTATTCGTCCGAGTGACGAGCTATTTCAACAGGCAGCGAAACATGCGCGAGGTTAACGCCCAGTAAAGTTGCTAAATAGGATCAATCGATTTTAAATAACGGGCGAAACAGATACGACTATCGGTATCTACTTTTGCCCGATACATGGCGGTATCAGCACTTTGGATAATGGCATCCACGGTGTCACCATTTTCCGGGTAGGTCGCAATCCCAATACTGGCAGAAACCGAGAGCTGGTAATTTTTTATGGTACAAGGCTTCTGAATTTCATCGCGTAGCTTGATGGCTAATTTCTCAAGACTTTCTGTATCAGTAAACTCAGGGATTAAAATCACAAATTCATCACCACCCTGACGGCAAACCGTATCAGATTCTCTGACCATCTGTAACAGCCGCTTGGCAATGGTTTTTAATACGGTATCTCCGGCATCATGACCATATTCATCATTGATGGGTTTAAATCGGTCAAGATCGATAAAGAGTATGGCCATGCGTCGCTGATGACGATGTGCCAGGGCAAGAGCATTAGTGGCCCGTTCAACAAGTAAAGAGCGGTTAGGCAGATCAGTCAGATAATCATGATGAGCGAGATGTTGAATTCGTTTTTCCGCTTCGCGGCGTTCAGAGATATCGAGAAACATGCCAACATAATTGGCTACATTCCCGTTTTTATCTAATACCCGGCTAATCGAGAGTAGCTCGGGTAATAAACGACCATCTTTCCGACGATTAACTAACTCGCCTTCCCAGCGTCCGGTGCGGTTTATCTCCATCCACATAACACGATAAAACTCTTTATCCTGCTGGCCGGAAGAGAGTAAGCGGGGGTTTTTGTCTATCACGTCTTCTAAGGTATATCCGGTGATACGGGTAAACGCAGGGTTGACGGAGATAATACGTTTATTGGCATCAGTCACTAAAATGCCGCCTGGGCTGGCATTTAAAACTGTGCCTGCTAGTCGCATTGCAGTCTCATTTTTTCGGCGTTCAGTAATATCTTCAATTACCATGACAATACCGATTATTTTGCCATCGTTATCCCGAAATGGGCTGCCTGTGACCTGAGCTAAAAAATTATCAGCATTATTACGTAGATACTGGCGTTCTACAGTGAAATTATCTGTCTTTTTCTCCAGCAGTTTTTCAATTTCCTGACGTGTTTCAAGCTGTTCTGAATGAGGAATTAATTGGTAAAAATCACTGCCAATAAGTTTTTCTCTTGGAATGAAAAATAGTTCAACAACCCTTTGATTAATATAAATAATATTGCCTTTTGTGCTGATTAGCATCACTGCCACACTGGAGCTATCATAAATAGCTCTCAGTAATGATTCCTGTTCGGTTAGACTTCGATTAGCCCGAGTGATTTCTTGTAACGCATTAGCCACGCGCAAATGACTATTCACTAAAACATAACTCACGAGTGCAAACAGAAAACTTAAGATCAATCCGGCACCCATCACGATACTGCTGTTTTTTTCAGTCTCCAGACTTAACCAATAAGTGGGTAATGGTTTGATGTATAACGTCCAGGTTGTGCCCAATAATCTAAATGAAATGATCGTTTCGTCATTATTATCAAACGCATTTGCGGGGGGGGTGGGGTAGGAATCGTAGATCAAATCAGAACCATTCGCGGTATCCCCAGAATAAAGACGAATAGCAATTTTTTGGGAAAAATCTTTGTATTCAAGTTGCAGATAGTTCTCCAACATATCTTTTATGCGGATTGGTGCATAAGCCCAGCCACGTAAGGCTTTCTTGCGCTGTTCAACCGTCGATGTAGCCATGCCAATTTGATAAATCGGCGAAAATATAATGACACCCGCTTGCACATCCTTATCTGTTTCTTGTTGCAGAATGATCTTGCCCGTCATAGCGGCTTCACCTTCATCTCTGGCACGGCTGGCTGCTTTCATTCTGACTGGATCTGTTTGTACGTCGTAACCCAGAGCACGTTTATTCCGCCAATTCAGTGGTTCAATAAAAATGATTGACGAATAAATATCGCGTTTTCCTGGAGGGCGGATGGTGTAATCAGGAAAACCTTCAGCTCTTACGGTGGCAACATGTTGTTCTTTTTGCGTGGCAGGAATAATTTGAATGTATCCAACTCCCTGAATTCCTGGGTTATATGAATGAAGATCGAGCTGTTTAATATATCGCTGAAATTCATCCCGAGTGACATAAACACTGCTGGTAAAAAGACCTGCAACACCATGTAAAATTTCTGCATTAGATAACAAACGACGTTCAAGTCCGGCAGATACTTCACTGGCTCGGATTTTAAATTCGGTAATAATCCGTGCTGTTTCCTGTTTTTGCATTTGAGAGACCTGAAGCCAGGTCAATGTCAGGCAGATCATGAGAATGATACCGGGGATGAATACATAAAAGCGCCGTTCGGGCATGAAACTGAACCGTATTTTGGACAATGAATATCCCCTTTTCTGATTCACACACCGATTTATCTCATAATTATGTTGCGGCATCTAAGGCGGATGTTTACTGATACACGTTATAGTGTGTATCTACAAAGGCATACCTGTTTTTCCAGTATAGTATTGATAATCCATGCATTCCAAAATCTCGCAGGATCAGTGGCTTACTTTCGATATGGCAATCAATAAGACTTATTTTTCAATTAGATAATTTAGCTATAACAAATCAAATTATGAAACTTCACCTCGGTGCTTGAGCGATTTCGATAACCGTGTGCTTTCGAAGCGTCAAAACGTACTGCATCGCCCACCGCTAATTGCTGCCACTGACCTTCAATTAACACCTCTAATGAACCATTGAGTGGAATAACATGCTCTGTTACGCCGTTGGCATGTGCGGCTGAGTGATATTCAATGCCGGCGGGTAATGTGACTTGTAATAATTCAAAGCCAAATGTTGGATCAAACGGGATGATCGCTTTGGCGGCGATATTTCCGCCTGTCATATGGTTTATTTCGGCAGCACTATCGCCCAACCAAAGCGTCTGTGGTGCCGCGGATGGTTCGAGAAAAGTAGAAAACGACGTCTGAAATCCGGTCGCGATTTTCCACAAGGTCGCGACTGTCGGGCTTGATTCACCGCGTTCAATTTGTCCCAGCATCGCTTTACTCACACCGGTAGCTTGCGCTGCTTTATCCAAACTCCAGCTTTTCTGCTTGCGTAGCAATTGCAACGTAGCCGCAATGTGTTGAGTCAATTCTAGCATTGATAGTCCATTTATATCGCTGTGCGTTATAGCGCACAAAAGTGGCTTGTGGTAGCTTGAGCGTTATAACGCACATGGATAGGTTGTCAGACTAACCTGATCGCTTGAGTTTGTCACTGCAGGTTTATTTCTTTGGGCGGTCAGCAAAGATAGGAGAGGGTAATGCGTTTTGCATTAAGTTTACCGGTCGCCGGATTTGTAGCGAATCTGGTCGGGTTCAGTAGTTCTGTGGCGTTGATTTTCCAAGCTGCCAACAGCATGACGGGCGCGAATGCACAGTTAACCAGCTCATGGTTGTTTGCGCTGTGTATTGGTTCTGGGTTAAGCACGCTGATTTTATCATTCTATTATCGTCAGCCGATTTTAACCGCGTGGTCGACACCGGGGGCTGCATTGCTGATCAGCAGTTTACAGGGCGTAACACCTACGCTGGCAACCGGTGCGTTTTTGTTTTCCGCATTATTGATCTCTCTGTGTGGTGTCACCGGCCTGTTTGCCCGCTTGATGCATAAGATCCCGACCGCATTGGCCTCGGCGATGTTAGCGGGCGTGCTGGTACGCTTTGGTATGAAAGTGTTTGAACAGATGCCTCTCCAGCCCGTGCTCATCATCAGTATGTTGTTGGTCTATTTCTTGGCGAAGCGGTTTTATCCACGTTATGCGATCTTGTTTGTTTTGGTGGTTGGCAGTGCGGTGGCGTGGCAACAAGGGTTGTTGCAAGCTAATACTCAGCCACTGACGTTTGTATCCCCAATTTTCACATCGCCGTCGTTTGATCTCGCCACGTTGCTTGGCGTTGGTTTACCGCTGTTTATTGTCACCATGGCCTCGCAGAATTTACCGGGTATTGCGGTGATGAGAGCGAACGGTTATCAGGCTCCTGTATCAGCCTCGTTGAATGTGACCGGTATTATCAATTTACTATTAGCGCCTTTTGGTTGTTACGCCATTAATCTGGCGGCGATCACGGCAGCAATTTGTATGGGGGCGGAAGCACATGAAGATTCAACGCAGCGTTATAAAGCCGCAGCGTTTGCGGGCGTTGGTTATCTGATCGCGGGTGCTTTTGGATCTAGTATTGTGACCTTGTTTGCCATCTTGCCGGGCGCATTGATTATGGGCGTGGCAGGCATTGCGTTGTTTGGCACGATAGGGGCGAGTTTGCATGCAGCCTTGCATGATGAGCATCAGCGGGAAGCGGCTTTACTGACGTTTCTGGTAACTGCCAGTGGGTTGAGTTTGTGGGGGATTGGTTCGGCGTTCTGGGGGCTGGTGGTTGGGGTTTTAGTCATGATGTGCTACCGGAAACGGTAGCACATCCGAGTGTTTTGTTGACCAGAAGTCGGGCTTATTTAGCCAGTGACTCTGGTAACTCTTCGCGGATTTTTGCCAACAGCGCTTTAACGACGCGTGGGTTACCACAAACGATGTTGCCGCTGTTGTCGTAGTTATGACCACCGGCAAAATCGGTCGCAATAGCACCCGCTTCACGCGCAATCAGCTCACCAGCAGCCAGATCCCATGGTTTCAGACCCAGTTCCCAGTAACCGTCCATGCGGCCAGCAGCCACATACGCCAGATCCAGGCTGGCAGCACCGGCGCGGCGAATATCAGCACATTCCTGGAAGATGTTGTTAAACATAGTCAGGAAAGATTGGTAATGGTGACGGTGACGATGTGGGAAGGCAGTAGCTAATACACAACCGTCCAGATCTTTAGCATTGCCACAACGCAGACGGTAACCGTTCAGCTGTGCGCCAGCACCACGGGAAGCGGTAAACAGTTCATCACGGATTGGGTCATAAACCACGCCGACTTCGGTGCGGCCTTTGATGCGCAAGGCAATAGAAACAGCGAAATGCGGAATGCCTTTCACGAAATTGGTGGTGCCATCCAGTGGGTCGATGATCCATTGGTAATCAGCGTCTTTACCGCTGCTCAAACCACTTTCTTCTGCCACGATGCTGTGGTCAGGATAAGATTTTCTGATCGTCTGAATGATCACGTTTTCCGCTTCACGATCGACGTTAGTTACAAAGTCGTTCATAGCCTTTTGCATGGTTTCAATTTTGCTTGGGTCAGCAAAATTTTTCACAATAACCTGACCAGCACTACGGGCTGCGCGGACAGCAATATTCAGCATGGGATGCATAATGGATTCACCACTGGATGTTAAAGAACGGGATTAGAAAACGGCGCGATTATAGGGCGAGGGGAGGCAACAGGCAATGTTCTTTTGGCAGGAAGATGAAAAAGTCGCCAGCAGCATCCGTGCTGCTGAACTCCGGGCGTAGTTAATGCTGAATTACAGCAGGTTTTCAGTCACTGCTTTATAAAAATCGGTATAACCACCCACGTGTTTTTTACCGACAAAAATCTGTGGTACGGTGCGAACTGGCTGACCTACTTTTTTCTGCAGATCAGCGACAGTCATGCCGGTTGCAAAAATATCCACGTAGGTAAACGCAAAGTCACGCTCTTCGCAAAACTTCACGGCCATTTCACAGTAAGGGCAATCTGGTTTGCCATAAATCATTACTGGTTCCATTTAGTCTCCTTTTTCATATAACGATATAAATTTATTAAGTAATTCAAGTTCTGATTCTTGATGTGCTGGATCAGTGATAATGCAGTTGATCGGACACACCCGCACACAGGTGGGCTCCTCATAGAAGCCCACACATTCGGTACAGCGATCCGGCATAATTTCATATACCTTATCGCCCATATAAATGGCCTGATTCGGACATTCCGGCTCGCACATATCACAATTTGTGCAAGCCTCGGTGATCAATAGTGCCATTGTTAAGCCACCGCATGCGGTTGGCGGGTGCTCTCTTTATCATCCAGATTACGCAATAAAATGCCGTAATTCAGATCAATATTGTCGGGCACTGGAATGGTCACGACATGGCCATCACCGGGAGCGACTTCAATCTGCTCACCTTTTTTATTTTCCATGTGGGCTAATTCGAAACTGATGTTGCCTTGCGGTGTCATCAATTCCAGACTGTTGCCCACGAGGAATTTATTCTTAACCGCAATTTTCGCCATGCCATTCGCACTGCGTTCCAGCACTTCACCAACAAACTGCTGACTGTCGGAAACTGAGTAGCCGTAGTCGTAATTCTGGTAATCAGAATGCACATGACGACGCAGGAAACCTTCGGTGTAACCACGGTGCGCCAGACTTTCCAGCGTACCCATCAAGTTGGCGTTAAATGGTTTACCGGCTGCCGCATCATCAATGGCCTGACGGTATACTTGTGCAGTACGTGCGCAGTAGTAAAAAGATTTAGTGCGGCCTTCAATTTTCAGTGAATGCACACCCAGTTTGCTCAGACGTTCCACATGCTGAATGGCCCGCAGATCGCGCGAGTTCATGATGTAAGTGCCGTGTTCATCTTCAAACGCGGTCATGAATTCACCCGGGCGGTTTTTCTCTTCCAGCAGAACCAGTGCATCGCTCGGTGCACCAATCCCCAGTGTTGGTTCAACTTTGACTGGGATCGGCTCTTGTTTGTGTACGATCTGGCCAACATCATCCTGTTTGCCTTCATGTACGTTATATTCCCAACGACAAGAGTTGGTGCAAGTACCTTGGTTCGGATCGCGTTTGTTCAGATAACCGGACAGCAAGCAACGACCGGAATAAGCCATGCACAGCGCGCCATGCACAAACACTTCCAGCTCAATATCCGGGCACTGCTGGCGGATCTCTTCAATTTCTTCAATCGACAGTTCACGTGACAGGATCACACGTTCCAAGCCCATTTTTTCCCAGAATTTCACGGTCGCCCAGTTCACGGCGTTGGCTTGCACGGATAAATGCACCGGCATTTCTGGGAAGTGTTCACGCACCATCATGATCAGGCCCGGATCGGACATAATTAAGGCATCCGGCCCCATGTCGATCACGGGTTTCATGTCGCGGACGAAGGTTTTTAACTTCGAGTTATGCGGCTGAATATTGGCGACCACATACAGTTTTTTACCTAAGTCATGCGCTTCGTTGATCCCCAATTGCAGATTGGCATGATCAAATTCGTTATTGCGTACACGCAGACTGTAACGGGGCTGACCGGCATAAACCGCATCGGCACCGTAAGCATAGGCATAACGCATATTCTTCAGCGTTCCCGCTGGAGACAGTAATTCTGGTTTAAACATGTTGTTCTCTCTTGTCTGATCACAGGTCAGTAAGATGCCACCTGATGGCATCGGGCGCGCGATTGTACTCTGGAAAGGGGTATTAAGGATATATCTGTAAAAACAGCGGGACGATATTCTCATCACCGCTGTTATTGGTAGTGTTTTTATCTGATTTGGAGTTGAACGAGTGCGCTTATTCGGCTTTTTCTCCGCCAAGCGCAGCTACCAGCTCGGGAACGAATTTCGCCAGTTCACCGGTCATCAACGCAAAGTCGGCATCCATGCGGGCAACCTGATCTTCCGATACCACATCTTCATTTTGTTCACGCAGTTCTTCACTGAATTTCAGCCGTTTGATCGACAGGTCATCACTCAACACAAAACTGACAGTGTCTGACCAGTTCAGCGCCAGTTTTGTCACCATTTTATCGGCTAACAGATGTGATTTGATTTCATCACACACCAGATCCTGCTCTTTACAGCGGATGATGCCACCGTGCTCCAGTGCGGAACGCAGTTCGGCTTCATCTTCCAGCATGAAGCCAGCTGGTGCGGCTCCGGCATTGAGCCATTCGGTCATGGTGATTTCTGGCGGGTTTAACAGCGCAAACGGCACAACAGGCAAGCTGCCAGTGCATTTACGCAACAGCGATAACACGTCATCGGCTTTTTTTGATGAGCCTGCATCGACGACCAGATAGTTTTCCGCAGCGTTGATCCACAAGAAGGTCTGGCTGGAGCGCGGGAATGCACGCGGCAACAGTGTATGCAGGATCTCTTCTTTCAGTGATTCTTTCTCTTTTTTCTTCAGTGCCCGACCTTGTGCCGCTTCCATATCATCAATTTTTTCCTGCAGCATGTCTTTGATGACGGCAGCGGGCAGCATTTTTTCTTCCTTTTTAGCACATAACAGCAACTGCCCTTGCACTTCATGCACCAATACTTCTGCGTGTTTTCCCAATGGGGAAATCCAACCGAATTTGCTCATCTCCTGACTACCGCAAGGCGTAAACAGATGGCTTTGCAGCATCTTTTCCAGGCTGTCAGCATCGTGTTCGAAAGGACGAGTAAAGCGGTACAGTTGCAGGTTTTTAAACCACATGGCGACCTCAGTCATGTTTCATGAAAAACGCATTCTATACCCAAACGACTTGAAGTTGCAGGTAGACGGCAAGTAAATGAAACCCCATGAGCATAGGTAAACTATGTGATTGGGGTGAATGAACGCGGCCAACGCCGCTGCAATTTCAAGTGGGAAGGGGATAACAGCATTGTGATCGCTTCGGCATTACCCGGATAAAAACCGGAGCTGATTCACAACCTGATAACCACTTGACTATCTCTTTCCGTGGGCTGAGTACACTAAAGTTAAATTTAATTCGGAGTAGATCATGGTGATTCGACGCAGCGAACCACAAGATATGCCACAACTGACAGCCATCTGGTTGCAAGCGTCATTGCATGCCGATGAGTTTTTGCCAGCGGCTACCTGGTGGCACAGGCAGGAGTCGATGCGTAAGCAACTGGAGTGTGGCACAGAAGTTTGGGTTGCCGATGATGAAAATCATCTGGTGGGTTTTGTCGCTTTAAAAGCGGATGAGTTACTGGAGCTGTATGTTGAGCCAAGTTGTCAGCGCCAGCAGTTGGCTGAGGAGTTATTGGGGCTGGCCAAACAGAACCATCCGGTGTTGTATCATCGGGCGTGTGCTGACCATGCCGATGAGATTGAGTTTTATCAAAAGCAGGGCTTTAAAATCAAAGAAGCGCATAAACATCCGGTCTGGCAATTAGAGGAATACTGGATGGAGTGTCGTGACGCTTGAAAACGTACGCTTGAAAAAGGGCGCATCAGCCATCATGTTACGGAGAACTACTTCCTGATCTGTTGCTGAGCACTGTGAAATTACTGCATACCGCCGACTGGCATCTGGGACATCGTTTGCACGGTCATGAACGTTACTATGAGCATCGTTCATTTCTTGATTGGTTAATGAATGAGATAGTGCAACGCGATATCGATGGTTTATTGGTCGCGGGCGATGTATTTGATACCGCCAATCCATCAGCAACGAGCTGGCAGCTTTTTTACCAATTTCTGGCGAGCTTACGTCAGCAACGTCCGCATCTGAATGTCATCATTATTGCCGGCAATCACGATTCGCCATCAAAACTTGATGCGCCGCATGAATTACTCAAATCCTTTGATCTGCATTTAATTGGCGCGATTGAGCGCGATGCGGCCGGCCAACTCAATTGCGAAAAACTAGCGATCCCTCTGAAAGATGAAACAGGGAAAATAGCCGCTTGGTGTGCTGCTGTACCATTCCTACGTAGTGCCGATTTACGCATGAGTGACGAACAAACTGCAGGGGATGATCGTCTGGTGGCTGGAGTCAGAGAGGTTTACCAGCAAGTTTTTGCCCATATTGATACTCAGCGTACAGCGGAACAACCCATCTTGGCATTGGGGCATGCCTATCTGCAAAGTGGCGAACTGTCGGAGTTATCGGAACGAAAGATCTTAGGCGGCAACCAGCATGCTTTGCCTCTTTCCGTGTTTGATGGTGCCGATCATGTGGCGTTAGGGCATTTGCATTTAAGCCAAGCCTTGAGTGAACGGGTTCATTATTCCGGTTCCCCGTTACCGTTATCGCTGGCGGAACAACATTACCCGCATCGGGTGCTTGAATTAACCGTCAACAATCATCAAATCGCGGTGACGGATAAGATCCATGTACCGCATACGGTGGATATTTTGCGTCTACCCACCCAAGCTGCGCCATTAGATGAAGTCTTGGCCGAGCTGAGTGCGCTTTCATTGACTGATTTACCGCATAACCAGCGGCCGTTTTTGGAAGTCCGTGTGAAGCTCGATAAACCCGAAGCCCGTCTGCGCGAGCGAGTTTTAGCGGCACTCACCGATAAACCAGTGCGCTTGGCGCGAATTCATACTGAATATACCGGACATGGTTTAGGCATCGCCGATCAGATGACCACTGTGCCACTCGATTCGTTGACGTCGCGTGAAGTGTTTGAACTGTGTTATCAGCGGCAATATGCCTCTGCCCCTGATATGGAACTGGTGAATTGTTTTGAAGAGTTAGAAACCGTATTGGAGCATCCGGCATTATGAAAATACTTGCGGTTCGTGGTGAAAACCTCGCTAGTTTAACTCATCCATTCGATATCGATTTTACGCAAGGTCGCTTGGGCGACAGCGGCCTGTTTGCGATCACCGGCAATACCGGTGCGGGGAAAAGCACCATTTTGGACGCGATTTGTCTGGCGTTATATGACCAGATCGCGCGCTTTCCATCGAATAAGAAAAACATGGCGGAAATTGGCCGTGTTGATGATAGTGAACGGTTAAAAGCCAACGATGTGCGCCTGATCTTAAGCCGTGGAGCATTCTCCGGTTATGCCGAAGTTGAGTTTTCTGGTCGCGATGGTCAGCGTTATTGCGTGCGCTGGTCGGTACGTCGGGCGCGTAATCGCCCGGATGGCAAATGCCAGAAACAAGAACGTTCGTTGCGCCAGTTATCTGAAGGCGGTGTTACCTATGCTGGTGGGCAACGTGATGTGCAAAGTCAGATTGAGGAAAAAATTGGCCTGAACTGGGAGCAATTCCGTCGTGCCGTGATTTTACCGCAAGGTGACTTTGCTGCATTTCTGAAAGCCAGTATGGATGAACGCTCAGCATTGCTGGAGCGCATGACAGGCACGGAACATTATTCGCAACTCTCTGTAGCAGCGTATGAACGGGCCAAAACGGAGCGCCAGCAATTAGCCACACTTGAAGAGAAGATCGGCGATCAACCACAGTTCAGTCAGGCCGATCGCGACAATCTGTTATGGCAATTTAATAATTTGTCATTGCAACAAAAGCAATTAACTCAGCAACTCAGTTTGTTGCAAGAATGGCAGGGCATGCAATTCCGCCTGCAAGAGTTACAAGGCGTCACAGAGGAATCGCGCCAGCAATTACAAACCGTACTGGCGGAATGGCAGGCGCAGGAAACCCACCGTCAACAACTGGCATTATTGGAAAAAGCACAAGTTGCACGGCCGGAACATGAACAGCTAGATCGCACGGTTATTGAATTACAACAAGTCACGGAAACTTTGCAGCACCAGCAACAACAGCTTACTCAGCATCTGGAATTAGAGCAGCCATTACAGCAGCAATATCAGCAAATGCTGCAGCAACGTGATGGTGGTGAAGCTGACTATGCGGTGGTGCAGCGTGAGATCCGGCAGGCGCGTGAGTTGGATAACTCGCTATCTGAGCGACAACAACAAGTCGAACAGGCAGCCCAGCAGTTATTGGCGCTGCAGGCTGACACCGCAGTGCAACAGCAAGTGCGCGAGCAGCAGCAACACACCTTGCGACAGCTCCAGCAGCAACGATCAGAGTTGCAGGTTTGGTTAGCAGAAAACAGCCATTGGCAGCGTCAGGCGCAACAGCAGCAACCATTGTTAAAAGCGATGCAAGATTTTCTGGGTGAACAGCAACGCTGGCAACAACAGAACCAACAGATTGCTATCTTTCAGCGGCAATTGCGTGAACTAGAGCAGGCACAAATTATTGTGCAGGGCCATTTTCAGCATCAGCAAGAAGCGTTGCAGGCCATTAATCTGCGTTTACAGCAAGAAGGTACGCCGCAGGAGTGGCAGTCGTTACAACAGTTGCACAGCCGCTGGCAGGAAGCGCAGAGTCTGGCGGAACGTTGTCATCATCTGAAAGGGTTGGCTGAACAGGTAATCTTAAGCCAGCGACAACGAGCCGAATTAGTTCAGCGGTTGCAATTAGCACAGCAAGCATTGCAGCAAATCACGCTACGTCAGCACGCTATTCAACCGGAGTTAGATGATTTACGTGCGCAATTGAAAGAGGTGCATCACACGCTGAAGCAAGCGTTATTACGCAGCCAATTGCAGGATTACCGTGGTTATCTGGTTGACAACGAACCATGCCCTCTTTGTGGTTCCAGCCATCATCCGTATCAGCATGAGATGGTCACGGATAGTCTGTTACAACAGTTAGAACGTCAGCAACTTTTCCTGCAACAGCAATTAGAAAAAGGGCAGGTGGAAGCCGCACAATTACAGGAAGCAGAATTACAAACGCAACGAGCTGGAAAAGAGCTGGAGCGTCAGCTTATCCAATTGGAAGAAGCTTTACAGACACAAGCGTTGCAATGGCAAGCGTTGCGCCAGGCCCATACCTCGTTACTCCCTGCATGGCCGGAAGATGATAGCCAGTGGTTACCATTGGCTGTTTTGCTGGCGCAATTACAGCATCAGCAAGGTGTGCAAGCCGGTGAGTTGCATCAGCAATATGAATTAGCCCGCGCGCAATTTGAACGTCAGCAACAACTGTTGGCTCAGCAGGAAAAAATCAGCCAGCAGGCGCAATTGCATGAGCGTGAGTTAATGGAATTACGCCGTCAGAGCGGCATGCAACAGAGTGGGTTTGAACAGTTACAGCAACAACAATCCGCGTTACTTTTACGTTTACAGCAAAGTGAATTGTCACTGGAAGAACAACTGGCCCCATTGGACTGGCGCCCGCATCTGAACTTACAACAGGGCGAGATCTGGTTACAAGGCTGGCTAACATGCTGTCAGGAATATCAACAAATAGAACAGCGCTGGAATTCAATCGAACAACAATATCAGCAAGTTTATTCTGCTTTATCTGAGCAGAACATTCGTTTGCAAACCCTGCAGGAGCAACTGCAACTGCGTCAGCAAGAGCTGCAACGTATTCAGGCCGATTATCAACAAACACTTTCCCTGCGTCAGCAATGTCTGAATGGGCAAGCGGCCGAACCTCTAGAGCAGCAATGGCTTCAGCGTCTGCAACAAAACCGGCAATTGGCAGAGCAGCAACAGCAACAATTGCAACAGTGGCAGGAACAACGGATCGCTCTGCAATCGCAAGTGGCCAGCCAGCAACATCATCTGGAACAACTGCAGGCTCAGCAGCGCACATTATTGCGCAGCACCATGCAGCAGCAGCAAAAGTTGAATTTAACTGAATATGAGATCCGGCAGTTGTTAATTGTGCCGATAGAGCATGTGCGTTTGCAGCGCGAGCAACTGGCGCATTTAGATGAGCTACTCACGCAAGCCAAAACGCGGCTGCAAGAGCGCGAACAACAGCTGGAATTACAGCTCAAGCGTTGTGAGGCGTTACAACAATCGCAACCTGAGTGGGCAATGTTAGATCTCAATCAACTGATTGCTCGTCAGCAAGAGATGACGCTGCATCTGCAAGATTTAGATCAGCTGTTATTTGATATTAAACGACTGCAGATACAGGCAGAAGAGGCCGCAGTCACACAAGCTGAGCTGCAACAAGCCTATCAGGCACAATTACAGATCAGTGATCGCTGGCAGCAGTTGAGCGATCTGATTGGCTCAGCCAGTGGTGCAAAATTCCGCACCTTTGCACAAAGCCTGACTCTGGAACAGTTATTAGGGCTGGCAAACTTACATTTAGCCGAATTAGCACCGCGATATCAGTTACAACGCGTACCGGGCACCGATCTGGCGTTGCAGGTGATTGATCGTGACATGGGCGATGACATTCGTGCCGTCGAATCATTATCCGGTGGTGAAAGCTTCCTCGTGTCATTAGCGCTGGCGTTAGGTTTGTCATCTTTGTCATCACACGATACCCGAATTGAATCACTGTTTATTGATGAAGGCTTCGGCACACTCGATCCAGAGAGTCTGGACACAGCGATTGCCAGTCTGGATGCTTTACAAGCGGCAGGCCGACAAGTCGGTGTTATTTCACATGTGCAAACGCTGGTGGAGCGGATTGGCGTGCAAATTAAAGTACAAAGTATGGGTGGTGGCGAAAGCAGAATTGTATTGCCTTGATATGACAGGAATAGCGCCTATCATAAAACTGTCATAAAACCTTCTGATAATGGCATCAGACTTGTCATAAAAGGGTTTTTATCATGTCAAAGCGTGTTTTGGTTGTTGAGGATGAAGCACCCATCCGCGAGATGTTGTGTTTCATGCTGGAACAACGTGGGTTTGAGGCGGTGGAAGCCGCTGATTTTTCTGAAGCAGTGGCGTTGGTGAAAGAGCCATATCCAGAGCTGATCCTGCTCGACTGGATGATCCCTGGTGGCAGTGGTATCCAATTCATCAAATTGATGAAAC
The DNA here is from genome assembly GCA_041915645.1 of Tolumonas sp. Taxonomy (GTDB): domain Bacteria; phylum Pseudomonadota; class Gammaproteobacteria; order Enterobacterales; family Aeromonadaceae; genus Tolumonas. The sequence continues at coordinate 21,670 of JAYSBB010000020.1, forward strand.
AGGAAGAACTGACACGAAATATTCCGATTGTCATGCTAACTGCGCGTGGCGAAGAAGAAGATAAAGTCCGCGGGCTGGAAGTAGGGGCGGATGACTACATTACTAAGCCGTTCTCTCCAAAAGAGCTGACCGCGCGGATCAAAGCCGTCATGCGCCGCTCTGTTCCAACCGCGACAGAAGACGTGATCGATGTACAAGGGTTGCGCCTTGATCCGGTGTCCCACCGTGTAACCGCAAACGATCTGCCACTGGATATGGGGCCGACAGAATTCCGTTTGTTACATTTCTTTATGACACACCCAGAACGGGTTTATAGCCGTGAACAGTTACTGAATAACGTATGGGGCACTAATGTGTACGTCGAAGATCGCACGGTTGATGTGCATATTCGTCGTCTGCGGAAGGTCATGGCGACGACTGGGCATGAAGTGTTAATTCAGACTGTGCGTGGTGCAGGTTATCGTTTTTCTTCCCGCATTTAAGGGACTGTATGCAACAACCCAATTACTGGATATCTCTGGCTAAAAAAATTGTCGTGTTATATACGCCACTTTTGTTAGCCGGCGCATTACTGGGTGACTGGCGATTAGGCCTTATTATTGCCTTGATCTACCACATTTTCTGGTTTTATCGCTATCAGAAACGTCTGCAAGATTGGTTGTGGAACGATCGCAGTTTGATCCCACCACAAGGGCCGGGGACGTGGGAACTGATCTTTAATGGTATCTATCGATTACAGCAACGTCACCGTATGCGGCGTCGTGAGCTGGCCAGTGTGATCCGGCGTTTCCGTGAAGGTGCTGAAGCATTACCGGATGCGGCAGTCGTGTGTCGGAATGATGGTTCTATCATTTGGTGTAATCGGTTAGCCGGGCAATGTCTGGGCTTTCGTTGGCCGGAAGATGCCGGACAAAACATCAGCAATTTAATTCGTTATCCTGCTTTTGTTGGCTTTTTACAGCAAAAAGAATTCAGCGAACCGCTGGAAATGCCATCGCCAATCAATGATGACAAAGTGCTGGAAGTGCGGGTAATGCCTTATGCCGACGATCAATTCATGTTGGTCGTACGCGACATTACGCGGATAAGAAGTGTCGAGAACATGCGCAAAAACTTTGTCGCCAATGTCTCGCACGAACTACGTACGCCACTGACAGTCTTGAAAGGTTATCTGGAAATGCTGGAGGAAGATCTGCCACCGCCGGCGCGCTGGAAAAAAATGCAGCAGGTAATGCTCGAGCAAACCTTACGTATGGATAATCTGGTTGATCAGCTCTTAACCTTATCGCGAATTGAAGTTGCCACTGATATTGATCGCACCCGTGTGGTCGATGTGCCGAGAATGTTATTGATGTTGCAGCATGAAGCGAAAGCACTGAGCGGTGCCATGCGGCATGACTTGCACTTTAAAATTGATGAAGAACTCAGAGTGCATGGCGATGAAGATCAATTACGCAGTGCGATGACGAATCTGGTTAATAACGCGATCAAATACACCCCTGCAGGCCGCAAAATTACCGTGGAATGGCGTCGTAATGGCACCAAAGCGTATTTTTCGGTGACAGATGAAGGCGATGGTATTGCTCTGGAACACTTGGGGCGACTGACGGATCGTTTTTATCGCGTCGATCGAGCGCGCTCCCGACAGACAGGCGGTTCAGGCTTGGGGCTGGCGATCGTTAAGCATGCACTGAGTCATCACGACAGCGCCTTGAACATTGAAAGTGCGCTTGGCAAGGGCAGTTGCTTCAGCTTTTTGATCCCGGAAAGTCTGGTTGTTAAAAACTAACAGTTACTTTTATTGTCACATAACTGTCATCTATCTTTATTAAAGTCGTCACATTGGCAGCAGATACTTATCTGCGTCAACTTAGAGAACATTCTCAACTGGAGAAAGTGGATGAAACTGAACAAAGTAGTTAGTGTAGTTGGTTTTGCAGCTGCCAGCTTCCTGTCAAGCCATGTATGGGCCGCAGGCGTAGATGCAGCAATCCCTGAATATCAGAAAGTAAGCGGTATCTCAGGTAACCTGTCTTCTGTTGGTTCAGATACACTGGCTAACATGATGACCCTGTGGGCTGAAGAGTACAAACGTGTTTATCCAAACGTTAATATTCAAATTCAGGCGGCAGGTTCTGCAACTGCACCACCAGCACTGACTGAAGGTACTTCTCAGTTTGGCCCGATGAGCCGTACCATGAAAGAAGGCGAAATCGAAGCTTTCGAAAAACATTACGGTTATAAGCCAACAGCAGTACCAGTAGCTATCGACGCTTTAGCTGTGTTTGCACATAAAGATAACCCAATCAAAGGGTTAACTATGCTGCAGTTGGACGAAACTTTCTCCAGCACCATGAAATGTGGTGGCACTCAAACTACCACTAAATGGGGTGATTTGGGTCTGACTGGTGAGTGGGCTGATAAAGACATTCAATTGTTTGGTCGTAACTCCGTATCCGGTACTTACGGTTACTTCAAAGAACATGCGCTGTGTAAAGGTGACTTCAAAAACACCGTTAACGAACAGCCAGGTTCTGCTTCTGTAGTACAGTCAGTAGCCGCATCACTGAATGGTTTGGGTTACTCAGGCATTGGTTACAAAACTTCAGGCGTGAAAGCAGTTCCGTTGTCTAAAGATGGTGGCAAAACCTTCATCGAAGCAACTGAAGAAAATGCAATTTCAGGCGCATATCCACTGTCTCGTTACTTGTTTATCTACGTAAACAAGGCACCAAACAAGCCACTGGACCCAATGCAGAAAGAGTTCCTGAAAATGGTTCTGTCTAAAACTGGTCAGAACATCGTAGAGAAAGATGGTTACATCCCTCTGCCTGCGAAGATTGTTGCCAAGCAACTGGAAGTGTTAAGCAAATAATATTGCTTAAACATCAGCGGAGCTTGCATAGCTCCGCTTTTTTATTTGTATTTTCTAATGATTATCTCGCCTTCTCGATATCTCCTCACTCCGGCATAATAAGCACCTCATAGAGGGTGTTTCATGTCACAAGCAGAACAAGATATTTACTGGATGCACTACGCGATGCAACTGGCTGAACGTGCGGAACAAGCAGGGGAAGTGCCTGTGGGTGCCGTGTTGGTGTTAGACAATAAGGTGATAGGCGAGGGCTGGAATTTATCCATCAGTCGGCATGATCCGTGTGCGCATGCAGAAATCATGGCAATCCGGCAGGCTGGCGAATTGATCGGTAATTATCGGCTGCTTGGTGCTACGTTATATGTCACGTTAGAGCCTTGCGTGATGTGCGCCGGTGCGATGATTCACAGCCGTATCGCACGCGTCGTGTATGGAGCCAGTGATCTAAAAACTGGTGCCGCCGGCTCGGTTTTTGATATTTTGAGCGATCCCCGGCATAACCATGTGGTTGGAATTACAGGCGGAATCGCAGCAGAGACATGCAGCCAGCAGCTCAGTGATTTTTTCCGTCGCCGTCGTGCTGAGAAAAAAGCGGAAAAACAGCGCGCAAAAGATCCGCAGTTACTTGATCCAGAATAACAAACCCACCAAATAAAATACCTCATATGAATCTTCTTCTATAATCCAAAATGAGCTGAAAAATCATTTCTAACTGGATTTAGTGGCACCAGCAACGGATTGTACAGGGAGATTCAGACATGATTCCTTTAATGATCTATGAAGCATTGCCTACGGTTTATTTAACGCTGGGGATATTGTTATTAAGTTTTGCAGAGCTGCCATTATTATTGTTTTCTGCTTCAGTGTTCTATTTTGTTGGTGCGGCGATCTGGATCATGCGTTCAGCATATCGCCGCACGGACAATATTGCTGTTCCGCAGAAAAGATGGATTTTGCCGGATTTGTTTTATGAATTTAAGCCATTCCTACACATACTCACCGGCACTGTGATGATCCGTTATGCTTCAGGACCAATAACAGTAGCCGGATTGTGTCTTGTTTTGCTGGCTGTTAAGCATTTATCGCAGCGGCAAGCGAATAGGAAGTGTACTTCCCATCTCTTTGCCTGAGATTAATTCACTACTTCTAGCACCAGTTCCCAGAGCATGGCTTTCATGTATTTTTGCTCACGTTCCAGATTTTGCATCAGTAGCTTATTGTTTTCACACCAGTGATTAGGAAGGATCAGCGTCATGGTGTCGCCAATGACGCGAATACCAATATGCGGCAGTAGTTCATCCATCCGGCGATGATTTAATGCCACGGCAATACGTAATATTCGAATACACCGCCAGATGGCCTGATCATCATAGTTAGGGATTGGGCTGAACTCATAAGCTTTGATGGCTTTACGGTGGAAACGCACCAACGAGGCCAGCGCTTGTTGCTCTTCTTGGTTAAAACCTGGCAGATCAGAGTTTTGTAGAATGTAAGAAGAGTGACGTTGGATGGCAGAAAAGTTGATCACCAGCCCGACTTCATGCAGTGCAGCCGCCCAGCTGATTAATGGGCGCATTTGTTCGTATGAGAGCTGCCAGTCAACGCAGACGGCATCGAACAGAGCTAAGGTTGTTTTCTTAACCCGATGCGCTTGCGGAATATCGATGTGATACATATCCGCCAGCCCTTTAGCGGTCTGTTCACGGGTATCATGTTGTTCTTGGCGCGAAGCAAATTCGTACAAGATCCCTTCACGTAATGCACCGTCAGAGTAATCCATGTGTTCAATTCCCAACCCTTGGAACAGGGCGATCAAAATCGATACGCCGGCTGCAATCACTGGACGTCGATCGTCAGTCAGCTCAGGTAAACTCAGTTCTGCGATATATTTTTGCTGAACCATCTGTTGTTTCAGATGTTCAAGCCCGGCCAGTGTAATTTGGCCATCGCCACCAGCTGCCAGTAGCAACTCTTTCACCGTTTTGATGGTACCCGAGCTACCCAGACATTGGCGCCAACCCAACGTGGTAAATTGAGTTAAGATCGGTTCCAACTGGTGCAGTGCTTCAAAGATAGCGGCGTTGAAGTTTTTTTCTGACAATTTCCCATTACTGAAAAATTGCTTGGTAAAAGTAACACAGCCCATTTTACGGCTGGTCAGTGCCATCGGCAGATATTTTTCACCAATGATCAGTTCAGTACTACCACCACCAATATCAATCACCAACATACGACCTTGCGTATGTTGTGTATGCGAAACCCCCTGATAAATCAGACGAGCTTCTTCCAAACCAGAAATGATTTCGATGGGATGACCGAGCAATAACTTGGCGCGCTCAATGAAGTGTTGCGCGTTATGAGCAACACGCAGGGTATAGGTGCCGGTAATACGAATCGCATCCGGGTGGATGCTTTGCATACGCTCAGCAAACAGCGCCAAGCAATTAAGCCCGCGCTGCATGGCTTCTTCCGACAGATTTTTGAATTCGTCCATGCCTTCGGCCAGACGAACCCGTTCTTTTAACCGATCGACAACTTGTAAGCGACCATCAACCACACGGGCAACCATCATATGAAAACTATTGGAACCCAGATCGATCGCAGCAAGCATGTTATTCGGCATCTGTTGGTAACTCCAGTCGTTGCAGGTATTCGTAAATACAGATTTGTGAACGAATTTTACGACGATTTCCGCGCGGAACATAGCTGTTCCGTTGATCCGCATCAATCACACGCGCTTTCGTGGTGTCATTAAACTGTATTTCCAGCAGATCTATTATCCGCTGTTTTAAGCGTTCATCATAAACCGGCGTACCCACTTCCACACGATGATCCAGATTACGTGTCATCCAATCGGCGGATGAAATAAACACTTTCGGATTACCATTATTGTGGAACACCATGATGCGAGGATGTTCCAGATAGCGGTCAACGATACTAATAATAGAAATGTTATCGCTGATGCCTGGAATGCCCGGCACCAGTGAACACATACCACGGATGATCATGCGGATTTTCACGCCAGCCTGACTCGCTGCATACAAGCGCTGCACCATGCCGGTATCAACCAGATTGTTGATCTTGATGGTAATTTCAGCCGGTAAGCCTGCTCGCGCATTGGTTAGTTCATTATCGATCAAGCGGTAGATATAACGCCTTGAATTGATAGGCGATACCAGCAGGTGATTGAATTTGATCCGACGATAAGGGTGCTCGATAAATTCAAATACGTTATCGACTTCGGCGGTAATTTCCGGATGACGGGTAAACAGTGAGAAGTCGGTATAGATCTTCGCTGTTTTTTCGTTGAAGTTACCCGTGCCAATATGTGCATAACGGACTTGCTCATCACCTTCGCGACGCGTTATCAGACACAACTTGGAGTGCACTTTCAGGCTATCAAGACCAAACAGTACTTTCACGCCCGCGTCTTTCAGGCGGTTTGCCCATTTGATGTTGGCGGCTTCATCAAAGCGCGCCTGCAGTTCTACCACGACCGTCACGCGTTTGCCGTTGTTGGCGGCATCAATCAGTGAGTCGATGACCCGTGATTGACTGGCAACACGGTAGATATTCATTTTGATTGAGACAACTGCCGGGTCGAAAGAGGCCTGCCGTAAGATCTCGGTCATGTATTTGAATTTGTGATAAGGGTAGTGCAGCAGAATGTCTTGTTCGGTGATCGCCTGGAATACCGTCTGATGCCGTTCAAAATCCTGACAATCGAGAGCCGGTAGTTTGTAGTTTTCCAGATAGGTTCGGCCCACATTCGGAAAGCCGATAAAATCTTTGAAGTTATGATAACGGCCACCCGGCATGATTGAGTCGTAGTGGCTCATTTCTAATTTGCTGGTCAGAAATTGCACCATCGCCTGTGGCATTTCGCGATCATATGAGAAGCGAACCGGCAGTGCTTTGAGGCGTTGTTTTAACCCTTCGCTGGTTTTTTCCAGCAGGGTTAAATCCATCTGTGACGATAGATCAAATTCCGCATCACGGGTCATTTTGACGGAATAAGCGGCAATGGTGTCATATTCAAAGAAGCCACGGAAAATATCATCCAGACAAAAACGGATGACGTTATCCAGAATAATTAAGACTTTTTTCCCACGATTACCGTCGCTTGGTACAGGCACAAAACGCGGAACGTGATCGGTAGGCACTTCAATCAGTGCATATTGCCCGTGTTTGCCTTCTTTTTTCATCTTGACCGCAAGGTAGGTGTATTGGTCTTTCAGAAAACTAACGGGGTCGCTATCGCTGGTGAGTAGAATAGGGCTGATATGGCGTAATACTTTTTCTTTGAAGAAATTGCGTAACCAGATCTGTTGTTCAGGGCTGGTTTGTTCTTCATTGATGAGGAAGATATTGTGTCGCGCTAACGCCATCATCAGTTCATGGTAGGTGCTATCGAAGATTTGCCCCAGTTCCATAACCCGATCTTGGATCACGTGCAGCAAGTCTTCGGCTTTCGGGTCACCGCCATGTTCTTTATGGATCAGCACGCGCCGTTTTACATCAGCAACTCGGACTTTAAAAAATTCATCTTGGTTGTTGGAGAAAATACCGAGAAAGCGGACCCGCTCAATTAGCGGCACTGATTTATCCATTGCTTCCTGCAATACACGGCTATTAAATGAAAGCCAGCTCAGCTCTTTTTCAAGCCATAATTTGTCACTATTCATGCCAATCCTCATCGCTCTTTTTTCTTGCTGCACATGCTTAGATAACAAAGCATTGCAGTCATATTATATGTCAACTATATGACAATCTGGTGTCAAGCGCTGTAATTGAGCTCTAAAGAATCATTCCGGCACTAAACTAAATGCTGAAATAACAACAAATGACAGTGCTGTAACAAAACTGTCATCTGACTTCCCTAGAATGGCGTTACTCTAAAGTGGAGTTGAGGTCTTCATGTCAACAGAATCCATCAATCTGACGATGGCAGGCAGCCGAAAGCGGCGTGTTACTGATCGTCTTGCCAGTGTCGGCGTAACTACCGGGGGTATCCTGGTGCTGGTTGCGTTGCTACTGATTTTTTTCTATCTGCTCTATGTGGTTAAACCTATTTTCGTCGGTGCCTCATTGGAACCTGCTGCTTCTTTGCAGGTGCCAGTAAAGGGCACAACTGCGATCTTGGGAACCGATGAGCAAAATCAGGTGGGTTATCGTTTCAGCCAACAAGGCGATATCGATTTCTTTTCGCTGAATAAAGATTCGGGTCATCCAGTTGGTAGCGTGTTACTGCATAACTCATCTGCTGATACCGTAACTGCAGTGGCCAATACTGCACTTGGTAAACCCATGGTAGTTTATGGTTTTGCCAATGGTAAAGCGCAGGTATTACAGCCTGATTTTGTGACTACTTACCCAGAAGGCAAAGCTCATATTACCGAAGCAGAAATCAAATATCCGCTGGGTAATAACGCCATCGAACTGGATCCTGAAGGGCATGCGATCACGCAGTTAGCTTATGAAGCTAAATCAGATAAACGAGTGTTCGCATTTGCGACGGAAGCCGGTGCGCAATTATTGGTACAAAGCGGTGAAGAAAACTTCCTTTCCGGTGAAGTGGAATGGCAGAGCCAGCATTATCGTTTGCCTGAAATTACCGGCAAAATTGACCAGCTGATCTTAACG